>DASZQB010000027.1:0-92966 GCA_035550135.1 Verrucomicrobiales bacterium
CCCGCAGCGGCTATGCCGCCAGCAATCTTTCCCTTTTGCGCAAGATCGCACTCAACCTGCTGCGCCTGCACACCACCCCCGGCGACCGGACGTCCCTCAAAGGCCGGCGGCTGATGGCGGCATGGAACCATGACTACCTCCTCGACGCCATCGCCCCGTTTCTCGGCCAATCCTAACAGAGATATGCGTCAGCCCTGTGAAAGCGAACGGCAAGCCCGCGCAGGGAACCGAACGGGTTTGCGAAAAGTGCGAAGAATCCGTTGAGAGGCGCAGAAAGCCGGTGAAGGCTGACCCTCCCCGTTTTCCACCCCACACGTCATGTCCCATACGAAACTCTATATTCCCGGTCCCATCGAAGTCAGCGCCAAAACGTTTCAGGCGATGACGCAGCCGATGATCGGGCACCGCAGCAAGGATTTTCAGGCGCTCTACGGACGCATTATGCCGATGCTGCAGCAGGTCTTTGTGACGAAGCAGCCGGTGTTCATTTCCACGTCGTCAGCGTGGGGAGTGATGGAGGGGAGCATTCGCAATCTGGTGGCGAAGAAGGTGCTGAATTGCTGCTGCGGTGCATTTTCCGACAAGTGGTACGATGTTTCACTTGCGTGCGGGAAGCAGGCGGAGGCGCTGAAGGTGGAGTGGGGGCAGCCCATTACGCCGGAGGCGGTGGATGCGGCGCTGAGCAAGGGTGGATTTGATGCGGTGACGCTGGTGCACAGTGAGACCTCCACCGGGGTGTTGAATCCGCTGAAGGAAATTGCGAACGTAGTGAAAAAGTATCCGGATGTATTACTCATTACGGACACGGTGAGCAGCTTCAGCACGGTGCCGATTCCGTTCGATGAACTGGGTCTGGACGTGATGCTCCTGGGCAGCCAAAAAGCGATGGCGCTGCCGCCGGGCATGGCGCTCTTTGCGGCGAGCGACCGGGCGTTCGCACGCGCAGCGACAATCAAGGACCGCGGGTATTATTTCGATTTCATCGAGTTCAAAAAGAACGCGGAGAACAACATGACGCCGAGCACGCCGACGATTCCGCACATTTATGGTCTGGAGAGTAAACTCACGGAAATGCTGGAGGAAGGCCTGGAGGCGCGCTATGGACGTCATGCGAAGACCAACAGCATGGTGCATGCGTGGGTGAACAAGCACGGATTCGATTTCCTGCCGCCGGAAGGTTATCGCGGCAAGGGCCTGACGTGCGTGAAGAACAACAAGGACATCGACGTGGCGGCGATGGTTTCGCAGCTCAAGAAGGATCACAGCATTGCGATCGATGGAGGGTATGGAAAGCTGAAAGGGCAGACGTTCCGGATTTCCAACATGGGGGATGAGACGGAGGCTTCCATGAAATTGGTGCTCGACGCGCTGGATGATGTGGCGGAGAAGCTGGGATTTTGAACAGTTCAAGCTGATGCCGGGCGTGAAATGGTGGACGCGGTAAGGATTAGCCCTTAGCGTCTTTTTCAGAAATGAAGCCAAAGCGTCCGTCCAGATCCAGGGCTGTCCAGCCAGTCGCCACAGGTTTTGACGGTCTGCTGCGCGGCTTGCGCGAGTTCATCACAGAAAGCCGGCGGCAGGTATTGCGGGCGGTGGATGTGGTGCAGGTGCGGACATGCTGGGGCGTCGGGCGGCACATCGTGGAATTCGAGCAGGGAGGCGCCGCGCGGGCGGAATACGGGGCGAAGCTGCTGCCACGGCTGGCGGAGAAACTGACGGAGGAGTTTGGCCGCGGGTTTGATGCATCGAATCTGCGCTACATGAGGCTGTTCTACGTCGCGTTTCCAAATTGTGACGCACTGCGTCACGAATTGAGTTGGACGCACTACCGGACGCTGCTGCGCGTGGAGGATGCGGCGGCGCGGGAGTGGTACGTGAACGAAGCAGTAGCGCAGAACTGGAGCTCGCGGGCTCTCGAACGGCAGGTGGGACGGCTTTACTACGAGCGGCTGCTTTCGAGCAGGGACCGCAAGGCGGTTAGGGCGGAGGCGGAGGAGAAAATTGCGGAACTTCCACCGTCGCCGCGTGAATTTGTGCGCGATCCGGTGCTGCTGGAATTCCTGGGACTGCCGGAAACGGGCCGCTTGCTGGAGTCGGACATTGAACAGGCACTCATTGAGCATTTGCAGTCGTTCCTGCTGGAACTGGGCAAAGGCTTTGCATTCGTAGCTCGACAGATGCGGATGAGCACGGAAACGAAGGACTTTTATATAGACCTCGTCTTCTACAACTATCTGCTGAAATGCTTCGTGGTCTTCGATCTCAAGGCGGATGAACTCACGCACGGCGACATCGGGCAAATGGACATGTATGTTCGGATGTTCGATGAGCAGCAGCGCGGTGCCGGAGACAATCCTACCGTGGGCATCATCCTTTGTGCGGCGAAGGATGCCTCCGTGGTGCGCTACTCCGTGCTGCACGGGAGTGAGAAGCTTTTTGCCACACGCTACAAATTGGTGCTGCCCACGGAGGATGAATTGCGGCTGGAACTGATCCGTGAGCAGCGGCTGCTCGCTGAGACCAGAGAGCGCAGGAAGGCTGGAAAAAAGTGAGGCTCACCGGTCGATTGGCCCGAGCGTTCAGCCCAGGGAATCCCGATCCTAACGCCATCCCGCGTCGAAGCATCTATCACCTGGCGTTGGCTTTGACGAAGGCCACCAGTTCGGGACACTGGAAAAATCCCGTCCACATATTGTGGCCCTGACCTTTCGGCACGATGAGTTGCATGGAGCCGCCGAGGGCTTCGTAGTGAGTCTTCAACAGGCCGGAGTTTGCTTCCAGCGGGACCACTTTGTCCACGTCGCCGTGGATGGAGAAGAGCGGGACTTTCGCTTTGGCGAGCGCGGCGAGGCGGGACACAGGATTGTGTTCCGTGAGTTTTGCAGTGAGTTCCTCCGCCTTCAGATGATAAGCGGGCGCGGCTTTTTCGATGCCGGGGTAGCTGGTCAAATTGCAGACGGGATAAATGCCCGCGAATCCGCTCACTTTGTCTGCATTCTCCGCGGCCCAGCAGAGTGTCATGAGGCCGCCACGGCTGCGACCCAGGAGCACGGGTTTCGGGGAAAGGCCGCGTTTGGAAGTGAGTTCGTTGTAGAGCGCTGTGAACAGGGCGCGGCCTTCGGGGCTTCCATAGGACTCGCCGGCATCGATGCCTGCGATGGAAATGCCTGCGTCGCGGAATTCTTCGAACATCCATCGTTCCTCCGGACCCGGCAGTCCCTGCAAGGTGGGCGCATACCAAACCCATGGTTTCGTCTTCGCGTCCGGTAAGATCTTGCCGGGAATGAGAAACGCCGTGCGGCCACTGACGGTGAAGACTTCGCCCTCCAGCGGCAAAGTCTTCTGCGGAGCGGCGGTATGTTTATCCAGCAGTGTGAGCATGGCTTTACCCAGCGCATCGCCGACGAGGAAATAAGTTTCTGCATTGCCGAACTCATGATGCCCGTGGCCCGGATTTGGTGAGTCCTCCGGCTTGCGAACGAATTGCCTCGTGGGAGCAAAGGCGACGGTGCCGGCGAACTCCGGTTTCGCAGCGACAGCGGCCTGCGCTTTGCGGAGTTGCTCCCATTCCGGCGGTGCATCCACCCATGGGCCCGTCAGTTCCCCAATGACCACCGGTAACTTCGGGGCATTTAAATCCTTGCGCACATCATTGATCAGATTGGTGAGATTCCTCTCATACTCCGGCACCGCGGTTTTCGGGTCAACGCCGTCGTTCCAGCCGTGCCACCAAACGAAGCCCGCCAATTCATAGCCGCGGCCGGCATAGTCCGGAAATTCTGCGGGAAGACTCGTTAGGGATGTGCGGACTTCCTGGAGCATCTTTTTGTAATAGGGTCCCGTCTCACCGCCTGATGACGGTGGACGGAAATCGCGATAGAGGCTCTTTCCTCCCCATGCCGTCTTGATGAGCAGCACCTGATTTTCCAGCCGGTTGCCAACGACATGGCCGAACTGAAGTTCCGCTCCGAAATGATGCGTACCGCCATACACCGCATAGCCGATTCCCAGCGGGCCTTTCAGCAGCGGCTGGTCCTCACGCTGGTAGCGGACCCGGACATCGTCCCGCACGGTCCATTTGCCATCCGCGCCGCGCAGGTGGGAAAACTGCGCGGCCTTTGCGGGATCGCGCATCAATTCAGCGAGCGTGCCTTTGCCTTCGTTGTAGTCTTTTCCTGACAAGTCCACGACAGCCTGCCCCTCCATGTTGGACTGACCGGCGAGGATGAAGACCTTCACCGGTTTTGACTCAGCGGCGAGTGCGGGTAAAACGAGTGCAGCGAGCGCGAAGAGAGATTTGAGCATGGACTGGATTTCACTGCAAAAACGACCCAGCCTGCAAGCCCCGCCTGTCGCGCACTCGCGTCGTCCGTTCGCGGTGAAATCCGCATCACAGCGCACTCCACCGGATATCCCGTCGGGGACCGGGATAATGATAGTGATCGTCCGGGTTCTGAATGAAGCCGTTTTTGTTCACCTTCACGCCTTCCGCGCGAAGACGAGTGCGCTGTTTGCGGGCAGTGACTGGAGACATGTTCGGACTGATGCGCCCATCCGAGGCGGTGATGCGGTACCAGGGAAGCACTGCGGATTCCTCGTCTGTGAGATTGCTAAGCACAGAGGCCACATGAATCGCGGCGACGTTCATGTGCACAGCGAGGGAACCGTAGGTGGTGAATTTTCCCTCCGGCACGAGACCGACGAGGCGGATGACTTCAGCGCGGATGCGGGCACCGGCTTTCGACTTTGGCATGATGGGAGTTAATTCCCTGGGTGATTGCGTTCCGGATTCCACGGCATCCGGAAAACTTCACCCCTGCTTGCTCTTATCAAACTGAGCATCGAACACGATATTCGACGGCGGGAAGTCCACGCGCTTCACATAGGAGCAGGACTCGGCGGCTCCGAATTCGCGGTCCATGCCGCCGTCTTCCCACTCCACGCTCAGCGGCCCCATGTAGGCGACATCATTCAGCGCGCGGATGATCTTTTCGAAGTTGATATTCCCGCGGCCCACAGACTTGAAGTCCCAGTAGCGCTGCGGTTTGTGGAAATCGACGTGGCCGCCAAAGACACCGGCTTCGCTGCCAAGATTCCAGGCGACGTCCTTCATATGAACGTGGAAAATCCGGTCGGGGAATTTGCGGATGAACGCGACATAATCCACACCCTGGTATCCAAAGTGCGAGGGATCGTAGTTGAAACCGAACGCCGGGTGATAATCCAGCGCCTGCAGCGCGCGCTCCGCGGAGGCAATATCGAACGCGATCTCCGTCGGATGGACCTCCAGCGCAAAACGAACGCCGCATTTCTGGAACACATCCAAAATCGGCAGAAACCGGTTCGCAAAATCCTTGTATCCCGCGTCGATCTGACCCGGCAGCACCGGCGGAAAGCTATAACACAGGTGCCAAATGCTGCTGCCGGTGAACCCATTCACCACCTTCACCCCGAATCGCTGGGCAGCCTCCGCCGTTTTCTTCAACTCGGTCGCCGCGCGCTGACGCACTCCTTCCGGGTCGCCGTCACCCCACACATAATCCGGCAGGATCGTTTGGTGCCGGGCATCGATGTTGTCGCACACCGCCTGACCCACGAGGTGAGTGGAAATAGCATGACACTGAAGCCCGTGTTCCTTCAATAGCGCGCGCTTGGCATCGCAGTAAGCCTGATCCGCTTTCGCGACTTCAAAGTGATCTCCCCAACAGGCCAGTTCCACGCCATCGTATCCAAAGGACTTAGCCTTCTGCATGATAGTGGCGGAGGACATATCCGCCCATTGACCGGTGAAGAGAGTGACAGTTCGTGGCATAGCAAAGCATGGGGTATCCGGCGCGGTTCGGGAGTCAAGGACAATGCGAGCGCGTATTCGGTATTCGGGGCGCATTCAGAACATGCGTCTTGCGGATTTGATACGGGCGCGAAAATAAAACGGTCGGCGCTTTGCATGGGCAATCGCGAGGACGACAACCTTCCCCTGCCAGAGCATGTAAGCGATGTAATATTCTCTAAAGCGTGGCCGAAGGTTCACCCGCCGAACCTCAAAACGACGGACATGGTGCATCAGGGGTTCCCGCTGAATTTCTCCGAGATAATAAAAGACGCAGTTTTCGAAACTGAGCGCTATGTCCGCTCCGGCTTCGTCTGCAAGGTAGCGAATGATGGCTTCGAAATCGTCCCATGCCGAGGGGTGCACTGTCGGAAGCTTCATGCTCCCGGCACGCTGTCCGCCTGGCGGCGAATACCGAGTTCATCAAAAAGTGCGGCGGTGCGGCGCTCGAATTCATCTCCCGAAACGAGTACGACTTTGCCCTCCTCAACGTCGCGAACACGATTCTCCAACTCTCTGTCCCAATCTGCCTCGACCTCTGCGGATTCGTCTCCCTCATCAACGGCATCCGGTTTAAACCTTCCCCTCAGATGCGTGTAGAGGTCAAACTGCTCGGCTTCCGGCAGTTCATCCACTACCTGTAAAACTTTTTCGAGACCAGGACTCATCGGCGGCAATTTATCGCGACAGAGTGCCTTTGTCGAGCACGCGGTTGCCGGAGGTATTCCAATGGACCGGGAATGGATTCTGCACAGCGAGCATTTGCGGGGTGAGGAATTAACGCTCAATTATCCCTCTGCCCTGCGCCGGAATACCGTAAAACGATGACACCTGAAATGCCCGCACCAACCTGCACCGTGCGTTTTGATGACCGCAATATCCAATGTGAATACTCCGATGGCCGCACCGAACGCATCACGTGGGAGAGTCTGCAGGAGGTGCTGATCCGCACACTGGACGCTGGTCTTTCCTTCACGGATATCTTCTGGGTTCTTATGGGGTCCAGCGCACAATGCATCATCCCTCACGGGTCCGAGGGAGACAGCGCCCTGTTGGAGCGACTCCAGAAACTTCCCGGCTTCAACAACGACGTGTTCATCGCCGCCATGAGCTCGATCTCGGACGGAGAGTTTGTGTGCTGGAGGCGGCCGGCGCAAAGTTAGGAAGATATTCCTCCCGCCATGCGCTATTTGAACTGGTCTGAATGCATGGCCCAAAAGCCATTCACCCGGATCATCGATGTGCGTTCGCCTGCCGAGTATGCGGAGAACCACATTCCCGGCGCAGTCAATCTGCCGGTGCTCACCAACGACGAGCGCGCCGAGGTGGGCCGGCTGTATCATCAGGTCTCGCGCTTCGATGCAAGGCGGCTCGGTGCTGCGATGGTGGCCCGGAATACAGCGGCGCATCTTGAAACGTTCTTCACGCCGCATCCGGAGCACTCGCGTTTCCTTCTCTATTGCTGGCGCGGCGGACAGCGCTCCCGCGCAATGGCTCTCATCCTTCACGCCGTCGGCTGGGATGTGACTGTGATCGCCGGCGGTTATAAAAATTACCGCGCCCACGTCCGCGAAAGCCTGACACATCTCTGCCCGCAACTGCGCTGCCATATGCTTACCGGCCTCACCGGTTCCGGTAAAACGCAATTGCTCCGCCGCATGGCCGCTGGAGGTCATCAGGTGCTCGATCTCGAGGGACTCGGCGAACACCGCGGTAGTCTCCTCGGCGACGAACCTGACCGGCCGCAACCCTCACAAAAACACTTCGAGTCCCTGCTCCTTGAAAAGATCGAACGTTTCGACCTGACCAAACCGGTTTGGGTCGAAAGCGAAAGCAAACGACTCGGACGCCTCTGGCTGCCGGAGCCTCTCTGGCAGGCCATGCTCAGTTCCACCGTCCACGAAATTTCCGTCCCCGCCGAACAGCGTGCAGACTATCTCATCCGCGAGTATCCTCATTTCACCGCCGCACCGGACGCCCTGCTGGGAAAACTGCAAACACTCAAAGAAGCCTGCGGTGGCAAGCAACTCACCGTGTGGCACGACATGATCCGTGCCGGACAATGGCGGGAATTCGTCATCTCCATCCTCGATCGCCATTACGATCCCGTGTATCGCCGCTGCCAGGACTTCCCTGCCCCGTCCTCGCACCATTCCCTTTCCTCAGTCAGCGCCGAATCAGTTGCTGAAGCCGCAGAGGAGCTTGGCCGGCAGGCGTCCTAACGCTCACGTCCCCAGCAGCTCTTTCGCGGCGCGTTCGCCGGAATCGACTCCGCCATTCATAAACCCGCCGGATTCCATACTGGTGTGCTCACCCGCGAACAACAAAGTTCCGTCCAGCGCGGACTCCGCGGCGGCCTCATACATCCAAGTGTATTGCCCCACGCCCGTGGCGCTGTAGCTGCCGAGCGTCCATCTCATCTTCGGCCAGTTCATCACCGCCCGATTTCCGTCATGCAGCCCCTTCAGGCTGGGGAACGTCTGCGCAATCTCCGCAAGGAATGCGGCATCATTGGCTTTGGATTGATTGTAATTGGCAGCGGTGTTTCCACCCATGAAATTCGTTAGAATGCCCGCGCTGCCCTTTTGTCCGCGGCTCGTTTCCCACACCTGTTGATAGCCCTGAGTGGTGACGACCGCACCATTACAAAAGACGTCGCGGCCCGGCAAAGTCGCCTCGCGCCATGCTCGGCTCTTCCAGCCCCACATGGACTTCGCATTCATGCCGTAAGTCAGTTCCCGAATGACGCGCTTCTTGCCCGCCGACAGCGGCAGTTTATCCCAGCCCGCCACACGGCGCAGGGTCGTAAAGGGAATGGCGCAGACCACGTGATCATACGATTGGGATAGAAGCCCTGACCCCGTCTGGAATGTAAGGCGAATCCTCTTCCCATCCATGCCGATGCCCGTCAGCACGTGAGCCGTGCGCACCGGCACCCTGCGCTCGATTGCCGCGCGCACCGCCAGCGGAAGGGTTTCGTTTCCATTCGCGATGCGATGCGCTTCATCGCTGTCGCCGAACATCTCAAATCCCTTCGACGTGTCCGTGCCGATGAAATCGACAAGATTCAGCGCGCTCTGCCGGTTCGTCTCCAACCCATATTCACAGAGGTAGGCAATATCCAGCATCTTGATCAGCCACGGATCAGTCTTTGCGCCGGCATCCGCGAGATACTCGCGCAGGCTCATCGCATCCAGCCTCTTCGCCTTCGCGGTGTATTCCTCCTTCTCGTCGAGAAGCCCATTCGCATCCGCCGCGATCCGTAGCGCCAATCCCGAAAACGCCGGGATGAGGTCGGCGTCCGTGTAACGCTGATTGTTGATAAAGTAGAGATCCACGCCCTTCTCACCCTTGCGCAGCGGCTGGATATCGACGTGCAGTTCCTTCGCGAGCTTGATAAGCGCCGTGTGGTTCGAATCCACAAGCTCTCCCCCAAGCTCACAGAACATGCCCTCGGAATTGAATCCCCGCTTTGTGTACATCCGCCCGCCCGTGCGGTTCGAGCCTTCATAGAGATGAACATCCACTCCCGCCTTCATCAGGCGATAGGCCGCGGTCAATCCCGCGATGCCACCACCCACCACGGCTACCGGCCCGGTGATGTTAGCGCCCTTTTTCGAACCTTCGGTGGTAGCGCATCCGGGCAGAAGCGACGCTGCGCCTGCGGCAGCCGTTGTTTTGATGAACTCCCGGCGCGAAAAACCCTGCGCTTCACGCAGGGCTTTGACGACAGAACGGAACAGAGGTACGCGGCCTTGCTTCATGAATGGGTCGGTATGTCAGGACGAGGTTAGGCAAAAAGGGACGTCACTGCGTTCCCCTTGCCGTCGTTCGTAGCATAGAAGGGCCGCTTCTCAACATCATATGCCGTCTTCGGGCTGACACCCATGGCTGTAAAAATCGTCGCGTGCAGATCAGTGATGGTCACCGGGTCCTTCACCGCCACCAGCGGACGCTCGTCCGCCGTCTGCCCGTGAACATAACCGCGCTTCGTTCCCCCGCCGAACATCACCACGCTGGTGCCTCCGGTGAAGTGCCGGTGCAGTCCGTAATGGATCGGCTCCTTCAGCACATCCGTCACCGCGCGCGACTGATCCTTCGCCGTGGAACCCGGCACCCCCTCGATCATCATGTCGCGGCTGAACTCGCTCGCAATGATCACCAGCGTGCGGTCCAGCATCTTCCGCTCCTCCAGATCGCGAATCAGCCGGGCAATGGGCCGGTCGATCTCTTTCTTGAGCTTCTCCACGGTTTCGTGGCCCTTTTCGTGTGTATCCCAGTGTACAAAAGGAACATACTCTGTAGTCACTTCAATATAACGCGCTCCGGCCTCCACCAGCCGGCGCGCCAGCAGGCAGCCGCGTCCAAATCTTCCCGTATCGTATTCCGCCAGCACCTCCTTGGGTTCGAGCGAGATATCGAAGGCATCCTTCTCCTTCGACTCCAGCAGACGGTGCGCATTGTCGAACGCGCGCAGCATGGACTGCTGCTGGTGATCGCTCATGAATTCCCGCTGCGGATTGCGGTCCACGAGTTGCTTATAAAGCTTGTAGCGGTTCGCAAAACGCCCCGCCTCCATGCCCTCCGGCGGCTTCACCGAGCGCGCCGCCTCTTCGGGATAAGGCAGATTGAACGGCCCGAACTCGCTGCCGAAAAATCCCGCCGTCGTAAACGCCTTCAACTCTTCACTCTCGCCCACGCCCTCCAGCCGCTGGCCGATATTGATAAACGGCGGAATCACCGGATTCCGCGGGCCCAGCACCTTCGCCATCCACGCGCCAATGTGCGGGGCGGCCACGGTCTGCGGCGGCACGTAGCCCGTATGCCAATGGTACTGATGCCGCGAATGCAGGATGCTTCCCAGGTCAGGCTGCACGTGCGAGCGAATCAGCGTGGCCCGGTCCATGATCTTCGCCACATTTTCCAACCCCGCGCTGATCTTCACACCGTCCAGAGCCGTGGATATGGACGGAAAGGTGCTGAGTATCTTCTCCACCGCCAGCCCCTTCTCGAACGGCAGATAACGTTTCGGATCGAACGTCTCGGGCGCCGCCATTCCTCCCGCCATCCACAGCAAAATGCAGCAATCCGCCTTGGCCTTCGGATGCACCACTTTTTCCTCCGCAAACAACCGCGGCTGCGGTGACATCAATGCCGCCAGACTCGACGCCGACAGCGCCTTGAGAAACGTCCGGCGCTGCATGGCCTTTGAAAGTGAGGGATCTTCGAAAGTCATATCGTGAGCATAGACTTTATCCTTCCCACTGCAAGGCCTGTCCGGTCCGCATTCGCAAACCCACGCCAAAACTTGCCCCCGCCCCTCTGACGTGAAATGTTCCTTCCATGACTCACCCCCTCTTCCCCTGCGACGATGCCCTGCTTTCCGTGCAGACGAAAGCCGCAGGCCCAACTGGAAAACTCCCGCTCACCGACGAAATGCTCCGCGAGCGTCCCAGCGGAGACCTGTTCGGGTGGAGTCAGAATGCCGGCATGGGCTGGCGGCCGGAGGAGATGGGCCGCGCGCCCTATCTCATTTTGAGCACGCAGGGCGGCCTGCGCGCAGAGACCGGCGAACCCATCGCGCTCGGTTATCACACCGGCCATTGGGAAATTGCACTCCAGGTTAGGGCCGCCGCAGAGGAACTCCGCCGGCTCGGCGCCATGCCCTTCGCCGGATTTGTTAGTGACCCCTGCGATGGCCGCACTCAGGGCACCACCGGCATGTTCGACAGCCTCCCCTATCGGAATGATGCCGCCATCGTTTTCCGGCGTCTCATCCGCAGCCTTCCCGTGCGCCGCGGTGTCATCGGCGTCGCCACGTGCGACAAAGGTCTTCCCGCCATGATGATGGCTCTCGCCGCCATGCATGACCTGCCCTGCGTGCTGGTGCCCGGCGGCGTCACGCTGCCTCCGTCCACGGGTGAAGACGCCGGCTCTGTGCAGACCATGGGTGCGCGTTATTCACATGGCATGATCAGCCTTGAAGAAGCCGCGGATCTCGGCTGCCGCGCCTGCGCCACGCCCGGCGGAGGATGCCAGTTTCTCGGCACCGCCGCGACCTCGCAGGTCGTCGCTGAAGCCCTTGGCATCGCGCCTCCACATTCCGCGCTCGCTCCCAGCGGACAGGCCGTCTGGCGCGAGATCGCCTGCCAGGCCGCCCGCTGTGTCGTGGAAATGGAGCGCACCCCCCTAACCATGCGCAGTGTCCTAACCGATGCCGCCATCCGCAACGCCATGACCGTCCATGCGGCCTTCGGCGGCTCCACAAATCTCCTGCTTCACATCCCCGCCATCGCCCACGCCGCCGGCCTGGAGCGTCCCGCGGTCCGGCACTGGATGGAAATCAACCGCCGCACCCCGCGCCTCGTCAGCGTCCTCCCTAACGGCCCCGTGCACCATCCAACGGTGCGCGTCTTCATGGCGGGCGGCGTGCCGGAAGTAATGCTCCACTTGCGCGCGCTCAACCTCCTCGACCTGTCAGCAATGACCGTCAGCGGCCAGCCCCTGGGCAATGTTCTCGATGCATGGGAAACCAGCGAACGCCGTCAGCGTTTCCGCGCTCTCCTCCGCCAGCTCGACGGTGTGGACCCTGACGATGTCATCCTTCCTCCTGACAAAGCAAAAGCTCGCGGTCTCACCAGCACCGTCACTTTCCCTTCCGGCAATATCGCTCCCGACGGCGCGGTGATTAAGAGCACTTCCATCGATCCCTCTGTCGTCGGTGCCGACGGCGTCTATCGCCACGAGGGACCCGTGAAATTCTTCGCCAGCGAGGCCTCCGCGATGCAAGCCATTCGCAGCGGCGCCATCGCCGCCGGCGACGTTATCATTCTCGCCGGTTGCGGTCCCATGGGCACCGGCATGGAGGAAACCTATCAGCTCACCAGCGCGCTCAAACACCTGCCTTTTGGAAAACATGTCGCGCTTATCACAGATGCCCGGTTCTCCGGCGTCAGCACCGGCGCCTGCATCGGCCACGCCGGTCCCGAAGCCCTGGCTGGAGGCCCCATTGGAAAACTCCGCGATGGCGATACCGTACGCATCGAAATCGACCGCAATGCTCTCACCGGCACCGTGAACTTCATCGCTCCCGGACGTTCCAGCGATGAAGCCGCTGCTCTTCTCAACTCCCGCCCTTTGCATCCGAATCTAAAGCCTCATCCGCTCCTTCCCGACGACACCAAACTCTGGGCCGCCCTTCAGTCCGCCAGCGGCGGCACGTGGGGCGGTTGCGTTTATGATGTGGACACCATCGTGCAGCGCCTCTCCGGGCGCGTGACTTGACCTCTCCTCCATGAATTTTCTCCTCCACCTCTTTTCCCCGTGGTGCTGGCGCATGGCATGGCGCGACAGCCGGCGCGCGCGGGCGCGGCTTCTGATGTTTTCCGTCTCCATCATGGCGGGCATCGCCGCGCTCGTCACCATCGGTTCGCTGCGCGACAGCCTGCTCCAGGCGCTGGACAACGAAGCCCGCGCCATGCTCGGCGCGGATGTCTTCGTGCAGGGAAAAAAGCCCCTGACGGAAAAAGCGGAAGAGATTCTGCGGAAGCTCCCTAACGCACAGGTCCAGCGTGAAACCTCCTTCGCCACGATGGCGATGGCAGTCGCGAATCAAAATGTCAGGCTGGTGCAGGCCCGCGCTGTTGAGGAAGGTTTTCCTTTCTTCGGAAAACCGGTCTCCGATCCGCACGATGCATGGTCCCGCTGCCTGGCCGGCGAAGGCTTTGTTCTCGAACCCGCTCTCGCCGAACATCTGGCGGTCAGGGCCGGCGACATGATCCGCATCGGGGAACTCGATCTGCCCGTGCTTGGTCTGCTGACGAAGCCCCCGCCCACCGTCAATCTCATGTCGGCCTTTGCACCGGAGATGTTCTTTGCAAAGAAGCTTGCGCCGCAAACCGGCATCCCTCCCGGCTCCACGTTCACCAATCACCGCGCATGGGTGCTCTTTCCCGACGGCGTCAATGTGGATAAGATCGTCAATGACAGCATGAAGGGGCAACTGCGCGCCGAGGGTGCGTCCGTAGAGTCCGTATCTAACAGAAAACGGAACATCACCCAGGTGCTCGAGCGCATCTACAGTTTTCTCAGTCTCATCGCCTTCGTCGCGCTCGTGCTCGGCGGGCTTGGAGTTGCCAGCGCCATCCATGTGCATGCCGTGGAGCGGTTGCCCGTGGTGGCCACCATGCGATGCCTCGGCTGTTCACCAGGACGCGCCATGGCGGTATATGTGATTCAGGGCATGTGGCTCGGCGTCGCGGGCGCCGCGGGCGGCGTGCTGCTCGGCTATGCCGCAGTGAAGGCCGCGCCCTTCGTTCTGCACGAAGTCCTGCCCGTGGACATCGAAACGCACCTTTCTCCATCCGTCGCCGGTCAGGCGCTCATCTTCGGATTCGTCCTCTGCTTCAGCTTTGCGCTGCTGCCTCTCCTCTGCGTGCGCCGCGTACCCGCGCTCGCCGCCGTGCGCGCTCCCGTTACCGGAGGGATCAGACTCTGGCGCGATCCTCTCGCATGGTTCATGCTGCCTCTCGTCGCCGGATCACTCCTCTGGCTCTCCCGTACACTCAGCCCGCCCGACAATCCCAATCTGGGGCCGCAATTCTGCGGCGCGCTCCTCCTCGGAATGCTGGGGCTCATTTTCGGCGCGTGGATCATCATGCTTTTGGCGCGCGCCGTGGTCCGGCCATGGTGGCCGTTCACGTTGCGTCAGGGACTCGCGGCGCTCTACCGGCCGCGCAACCAAACGAAACTCTTCCTTCTCAGTGTCGGCATGGGCGTCGCTCTGGTCCTCACCACCGTACTCACCCAGTCCATGCTCGCCGAGTTTCTCAACTCCCGGAAAATCGGCATGAAGGAGAACTTCTTCGTCATCGATCTCAAGCCGGAGCAGCGTGAGACGCTCGCCTCCGTCCTCAAAGCCGGCGGCGCGGAAGTCGTCGGCGAAGCTCCCTTTGCCACCATGACGCTGTCTCGCGTGAACGGCCGCGCGCCTAACGAACGGAGACCGCGCGACCCCGGCAACGATTCCATCCGCATCCCTGGCTGGCTCTTCACCCAGGCCTATCGGGTCACGTGGGATCCAAAAAATCCGCCCCCCGCCGACGGCGAGGCACTCAAAGTATCCGTTGAAAAGAACCTCGCCAGAACGCTCAAGGTCGAAATCAACGGACGTCTTACCTTCACTTCCGGCGACCATAAACTTGAATGCATCGTCACAGGATTGCATGAAATTTCATGGGATCGGATGCTCGACAATTTCCCGGTCATGCTCACAACTCAATCCCCTCCCGCCGGCATCACGCCGTCTTGGGCGTTTGGCGCGCGCGTCCACGATTCCGGGCATGGCGCACGCATGCAGCGGGAAGTTTCCCAGGCGCTTCCCGGCATCACCATTCTCGATATCACCGCCATCACCACAGTGCTCGCCGATATTCTCGAACGCGGCGGATGGCTCGTCCATTCCCTTTCCCTGCTTACCGTTGTCACCGGCCTCATCATTGTCGTCGCCGTCCTCCTCGCCGGACGCCGCGACCGCGTGGAAGAGAGCGTCCTCCTGCGAACCCTCGGCGCCTCCCGCGCCCAAATCCGCCGCATTCTCGTCTGCGAATATCTCCTCCTCGGCCTCTTCGCCTCACTCGCCGGCGTCGCCCTGTCCATCCTCTTCACATGGCCCCTCGCCACCCAGCTCTTTCACGTCCCCTACAACACATGGCACTGGCCCCTCGCCCTTGCCCTCGTCATCGTCTGCGCCCTCACCACAGCCCTCGGCATGGCCCTCAGCCGCGGCGTCGCCAGCCATCCTCCCCTATCTATCCTCCGCGGAGAAGGCTAGGAAACTTCAAACTTCGAACTACAAAGAAATGACCGCATCCGAATCCGCCCGAAGCTTCAGACCGTTTTTTGGAGCTTGATGTTTGAAGTTTCTCTGGTGCTTGGTGCTTGATGTTTGGTGCTTTCCCCCTTTCCTTCCCCTGGGCTTCCGAATCCACCCTAACCTCCCGCCAGCACCCCCATGGGCTCCCTCCTCTCCCTCATCCTCGGTCTCCTTTTCTTCCCTCTGACCTTTCTTGGAAGCTGGGTCGTCGTCTCCCCGCAGGAGGAAAAGCTCGTCCTCATTTGGGGCTCGCTGCACAGAGTGATCAAAAAGCAGGGGCTTAGCTTTATCAATATGTGGGGACGGCGTCTTATTACTATCTCCACGAAGCGGCAGGCCATGGAGATTCACAAGACCACGGTCGCCGATCACAATGGAAACCCCATTATCATCGCCGCCATCTGCACTTATGAAGTGGTGGACTCGGTCAAAGCCGCCCTCTCGGTGGAGGACTACACAAGCTTCATCCGCACCCAGGCCGTCGCCGTGCTCAAGCAGGTCGGCTCCAAGTATCCCTACGAATCGCCCGATGGCCACTGCCTCAAATCCGAGGCCGCCGTCATCGCTCAGGAAATGGTCGGCGTGCTCCAGCAGAAGGTCGAAGTCGCCGGCATTCGCATCCTTTCCTTCGAACTGTCCGACCTTTCCTACGCCCCGGAAATTGCCCAGTCCATGCTCGTCCGCCAGCAGGCCCAGGCCCTCATCTCCGCCCGCCAGATCGTCGTCGAAGGCGCCGTCAGCATCGTCCACGACGCCATGACTCTCCTGACACAAAAAGGCGTCACCCTCGACGCCACCGACCGCGCCCGCATCACCGGCAACCTCCTCGCCATCATTTGCGGCGAGGCCAAGGTGCAGCCGACGTTTTCCATCCAGGATTCAAGTCAGAATACGGCGTTGCTGGAGCGCATCGCAAATCAACTGGAGTTCCGAAAGCCTGGCAAAGAATGAACCGCTGCGTGGAAAGCACCAAGCACCAAGCTCCAAGCTCCAAAGAAACATCAAGCTCCAAGCTCCAATATGAGCGTCACGGGACGTCACAGAACGTCCGCGCGCTTTCATTTGGTGTTTGGTGTTTGGAGCTTCTTTGGTGCTTGGTTCTTGGTGCTTGGTGCTTCCGGCGGTGACGACTCCGCGTCGCATGGCACCCATTTACATCCACCGCTTCACCCTAACCCCCCGCTCATCCCCCAACGCGCGGTCTGCCGCATTTACCCGCTCCGGCTTCCTCATTCGCGCCAACGACGGCTTCGGCTGCATCCAGCCATGGCCGGAACTCGGCGATCCCACCATCGACGAGTTGCTGCGCTTTGAGGAAGGAACCGATCACCGCCTCTTCAAGCGCGCCTTTGAATGCGCCATCCGCGATGGCAAGGCACGCAGGGAAGGCCGTTCCCTCTTCTCCGCCCTCACCATTCCCCGCAGCCACGCCACCATCACCGGTGAAGCCGATTTCCCCGCTCTCGCCGCTGCTGGCTTCCGTACCGTGAAACTGAAAACCCGCGGTACGGATCGCAGCATCATGGATCGCGTCGCCGCTGCCGCCGGCGCGGGATTGAAAATCCGCATCGATTGCAACGGTACCGGCAGCGAGATTCTCCCGCTGCTCACACCGTGGAAAGACGCCATCGAGTTCATCGAAGACCCCGAGCCCTACGACGCCGCCCGGTGGCGGGAGCTGTTCTCCCTAACCGGTTTCCCCCTCGCCCTCGATCGTCTGCCCCCCGGTGTTCCCGACACCGGAGGCTACGATGTCAGGGTGCTCAAACCCGCCCTCGAAATCTGCGCGCCCCGCGAAGGCGATGTCGTCTTCACCAGTTACATGGATCACCCGCTGGGCCAAATGTTCGCCGCGTGGGAAGCCGCGCGCTACCCCGGTGCGCAGCGCGAGGCCGGTCTCCTAACACATTCCCTCTACGAACCCGATGCCTTCACCGAAGCCATCGCCACCGACGGCCCTCAACTACTCCCTCCCTCCGGCACGGGCCTCGGTTTCGATTCTCTCCTCGAATCCTTGCCGTGGGAAGTGCTCCGCCATTCCTCCACCATTTCCGTTCCCTCCCTTACCCCGTGGTTGTCCCCGGACTTCTGGATGGACAATGCACCGCTGCTCCTAACCAATCCCCGCGCGCCCCTCTCCGATCCTCCGCATTCTCTTCCCGGCGGCTGTCTCCTCTTCGCCACGTCCGGCTCGACGGGCGCCCCAGCCCTCGTCTGCCTCACGCGGCGCAACCTCTTCGCCAGCGCGGAAGCCGTGAACAACTGGCTTTGCGCCACACCTGACGATATCTGGCTGCGCACCCTGCCGCCCTTCCACGTCGGCGGCATGAGCATCCACGCCCGCGCTTTCCTGACAAAATCCAGAGTCGTCTGCGATGACGAAAAGTGGAACCCTGAACGATTTGTTAGTCTCATCACCCGCGAGCGCGTCACTCTCACCTCGCTCGTCCCCGCCCAGGTGCACGACCTCGTCTCCGGCCGCATTGCGTCGCCCCCCTCCCTGCGCGCCATCATTGTCGGCGGCGGCGCGCTCGCCCCCCCCCTGCTGGAAAGAGCCCGTGCCCTCGGCTGGCCCCTTTTGCCCAGCTACGGCCTCACCGAAGCCTCCTCCCAGGTCGCCACCGCCCGTCCTGACGACACTTCACTCCCGCCCCGCCTCGAACTTCTCCCCTGCTGGGAAGCGCGCACGGATGCAGACGGACGCCTCCAACTCCGCGGCGCTCCCCTTTGCCAGGGTAAACTCCTGCGCGATCCGGACGGCTGGACCTTCCACCCCGCTCTCGACGCCGGCGGCTGGTTCACCACCAACGACCGCGCCCAGGTATCCGGCCGCGTCCTCACTATCCTCGGCCGCTGCGACCGCGTCATCAAAGTCCTCGGCGAACTCGTCGATCTCGACGCCGTGGAATCCACCCTCGCCGCCGCCGGCCTCCCTCCAGGCCGCGGCATCGTTATCGCCCTCCCCGATCCCCGCGCGGGCCTGCGCCCATGGCTGGTTACCGACCTCTCAGAAACCGAAGCGGCCCCCATCCTCACCGCCGCCTCGGCCGCCCTTCCCCCCTTCGCCGCCCCCGCCGGCACCCGCCACCTTCCCTCCCTCCCCCGCTCATCCCTCGGCAAAATCCTCCGCGCCGAAACAGAATTCCTCCTGGGCTCACAAATGCATTGACCGCGCCCCTGGTTTCCTGTTAATCAACCGTGACTAACGCCTCAAGTTCCCGTCTTCTCTAATGAAATCCGCCCTGCTTTTCCTTCCGGTTTTTTGTCTCGCCCCGCTCTCTGCCAAAGCCGTTTTGCTTTTCGGCGATAATTTCAATGCGCCCGATACCGGAAATCTTGACCTTTCCAGCCAGGCCGGCCGCCGCAGCGGAACGAATACCGCCATCCAGGTGCGCTCCTCGTGGATTCAGCACGGCATCTCCGGAAACCAGCTGAATTTCCTCTTCGCGGGCGGCAACACCGGACGTGTCCGTTTTCACAACGACCTCGATAACAACACGGGCACCGCTGAAAACTGGCACGATTGGGCGGCCGGCGAGGGCGCATCCATCCTCGCAGCGGGCGGTCTGCGCATCGAGTTCGATTGGATCGCCGGCAACAACACTTCCGATAACTGGGTCGCCTTCGACGTGGGGCACAGCAGTGAGAGTGCCGGCGAGCCTGGCTTTCGCGTGAACCATGGCGAGACGGACCTGGGCATTCTGTTCCGTTATGACGGACGCACCGAAATTTTTGATAATGGCGTCAATCTCGGACCCGGCGGCACCCTCGCCAGCCCCATCGTCGGCCTGCGCCACATCATGATCGATTATCGATTCAACTCCTTCGCCGACGGCTCGCCTGTGACCATCAGCGCATGGGAAAGCGGCAGCAACTTGTACAACGGCGCCTTTACATGGAGCGGCAACGCCGGACAGTTTTACATGGAACTGGAGACCATCCAGAACACGCTCATCGACAACTTCACGGTCTCCACGGTCCCGGAACCGTCCGGAGCCCTCTTCACCCTGCTCTCCGGCCTGGCCCTCACGCTTCGGCGCCGCCGCTAAGCCGCGCCGGTCTCTCCAGTCTGCGCAGCAACGGCGGCCTGCTTTCCGCAGCCAGGCCTACTTCCCCTCCTTTGCCTTCTTAATCAGGTCCTCCCGCGCCTCCTTGTCGCGTCCGGTGGCAAGCTTCTCCGCAGTGTCCGCACTGTCGCGGGACAACTGAGCCGCTTTTTCCTCGTCGCTGAGTTTTTTCTGCCGGTCACATCCGGCAACGAGTAACACGACGAGCAGAGGAAGGAGCAGTTTCATGCATCATATTGCACCGTTGTCCGGCTGATTCAACTCCATCCGCTTCCCGTGTTGGGCCTTATGTCGAAAATACGAAAATGCCGTCACCTCCAACCGGAGCAGTTCCACTCGCGCACCTGCGCCCTCGGCAGAGAATTCAATGCGGGCGTGCTTGGAAAATCAAATCCTTGCGCGTCGACTCTCGTTGGTTACGCCCGCCGTTTTAAAAGCACCCACACGAGCACAGAACCGGAAATAATTACGGCGGGCAGCCATAGCCACCACCAAGATTCGCCTGTTTCAGAGGATGGAGGACCTTTGGGAACGATTGATCCAGGTTCCGTCACTCTCCGCCCTGGCATGGAATTGATTGCTTCCGGCACCTGCCTGGGCGCTGTCGGAGGGAGGGGAGTTACTGCGTGGGGATCAGGCCGGACGGCTATTGTAATCAGTTTATTTTTCAGGAGCACTTCGTTTAATGCATCGATACCCCGGTTGCGAGCTTCCCAGGTTGTTTCGCCCCCGGCATCCCCATAACCAGGATCGCCCGGCATCCAAAGTTTCTTCTTTTCAAGCCAACGCCGTAAACACCCATCCGCGACGTCGCAGACCCGGATCGTTTGGCCGCTCAGCGATTCCGGATTCCGGGGCTTGGTTTCGGCGCTCCGCGTGTCAGACAGATATTTCGCCCAGAACCGGACAACTCCCGGCTCATCCCCATAACGGTCAAGAATTACTAAACGAATTTGAAGTTTGGACGGCTCACCCTCAATCGCTGTCGTCCGCTCCATGATCCGGTTGGCTATCGCCGATCGATCGAGGCGCATGTTATCCAGCATGAAATTACTGAACCTCCGCCGACCACGATCCTCCTCCATCGTCAATTCGTCTACGATCAGATCGAGACCTTGAATGGTGCTTAGTCCATCCCATGTCAGCCACTTGGCGGACTGCCGCATATCCACGCCATACGACCTTCGCGCATCCGCGTACATGGCCTCGAAAGAATCCTTTTCACCAGCGAAAACTGCTTTACTGAGCGCCAAGCATATGACCCCGGCAATGGCACAGAAATAGATACCGGATAATTTCACAAATTCAAAAAATAGAAAGTTCAAATGCGCCGCGTCCCACCGACGGATCGTGTATATTTGGAATTACGGCGTCCATATCTTGTTCAATTTTTTGCCAGGTTGATCCATTAACAATTCCCTCAACAAAAATCTCTGCAAATCCGTAAGGGGCAATACACGGCCACGATGAAATAACGACTCCGTGTCTGAAGTTTTCAAGGAAAGATCGGTAAGCATTACATTGCAGAAAGCAAAGGCTTTTATAACGAAGATTAGCCGGAATATCCGCGTTAGGCTCGGAGAGTTGGCAATTCCCCTCGTGATCGCAGGGAACTGCACAAACCTGAATGCCACCGATCAAAGTCCTTTTGCGTCCTTTCAACTTCCTCTCTTTCTTACAAAAACTCGTTGACAGGCACTGGCTTTAATCACCGAAGTTTACCATGCCCTGGTTTGTTCACTTCGCATCATCATTTGGCTTGTCCATCGCGCCCGCCTCTGGATTTCAGCCGGGCATAGGTGGTCCACCCACTCTGGAATCCCTCTCAACGCCGGGCAACGCAAGTCCGCTGAATACTGGGATATTAAAAACCCCGCCGCATCGGAATTTTACCAGTCATTCTCTTCGATCAGGCTATATCAAGCTAAATCAAACCACTTATTTTCCTTCTAAAGCCGAACGTCAGGGCGCACTAATACTTTTCTTAATTTCCTTACTCAATCCCCAGCACTTCCTCCACCCACTTCGGTACCGTCTCTCCCGCCTTTCCCGCCCGTGTTTCATCGAAGGCAAAACTCGCCGCGGTCTCCTCCAAATTGAACTCAATGGTCGGAACTCCGAACTGGTTCGCATGGTTCACGAATCCCGCCGCCGGATACACCACGCCGCTGGTGCCGATGGCCGCAAACAAATCCGCCCGCTGCAGAGCGGCGGCGATTTCATCCAGGTGCAGCGGAATTTCCCCAAACCACACCACGTGCGGCCGCAGCACACCGGTTGCAGCACATGCCCCGCAAACATCCGTCAGGGTCAGCTCCCCGCGGCACTCCTGCAAATCCCCGCAGGAACCGCAGCGGCTTTTCAACAATTCCCCGTGCATGTGCAGCACCTCCGGCGATCCGCCGCGTTCATGCAGGTCATCGATATTCTGCGTCACCAGCGTAATCATTCCCGGCCAGGCCTGCTGCAGCGTCGCCACTGCGCGGTGCGCCGCATTGGGTTCTTTGGTTTGCACGGCATCGCGCCGGAGGTTGTAAAACCGCTGCACCAGTTCCGGATTCCGTTCAAACGCCTCCGGCGTCGCCACATCCTCCACCCGATGTCCCTCCCACAGGCCCCCGGCATCGCGAAACGTGGGCACACCCGACTCCGCGGAGATACCGGCGCCGGTCAATATGACGATTCTCTTCATGTCGCCAATCTAACGCATTGCTTTCGGAAGGCCACATCAAGGATTCCCTCAGGCGCAGCTCCTTTCATCGACACAGAAGATGTTCGCATCGAGAACATCAAAGTGCGCTCCGGGACGCCGGGGTGCGAAAGATGAAAGGCCGGAGCTTTCCAGTTGCCGCCCCGCGCCGCTCTTTCTAGTTTCAGCGTCTCTTTACCTTTTAACTCATGGGGTTGCCTGCCGCCATTACCGTCCTCGTCTGCTGCTATGCACTCGGCTGCATTCTGCCGTCCTATTATGCCGTGAAGTGGAAAACCGGGCGGGACATCCGCGAGACGGGCTCCGGAAACGCCGGTGCCACCAATGCAGGCCGCATCCTCGGCCGCACGGCCTACGTGATCCTTTCACTGCTGGATATCTTCAAGGGCTGGGTGGCCTGCGCCGGAGCCGCGGCCTTTGGTCTGGAGGGCTGGTGGCTCGTTGCAGCGGGACTCGCGGTGGTGGCCGGACACTTGTGGCCCGCACAGTTGGGTTTCCGCGGCGGCAAGGGACTCTCGGTTTCCTGGGGTGCCATCCTTGCCCTCTCCCCTTTGACGGCTCTCTGCATGTGGGTGATTTTTGCCCTGGCGTGGCTGATGATGCGCAGTCTCACCCTGGCGGCCGTGCAGGCTTACTTCAGCGCGCCGCTCCTGGCTCTGGTCTGGCGGGTGGGCGTCCCCGTTACCTGCCTGTGCTTTGCGCTGGCGCTGATCATTGCTCTCACCCATCGCCGTAATATTCGGAATGCACTCCAGCGCCGCCGCGCTCAGCCTGCCGCTGAATCCTTTCCCGCATGAGCGACACCCGACATTTTAATTTCAAGGTCGCCAGCGAGCCCTGGGAGTTTGAAGCCATCCACCGGCTCAACCACCGCACCTTCGCGGAAGAGATTCCGCAGCACGACCGCAAGGACGATCAAAGACTCGTGGACAAGTTCCACGACGAAAACCTTTACATCATCTGTCTCGCCGGCAGCGAACTGGTGGGCATGATCGCCGTTCGCTTTCAAAGACCTTTTTCGCTCGACGGCAAACTAGCCGACCTCGATGCGCACTTGCCTCCTGGCAGAAACTGGTGCGAAGTCCGCCTCCTTGCCGTTGAAAAGAAATTCCGCGGCTCCTCCATCACCGTCGGACTCATGCGCCGTGCGGCCCGCGAAGCCAAGGCCCGCGGGATCGATGCCGGAATCATTTCTGCCACCACCCGTCAGCTCAAACTTTACCGCCACCTGGGATTCGAACCCTTCGGCCCGCTCGTCGGTCGCGAAGGAGCCCTTTTTCAGCCCATGCACCTTTCCATGGAAAAATTTGAAGCCGAAGCCCCTGCTCTCCCCCGCGACGTGGATTTCAATCCAGCGCCCGCTTCCTCATCCGACACTGTCCTCCCATCCAGGCCCGCACCCATCAACCTCCTGCCCGGTCCAGTGGCACTCTCCGGCATGGTGCGGCACGCCTTTATCCAGGCTCCGGTGTCACACCGCGCCAACCGTTTCATTGAGGACGTCCAGGCCGTCCGCAGCCGCCTTTGCGAACTCACGGGCTCGAACTATGTGCAACTCATGCTGGGCAGCGGCACACTGGCCAATGAAGTCGTCTGTGCTCAGATCGCCCGCCTCGAAGCGCCAGGTATGGTGGTGAGTAACGGGGAGTTTGGCGAACGCCTCGCCGATCAGGCCCGCCGCTCATGGCTGACACACGAACACCTCTGCCTCCCGTGGGGCCATAGTCTGAACATCGAAAAACTTGACCGGCTTCTCGACCGCCATCCTGAAGTCCGCTGGCTCTGGACCACCCATTGCGAAACCAGCACCAGCGCCCTCAACGACCTCGAAGGCCTCAAGCAACTTTGCGCGTCACGCGACATCCGCCTTGCCCTCGATGCCATCAGCACCGTCGGCGTCGTCCCTGTGGACCTCTCGGGTGTCTGGATGGCTTCCTGCGCCAGCGGCAAGGGCCTCGCTTCTTATCCCGGCCTCGCCATCGTGTTCCATCAGGATGCCGTGGACCCCGCTCCAGAGAAACTTCCGCGTTACCTCGACCTCGGACTCTACGCCAGCGGCGACGGCGTTCCGTTCACCCAGTCCTCGAACCTCGTTTACGCCCTGAAGGCTTCTCTCGAGCACACTGACTGGGAGGAAAAAATCGTTCGTACCCGCCGCCTCCACGACCGCACCCGCGCCCGCCTCGCCGAACTCGGCGCCACCTTCAAGATGCCCGCTGAGCATTCTTCGCCCGCCGTCATCACGCTCCCCATGCGCGACGGCATCAACTCTCTTGCGGTCGCCGACCGCCTCGAAGCAGCCGGCTTCCTCCTTAGTTGCCGCAGCGCCTACCTCAGCACCCGCAACTGGCTTCAGGTCTGTCTCATGGGCGAACTCAGCGACTCGGACATCGGTTCTTTTCTCTCTCAAATATCCCAGGACAACCCGTGGGCGTGAAATCCGTTTTGCCCTTCCGGTCTCAAAATAGTGTTGCGCCGGGAGCGGGCGGCTTCTATGGCTGGCCTCCCCCCGCGCCACAAAACGTTCACCCCCTCCTTTCTTATGGGCAACATCTATAACAACATCGTGGAAACCGTGGGACGCACTCCGCTGGTGCGTCTCAATACCGTCAGCAAGGGCGTCGGCGCCACCGTGGCGCTGAAGTGCGAATTCTTCAATCCGCTCGGCAGCGTAAAGGACCGTATCGGTATGTCCATGGTCGAGGATGCGGAGCAGAAGGGCCTTCTGAAGAAGGACACCCTCATCGTGGAACCCACGAGCGGCAACACCGGTATTGCCCTCGCCTTCGTGGCGGCGGCGAAGGGATACAAGATTGTCCTCACCATGCCGGAAACCATGTCGCTGGAGCGCCGCACGCTGCTCGCCATGCTGGGTGCGGAACTCGTGCTCACGCCTGGACCCAAGGGTATGAAGGGAGCCATCGAGAAGGCGGAGGAAATCATTGCCGCCAATCCGAATTCGTGGATGCCCCAGCAGTTTAACAACGCCGCCAATCCCGCCATCCACGCGAAGACCACCGCGGAGGAACTCTGGAACGATACGGACGGAAAGATCGACATTCTCGTCTCCGCCGTCGGCACCGGCGGCACCATCACCGGCGTCAGCCGCGTCATCAAGGAACGGAAGCCCGGCTTCATCGCCATCGCTGTGGAGCCGGAGGCGAGCCCGGTCATTTCCCAAACCATGGCGGGCGAACCGGTCGTCCCGGCTCCTCACAAAATTCAGGGCACGGGCGCCGGATTTGTTCCTAACAATCTCGACCTGAAACTGGTGGACGAAGTGATCAAGGTTTCCAATGACGACTCTTTCGCGATGGCCCGCCGCCTTGCGAAGGAGGAGGGGATTCTCGTCGGTATCAGCACTGGAGCGAATGTGCATGCGGCCCTCCAGGTGGCGGCCCGTCCGGAGAATGCCGGAAAACTCATTGTTACCGTTGCCTGCTCCACCGGGGAGCGTTATCTTTCCACCGCCCTCGCGGACGAAGCCCGCGCCAAAGTCGGAGCCTGATTCGCGCTCATCAAAAATCTCCCCCCCCATGGCCGATACCCCTAAAGTTCCCGTCGCCGTGCTCGAATACGAGCCGAGCGGTTTTGAGCAATCCCTTATCAAGCATAAGAGCAAACTTATCCTTGTGGGGGTGCTTGCCCTTGCTGGCACCGGCGGTTACTGGGGATATAAATTGTGGAAGGAGGCCACGAATAAATCGGCGGCGGTTGACTTCGTCCGTGCTGACAGCGTGCCGGACCTGAAAGCGGTGGCGGAGAAGCACAGCGGCAAACCCGCCGGCGGCAATGCTCTCGTGCTCGCGGCGGAGAAACTGAGCGCGGAACGCCCGGGGGAAGCGATCGATTTGCTGAAGAGCTTCCTCGACAAATATCCGGACCATCCCCTGCGCGACCTCGCCTCGTTCCGCATCGCGGAATATTACGTTTTGTCAGGAGACACCGGCAGCGCTGAAAAGGAATATGAAGCGGTCTCCAAAGCGGGCACCGCGTTCTCCTCCTTCGCCCTGCTCAGACTTGGCGACATGAAGTGGGCCGCAGGAGATACCGCCAAAGCGCAGGAACTCTACGATACTATTTTGAAGAGCCCTGCAATGATAGCCAGCCCGGTGCGGCCAATTGCAAAGGAACGCGTGGATAAGGATCTCAAAGCAAAACCTCCGGTTCTCGTCGAATACAAGGAGGAGCCGCCCGCTACTCCGCCAGGCAAGCCATTCGACGGCATCAGCCTGACTGAACCCGGCGATGCTCCGGCCCCCCCTCCAACGCCCGAGGGACGCCTGTTGCCTTATCCGAGTGTTCCCGGCTTCGTGCCGGAAACACCGCCGACTCCCGCGCCATCCCCTGCCCCGACTCCGGACAACGCTCCGACTCCCGGGAAGGCAAACGCAGCCCCTGCACCGATCGAGCCTCCAAAACCGGCAGCCCCTCCGGCTTCCGCTCCCGCCGATTCTTCCAAGCCTGCCGCTCCCGCACCCGCCGAAACGACGCCGGCCGGAAAGAATGCTCCTCCTTGAGGAGTTTCCTGCTCATCGCATCCGAGCTGATAGTGCGTCGGCTCTTGTCAGGATATTGCAACCAGGATCACAGGGGACTCTGGAGGCGTAACCGGCAGGAGCCGGCGCTCTGTCAGCGCGGGAAAGCCGGCGCGTTATGCCCGGATGCCCGCCAACGCACACAACAGCAAGAGAAAGGCTGTCAGCAGTCCCACGAAAACCCGTCCTGTGAATCCTTTCCCTGCACGATAGTCCATTAGCATCCACGCCGGAAAACTGGCGAGCAGCCCCGCTATCATCCCGTAAATGATCCACCATTTCAAGGAAACGGAAACGAATGGGCCGACATTGGAGAAAAACCGGGAAAATCCTGCCAAACCATAATTGCGCACCAACCTCATCAACTGGTCGAGCAATCCTGTCGCCGCGACTGCCAGGACACCAATTATCAACAGAACTGCCAGCACCGAAGCATAAGAGGGAGGCCTTCGAGGCGGGTCCGCAGAAGCACGCTCGTCCGCCGCAACCGGCGGCAGAGTATTCAACACCTCCGCAGCCGGCATGACATCCTCTTCCTCCACCAGCAATTCATAACCTCCACAGGCCAGCGGGCCATAGAAAGCAGCGCCGCCATCATGACGGACAACAGCCGGAATACCGTGTTCCTCCAGCACACCCCTAACGATATGTGCGCGCCACAGATCGAGCGTATTCGTCAGGGTAACCATGCCTTCATGATAGCAATGGCCGCATCCCGCGCAAGCTTTCTTAATTTCCCTCAGTCCCCTTGCATCGACCGGGTGCGTTCTCTAAGTACTGGCTGACTCTTTCCCATCATGGCTGACGCGAAATCCACTCTCGACCTCACGCTCAAAATCTGGCGACAGCCGGGCCCCCTCGCCCCGGGACGATTCGAGACACGGGAGGCAAAGGGCATTCCGGACTCAGCCTCGTTTCTCGAAATGCTGGACATCGTCAATGAGGCGATCATCAATGAGGGCGGCAATCCGGTGGCGTTCGATCATGACTGCCGGGAGGGCATCTGCGGAATGTGTTCCCTTGTCATCAATGGCATCGCCCACGGTCCGAACCGCGGCGTTACCACCTGCCAGCTTCATATGCGCAGTTTCCGCAGCGGCGACACTATTTGGATCGAGCCTTTTCGGGCGCGGGCCTTTCCTGTGATTCGCGACCTGACGGTGGATCGCAGCGGCTTTGACCGGATTATTCAGGCAGGCGGTTACATCAGCGTGCGTACCGGTTCCGCCCCGGAAGCCAACAGTGTCCCGGTGCCAAAGGACGCCGCGGATGCCTCTTTCGCTGCCGCCGCCTGCATCGGCTGCGGAGCCTGCGTGGCGGCCTGCCCCAACGCCAGCGCCATGCTTTTCGTTTCCGCCAAGATCACTCACCTCAACCTCCTTCCGCAGGGCAAACCGGAAGCAAGGAAACGTTCGCTGGCGATGGTTCGCGCCATGGACGCTGAGGGTTTCGGCAATTGCACCAATCACTACGAGTGCGAAGCCGTATGCCCCAAGGAAATCAGTGTGGATAACATTCGTCAGATGAATCGCGACTACCGCCGCGCCACCCTTGCCGAAGCGGCTGGCTAGGGAACTTGTTGCGCCGGCATTGTCGCGGCTCCCCGGCACGGAAACTGCATCGCCCTCCCGCCGAATGGCTCACCGTATTCTTCAGGAACCCGCACCCGGCACAGCGCTGCTTTGCCACCGCGGCGATCCGGTGGTCATCTCCGTCCTGACACCTCAAGGCGGCACCGCATGGCTGCGCACCAATGCACTCTCCTCCGCCATCCGCCGCACGGAGATTATCGACGCCGTCGAAAACGGCGCGCCCCGGCCCGGACAGGATTGGCAGGATCTCCCGATGACCATGCAGGCGAATGGACAATGGTCCTGCACCCTGACACTTCAGGATACCGGCTGTTTCGAGGCCAAAGCCTACTGGCTCCCTGACAATGCAGATGCACCGCAATGGGCGGAGGGCGGCGATGGCAACCTTCGCTTCAAGGTGCAGCCGGCATGGACGGTGTCCCGGTGTTCCGTTTATTCAG
The DNA here is from genome assembly GCA_035550135.1 of Verrucomicrobiales bacterium. Classification (GTDB taxonomy): domain Bacteria; phylum Verrucomicrobiota; class Verrucomicrobiia; order Verrucomicrobiales; family V1-33; genus V1-33. Next base: position 29,052 of record DASZQB010000027.1, read on the forward strand.
CCTTTGTTCGCATGTTCCGCTCGGCGGCGCCGGAGCATCCCGCCGCGGCCGCTGAACTGGACGCCGCAGGCTGGACGGTCATTCCACCGTCCGGAACCTTTCGGGCCCTAACCGATGAGCTGCCGCGCATCATCGATACCATGGGCTTTCGCATTGTGATGCTGCTGCCGCCTTTTCCCGTGCCCACCACGCACGCGCGCATGGGCCGCTACGGCAGCCCGTTCGCAGCCATGGATTATTACTCCGTCGATCCCGCCTGCGGCGTGCATGACCTGCGGACCACGCCGCTGGAGCAGTTTGACGAACTCACGGATGCCATCCACGCCCGCGGCGCAAAGCTGTTCATCGATATTCCCATCAATCACACCGGCTGGGCCTCACAAATCATGCAGCGCCATCCGGAGTGGTTTAAACGAAACCCTGACGGTGAATTTCATTCCCCCGGCGCGTGGGGTGTTACATGGGCGGACCTCGTGGAATTGGATTATTCGCACCGTGCACTTTGGCGCGAAATGGCGAACGTCTTTCTCTACTGGTGCCGCCGCGGCGTGGATGGCTTCCGCTGCGATGCCGGTTACATGATTCCTGTGCCGGTCTGGGAATACATCACCGCCAAAGTCCGGCGCGAATTTCCTGACACCGTCTTTTTCCTTGAAGGGCTCGGCGGAAAGATCTCCGTCATGATGGAACTCCTGACCACTGGCGGTCTCGACTGGGCCTACAGTGAATTGTTTCAAAACTACGACCGCGGAGCCATCGACTGGTATCTGCCTCAGGCGATCGCGCAGAGCACCACACACGGCCTGCAGCTCCATTTTGCCGAAACGCATGACAACAACCGCCTCGCTGCCCGCGGACCGGTGTGGGCACGAATGCGCACCGCGCTCTGCGCGCTGGCATCGCCCTCGGGAGCGTGGGGCATCACGTGCGGCGTGGAGTGGCTGGCGGCGGACAAAGTGCATGTCCACGGCGCATCTCCGCTGAATACCGGAGCGGAGCCAAATCTGGTTAGGGAAATCGCGGCGCTCAATACGCTCCTGGGAGAACATCCCGCCTTTCACTCGGGCGCAGTGCTGGAAATCATCACCAAAGGTGACGGGCCGGTGCTTGCCCTTCGCCGCAAACCGGCGGCGGGAGGGCAATCGGTTCTGATCGTCGCCAATCTGGGTGATCAGACGGCTGCTGTGGCCAGGTGGAACGCTTCTGCGTTCACTCCAGCCTGTCCCGGCGCATGTCTTTGGACCGGTGTCCCGCTGTCTGTTGGCATAGAAAGCGAACTCTTCTTTTTGGAACTTCCTCCCGGTGCGGTGTATTGCGTGCCCTCGGAGGAACCGGTGGTGACAGTTGTTCCTGTGGCACAGGCTTCCCTATCGGATGCTTTGGTGGTCACGCTTCCGCGCGATGAGCGGCGCACCATTGTCTGGCCGGCGGGGGAACCGCTCGTCATTGCGGCGCCAGCACCATTCAACTCCGCGCTGCTCTCCGGCGGAACGGTGACCGCGCTGGCAGAAAGCAGTCCGCAGACCGCTAATCTGCACCACGCGCGACTGCCGTTCACGGAGGCGGATACACTGCGCGCGGAGCTCCATCAGCAGGGAACGCTAAACCGTGTACTCATTCCCCTGACGCAATCACCCGCCGGGAGAGTTCCCGCAAGTTCCGCAAGCCCTTTGGCGCTGTGTTCCACGTTGTCCGGCGAAGAGATCCGCTCATCCGCCGATCTTCACCTTCTCCTGACAAACGGTACGGGAGCCATGACTCACATTCGCGCGGCGTGGGGCGCCATCCGCACACAATATGACGCCCTCCTCGCCGCAAACCCCCACGCGAGTGTTCCCGTGGACCGCCGCATGCTGTTCAACCGCTGCCGCGCGTGGGTCGTCCGCCGGGGATTTTCCACGGAGTTGAGTGCCGCATGGACCACCGAAGTGCGGCTCCTGTCGCCCGGCCACGCCGCATGGGATTTTCACTTGCCCTGCGGCGACGGCCACTGGATTGACCTAACGGTTATCGTCCACCTCGCCGCCGGCGAAAACCGGCTGCTCATTCACTTCGAACGCCGCGGCGGCAGTGATGAAACCGCCTCCCTCATCCTCCGCCCTGACATCGAGGACCGCGGCTTTCATGACAAGACAGTTTTCAGCGATGATAATCTCGCCGTGATGAGTACCGCCACCGCGGCGCGGCCCTCCGGATTCCGTCAGCCTTGTCACCACGGCGGGCTGTACATGAATATAGAGGGTGCCTCCTTCGTCGTTCAGCCGGAGCGCCTCACGGTTTCGCATCCCCAGGATATCCACCGCGGTCTGGGCGGTTCATCGGACCTCTTCAGTCCTGGCTATTTCGAAATCAAACTCCCTTCCGGCGGCACCGCTGTTCTCGACGCAGCGCTTGCGCCTCACGGCATGGAACCGCCGGACCTGATCCCCCCGCTTCCGGCAACGGTTCCCCACACGCTGAAGGCCGCTTTGATGCAGTTCGTCGTCCGCCGGGACGAAGGCAAAACCATCATCGCCGGTTATCCGTGGTTTCTCGACTGGGGCCGCGATACCCTCATCGTCCTTCGCGGCCTCATCGCCGCCGGCGAACTCCAAACCTCGCGCGACATTCTCAAGACTTTCGCCGGCTTCGAAGAAAACGGCACGATCCCTAACATGATTCGCGGGAACGATTGTTCGAACCGCAGCACGTCCGATGCCCCTCTCTGGCTCTGCGTCGCGACCGCTGACCTGCTTGCCGCAGAAAATTCGGATGCCTTCCTCGATGAAACCGCCGGTGGCCGCCCCATACGCGAGATCCTTCGCTCCATTGCCGCTCATTACATCAGCGGCACGCCTAACGGAATCCGCATGGACCCCGCAAGCGGCCTCATCTGGAGTCCATCGCACTACACATGGATGGATACCAATTATCCCGCCGGCACTCCGCGCGAGGGCTACCCTATCGACATCCAGGCCCTGTGGCACGGCACCCTGACCCTTCTCGCCCGCATTGATCCCGCCGGTGAGTGGGCCGCCCTTGCTGCAAAGGTGCGCCATTCCATTGCGGCCCTCTATACAAAGAAGACGCCGGAATTTCTCTCGGACTGCCTCCACGCCCCCTCAGGCACGCCCGCCGCCAATGCCATCGCGGACGATCACCTTCGGCCCAACCAGCTTCTCGCGATCACTCTCGGGGCCGTCACTGATCCCGGCGTCGCGCAGCGCATCATCACCTCCAGCATGGAACTGCTCGTCCCTGGAGCCATCCGGACACTCGCCGACCGCCCAGTCACGTTTGCTCTTCCTGTCTATCGCGACGGCCACCTTCTCAATCATCCTCATGCTCCCTTCTGGCCGCACTACCAGGGTGACGAAGACACGCGCCGCAAGCCCGCCTATCACAATGGAACCGCATGGCCATGGCCCATGCCCGCTCTGCCGGAAGCCATCCTCCTTACCGGCGGCTCAGTGACCCGCGCCCGCGCCATCCTTGCGTCCATGCTTCCCCTTTCCTCCACCTTCTGCCTCGGCCACCTCCCCGAAATCATGGACGCCGCCACTCCGCACAGCCCCGGTGGCTGCGGCGCTCAGGCGTGGTCGGTTTCGGAATTGTTAAGGGTGGAGAAGTTCCTGTCGGTCAAGGAGGCGGAAAGACCTTGAACCCGGCGAAAATGGAGGCGTCCCGCACTCGCTTGTCAGTCGCTACTATCTCCGATGCGCCGTAGCATCGCGCCGCGGCAAGATGCAGGGCATCGTTGGTTCGAATGTAAATGGGCGGAATTCGCGCATGGCATTGCTCGACGAGAAAATGAAATTCCTGCCGAACCACAGAATCGCAGCTTATCAGTCGGATATCACCGGATGAAATATCGACTTCCAAAGCACGAAAAACAGTCTCCGCTTCACCCGCGGAAAGAATGCCCTCGGATTCCTTCCGTCTCAACGTCGCCCAGACCTCCAGTGGAGTAATATCACAGGTCACACAGGCATTCCCGCCCGCAAGATGCGACCGAAACAACATGGAATCCGGCTCGGGAGTGTAGAGCTTGATCAGACACGATGTATCCCAATAACTCATCAGCACCGTTCGGATCGTAAATCGTCAATGATCTCGTCCGTGGAAGGATGCTTTTTTCCAGTTCCGACCGCCCCTCTCAGTCGATCCAGTTTTTGCAGCCATTCAATTCGGGGTGCGCCATTTGCGGCATTCGGCCTGCTTTCGCCGCTGGGCCGCACCAGATGGAGTACATCCCGCACCAGTCGCTCCAGCCGGACGGCAGTCGGAGCATCCAGGCGCTGCAGCGTTTCTTCGATCTCTAAAGCGAGCGGACTCATTGTTGAAAAGTAAAGCACGGGGCAACCCGCCTCTGTTTGACTCTAACCGGCAAAAAGGCGGGGCGCAAGGAAAGCGAAGCCCAGTCGGACTCCATCAGAAAAACAGGGTTTTCTCCGATAATCACCCCACCAAAGTTATTTGCACTGAGTCTTGAAATCCCCTCACGGTTCGGCCACGGTTGGCGGCATGAGCCAAGAAGTGGAAGTTTCCGGAAATGCAGTCATCGCAACGGTGCCCGGGGCGCTGGACGGTGAAGCTGCACGAGCCCTGTCGTCTGCTTTGAGAGGGAGATCGTTCCCCGGTGCGGCGGTAATCATCGATATGTCCGGCGTTTCGTCCGTGGACGTGGAGGGAATCACGCAAGTCGTGGCGTTGAAACGCTGGGCAGAGCGGGAGAATGGAAAGCTGATCCTGGCAGCACCCTCTTACGAAGTCATGGATGCCCTGCGGTCGAATGGTTTGGACCGCATTTTTGAAACAGCCCCCACGCGGCAGGCCGCGCTGGATGCCATTGGAGGAGGAAGTGGCAGTGCGGCGCCGGCACCGCCGCCACCGATCATCCCCACCGATCCCGAGCCTTTCCATCCGACCTCAGCACCTGTGCGCCATGTGCCGGAGGAGCCCGCGCGTCGCCGTGAAGCCGACGACGGAGAACAAAGTGCGTGGGTGATGCCTGACAACAAGGCCGCCGCGCGCCAGGCACCCCCGCCGGTTGCCGTCGCGCCCCCGCCGCAGCATCAGAATCAGCCCGTCAAAAAGAAAAAGAGCGCCGCGCCGCTCATTCTCATTCTGCTCCTGCTGCTCGGAGGTGGCGGAGCGGCGTGGTATTTTCTGATCTACAACAAGAAACCGGAAGTGTTGCCGCAAGAGGGTGACTGGACGCGTGTCGAGGGCACCGATACCGAATTCGAAATCAAGTTTAAAAATGCGGCAACGATCGCGGAACTTCCCGATCAGAAGCTTCCGGACGATCTCTATCTTGACACCGCGTCCAAGGAAAACAGCGACGGCACAAAGAGCCAGTTTGTCAAAGGAGACATGCGCAAGCCTGGCGAATTCACTTTCGCCGTCGTGGCCAAAAACGAAGACGGTTCCAAAGAGTCTCCACCGGCAAAGTTTTCCTTCAAGATCACCGCGGCGGAGGCCGTGGACGTCAGCGGCGGCAAACTGCGCGGACTGGACGTTTACCGGCCGCTCGCGGCCGGAACCCAGGAACTCGTCCGCGGATGTATCAAAGCCACTGCCAAAGGCCTCGATGACAGCGGATTGAATGTCAAACTCATCAACGACAAGCGTCTCGCGGTGCTCGAAGGCACACCTTTGAAAACTGGCACCATCACCTTTTCAGTGGATGCCGAAAATTCAGACGGAAAGGCCAAGACCTTCAACTACACTGTCGAAGTGAAGGAGGCGGCGGGCAAGCCAGCGAAACCGGAGATCAAGCCGGAGATCAAACCCGAAGTGAAGCCGGAGGTCAAACCGGAAGTAGTTAAGCCCGAGGTGAAACCTGAAGTAAAACCGGAGGTCAAACCCGAAGTGGTAAAGCCGGAGGTAAAGCCCGAAATTAAACCGGAAGTGAAGCCGGAGGTAGTCGAAAACCCGCCCCGATCGCTCGACCCGCAGATGCTGTCGATGTTGAACGACCGCATCTACAAGTCCCGCTTCCCCGAGGCCGAAAAAATGCAAATGCGTCTGGCGGTGAATCAGGTGGAAGCCGCACGGAAACTGGCCACGGTGAAATTCGGGCACGGCGAAAAAACCCTTTCCTCCGTCGAACGTGACAAACTGCGGGAAGCCCTTCGGGCCGCTCCGGAAGTGCGGAAGGGTGAGAAGGAAAAGATGGACTTTGTGGTCATCGGCTACGCATCCCAGAGCGGCGGAAAGGCCCTGAATATTGCCATCAGCAAGGCGCGCGCTTCCTCGGTGGAAAGCGTGCTCAAAGCTCCTGAGTTTGGCATCTCGCCGAAATTCACCGGCGACTACGGCGCCACGGACGTGCTGGGGACCTCCGATGAAGACAACCGCGTGGTGGAAGTCTATGCCGTGCAGGTGAAGGAGGAAACCCGCAAAATATTTCAGAGGCTGGTTGAGGACATGAAGCGTGTCTCCGGTTCCTGAAAAGCGGTCATCACTTCCACCGCATGGCGATCAGCGACAAGATCAACCCTGGCGAATGGGCCGAACGCACGGCGCAGCGTCTGCGCTGGGTGCAGGCCAGCACCGCAGACATGGCTCCATCCGCCCAGCAGGCGCACCTCGCCGCGGAAATGGAACATCTTGCCGCAGAGCTTCCGGCAAACGGACGCCGCGAGGGTCTCCGCGAACTCCTTTCCCGTTTCCCCGGCCTCGAACGCGCCCCGGCGGACATGGCCACGGTCGATGCGGGAATGGGCATGCCTTTCGTGATGCCCGCATCCTCGCCCGAGGATCTCGCCACACAATTGGCGGAATCATGGGCTGCGCTCGACGGTGATCAAAAATCCCGCATCGAAGCAAAACTCACCGCCGCCGGTGTCATTCGCAAAGCCCCGGAGCGTCCCTCGCGTATCGCAGGCGGCCTCGTGGCCATGGACGCCGGTCGCGAGCAAATGGCGGTATTGAAAATCGAAGTGCTCAAGGCGCGCCTGGAAATCGATGACCTCGACTCCGTAAAGCCACTCGACCTGTATTGGGTTTTCAGCATCATGGACGTGCTCCTCCAGCACACGGAGCAAATGGATCGTCTGCTCGCCACCATCTGGCCGCTTTGGAAAAAACTGGCGCCGGCCTCGCGCATACAATCACCTCCAGGCCGCAGCGTCCTCGTGCAGGCCATGCGCGATTTCCTGACAGGCGTGGATCGCGAAAGCCTCGACAAGCAGCTTGGTTCCCACGAATCCGCTGTCCGTCTCATGGTGGCCATCGTGAGCGCCATTGGCGCCGGAGGCCGGAATTTCGCCTCCCAGCTCAGCCATTCCCAGGCCCCCGAGCACATCATGCGCGAAGCCCGCAACGCCCGCCTCAAAGGCAACGCCCAGGAGGCCGCATGGGCCTACTACGAACAACTCAGCAACGACATGACTCCGGCCGCGCTGGAGAATCTGCTGCGCGAAGCCATCGCCCATGCGGCGGAAGAGCTGTTCCGTTCGAAACCAGCCTGGTAAAAATCATGCGCCTGCCCTGTCTCCTGCTTTTTTGCTGTGGCCTGCTGGTTTTGTCCTGCGGAAAACAGGAGGTGCCGGAACTGCCGGCGGCGGAAATGGTCACGAATCTGAAACGGGACGCTACTGCCTGTGCCTCCGCCCTCCAGAAAAAAGATTACGAAGGAATGATTCGTTACACGCATGAAAAACTCGCCCGCATGGTGGGTGGTGCCAAAGGCTTTCGTGCAGCGATTGAAATGACCCTGAGGGATAAGGACGGCAATCCCATGACGTTTCTGAGTGCCACGATCGGTGAACCGGGACCGATTAAAAAAGACGGGGACCGCCTGCTGAGCCTTGTGCCTCAGAATCTCGTGGTCAAGGTAGCCGGGGGCCGCCTCCTGGGCAGTGGCACGCTGCTGGGTCTTTCGGAGAATGGCGGCCGGGATTGGGTTTTCATCGATACGGCGAAGATGAGGGAGAAGAGTTTCTACACTGTTTTCCCGGAACTGGCGGGCAAAATGGCACTTCCGCCGAAAGTAGAGGCGCGGTTTGAAAAGGATCCTCCCCCGCCTGACCTCCCCGAAGACGAAATGACTGACAATTTGAAGCGGGATGCCGCCGCCAGCGCGAAGTTGTGGGTGGAGGGAAATTATTTAGGCGTGACCCGCTATATGGCGCCGCGGCTGGTCAAAGCGAGCGGAGGGGGAGTCAATTTGAGCCGGGCGCTAAGGGAGGCCATGAAGGATGAGGAAGGAAACGAAATGGCATTTGAAGAGGCGGTGACCGGCGAACCCGGCCCTATAAAAAAAGAAGGCGGGTTACTGCTGAGTTTTGTGCCGCAGAAAACAGTGATGAAGTTCACCGGAGGGCGTCTCCGGCTGAATGGATGGGCGCTGGGCATATCCGAAACCGGAGGGAGAAAGTGGACCTTCATCAACCCGGCACAAATGAAAGGGGACGACTTCGAAAAGGCCTTTCCGGAGCTGGCCGGCAAAATTGACGTCCCGCCCATCGAAGAGCCTCAGATTGAAAGGGATTGAACCAACCGTCGCACCGCCTTTCATACTACCTCCAATCTCACCTCACATGATCCACTGGCACGAAGGCCTTTTCCTCCAGCCGCAGCATCTTCAGTCGCTGCAGCGGGGTGTTTATAAAACGATATTCGGCGAGCGCCGGTTTTCGATGACGTACCCCTACGGCATCATTGAATCACGCCTGGCGGTGGATGATTTGGAGGACCATCGCATTCGTTTTGACCGGCTGCATGTCGCACTGCCCAGCGGAGCGATTTTCCGTTATCCGGAAGACGCGGAATTGCCGAGCCTCGACATCAAAGCGGCGTTTCGCGAGCGCGGGGATGACTTCATGATTTATCTCGCCGTGCCGGTTTGGCTGGATGAACGCCCTAACGTGATCGAGTTTGGAGCCGGCGTGCCGGGACAGCGGCAGAAGATCATTTACCAGGTCGCCGAGACGGAGGTGTCGGATGAGAACACAGGCCGCAACCGTCAGCCCATGCAGGTGCGCCGGATGAACGGCATGCTGATGTTCGAGGACGAGGACTTCTCCGACACTGAATACGTACCCCTGCTGCGCGTCATGCGTCAGGTTTCGGATGGTGCTGCCGGTCTGCCGCGAATGAATCCCCGCTACGTGCCCCCCACGGTGCTCATGCGCGGCTCACCGCCCCTCATGCAACTCGTGCGGGATCTCACCAGCCAGGTCGCCGCCACGCGCGATCAGCTTGCCGCGCACCTCGCCAACACTCCGCTCGATCTCCGCAGCCTTCAGGGAATGCAATTCGAACAGCTTGCCCGCCTGCGCTGCCTGCACCGCTCCACCGGCCAGTTGTTCAGCCTCATCGACACCGCCGAGGGCCGCGTGCCGCCCTTCGAGATCTACCTGGAAATGCGCTCTCTGCTGAACGAACTCGAAGCTCTTTACCCCGCGCGCGCCGAGTGGAACTGTGCCGCCTATGACCACGATAATCCGTGGCCGCCGTTCCAGGAACTGGACACGAAAATCCGCTCCTATCTCGGCGGTGTGGTCAAACCCCGCTACCGCAAGGTCGAGTTCCGCTATGCCGACGGTTACTTCACCGGGGACATCTCGCCGGACTTCTTCAACGAGGCCACCGGCTTTTACCTCTCCGTCGAAACCGCCACCGATCCCGCCTCCCTGGTGCGCCTCATCGAGGACAGCGACCACTTCAAGCTCATGCCGGCCAGTTTCGGGCCCCGCGCCATCCGCGGTCTCTCGCTAAAAGAAGAAAGAAACCCTCCATTTGAATTACCGGTCAAAGCCCGCGTCTATTATTACCGGGTGAACATCGACGGCAGTCGCCGCATCTGGGAGCAGTTCATCCGGGAACCCCAGGCCATTATCCATTTTGAATCTCCGGACCGCGCCAAATTCCAGTTCATTCTCTACGCCACAGTGCCCACGCCGCTGGCCTGATACGCCATGACCGCCCTCGAACTCTACGAGCCGCTCCTGCTCTATGTTTGCAAGGTAAACCGCCTTGTCAGGAACGGCGTGCCACTGTCCTTCGGCCAGGTGCGCGGGGAAGTGCTTGGCCTCCTTGGCGATGCCGACGCCCGTGCGGAGGAGGACCCCGTCCTGCGCGATCATCACCGTGCGCTGCGGGCACCCATCACCTACTTCATCGATGACCTCTTCGCCCAGGGACGCTACAGTTTTGCGGGCCGCTGGCATGAAAACCGGCTCGGTTATGTCAAAGACGGTCTCGCCGGTGACGAAGCGTTCTTTGACTATCTGGATGAAGCCATCCGCAAGCCCCCCTCCGAGGGACTTTCCCAGGAGCTTCTCGTTTATTACACGTGTCTCGGCCTTGGCTTCGAAGGCTTCTATTTCAATCAACCGGACCGTCTGCGCCAGTATATGAAGGCGCTGGAGCCTGCCATCCGTCACTATCTGGTGGATGACAGCGTGCCCCGCCTCGTGCCCCAGGCCTACGAATACACCGACCAGCGGGATTTCGTGCGCCCGCCGGAACTGCGGAAGGCCCTGCTGCTGGCCGGCATTCTTTGCCTTCTGCTCGCAGGCATCCCCCTCTTCCTGTACCTCGGCAAACAAATCCTCGAGAACGAAGACCCCGCGCTCAGACAAATCTTTGAATCCCACCAGGGAGCCCGTCCCGCCGCCTCGAAATAGGAACGCCTAACGGACACCCGCGCGCCGCCACCATCCTCCGCCTTTCACGACCATGGCCCGCATCCCCAAGCCGCATATCAACAAGCCTCAGTTTGAGACCTTCCATTCGGGGCATGCCACTTCGTGGCTGTGGACCGCCCTGCCCTCGCCGCTGACCATGATCTACTCCATGGTCGCGGCGGGCTCCATCACCGGCCTCTTGTGGTATATCGGCGACACCTACGCCGACGGTCAGGGGCAGACATGGATGTACATTGCCGTCGGGGTGATGACCATATTGGGCGCTATCGGCCTCTTCTTCAATTACCGCAGGAACAAGAAAAAAGCCAAGGCCGCGGGATCATTCGAAGAGGCGGTGAAGGGCAGCGCCGCAGGCTGGGACGACGCCGCGCCGGCGGGCAACGACCCCGCCGAAATCGCCCGCCTCGACAATCTGCGCAAGCAGTTCCAGAAAGGCATCGACGCCTTCAGAGACTACGGAAAGGATTTCTACTCCCTGCCATGGTATGTCATGGTGGGTGAACCCGGCAGCGGTAAAACGGAAGCCATCCGGCACAGCGATCTGCGCTTTCCGGAAACGCTCCAGGACATGCTTCAGGGCACCGGCGGCACTTACAGCATGGACTGGTGGTTCACCAACCAGGCCGTTCTGCTGGATACCGCGGGCGCCATGCTGATGAATCCGGAGGCGACGAAGCGTTTTGAAGAATTTCTCAAGCTCCTGCGCACCTATCGTCCGGACTGCCCGGTGAACGGCGTCATCCTCGCCATTCCGGTGGACAGTCTTCTCGCGGACAATGCCGCCAAACTCGAAGAGAAAGCCAAGCGCATCTCCCAGCAGTTCGGCATCATTCAGAAGGCGCTCGACGTGCGCTTCCCCATCTATCTCATGGTCACCAAGAGTGACCGTTTGCCGGGCTTCCGCGAGTTCACGGACGCTGCCGGTCAGCAGACGTTCGACCGCGAAATGCTCGGCTGGTCAAACCCTGCGCACCTCGACACTCCTTTCGATCCCGCCAACATCGGCGGCGCTCTCGAATGCATCGCGGATCGCATCAAGGCGCGCCGTCTTGCCCTTCTCGCCGACCCCATTCCGCGTCAGGCCGGAAATCGCCGCGTGGATGAAGTGGACAGCCTCTTTGGATTTCCGGAAACCATTCTGTCCCTCGAACCGCGGCTGAAGCGTTATCTGGAAATCATCTTCCAGACCGGCACCTGGGCCACGCTGCCGCCATTCTTCCGCGGCGTCTATTTCACCTCCGCCATGAACGAAGGCGCCGCGCTCGATGAGCAGCTCGCCTCCGCCCTCGGCATGTCCATCGAAACGCTGCCGGGTGGAGGTCTGTTCAATCGCGACAAGTCGGTCTATCTCCGCGATGTCTTTACAGAAAAGATATTCAAAGAGCGCGGGCTCGTTACACGTCTGCGGGACATTGGCAAAGCCCTGCGCCGCAAGCTCGTCTGGTTTTACGCCACTACCGCCATCCTTCTTCTCCTCTTGTTAGGCCTTGCGTGGATGGTGAAGCGCAATGTCGAAAATCAGTTGAAGCTCGAACAGGAGAACTGGCGCGTGGCCAATCAAACTTGGGGGAATGGCGCCTTTCTCCCCATTGTCACCCGCATGGAGGGTGTGGACGCTCCGGATGGATCGAAAACCCGTCCCCGCTGGATCGCCGCATGGCAGGGCGACAATGCACGTGTTTGGAAAAAATTGGGGGATGGCGAGCGGGACAACCTGACAAAAATTCAATTCCTTGAATACCTTGAAGACCGCACCGCGCACGGTGTTCCTGGTGCGGCCCTTTTCCGGATGATGCCGTCCATCCGCGACTTCGAGCGCCGCCGCCGCGTCGCATACATGGCCGTCTTCGAGGGAAGTGTGTTCAAGCCGGTCATCGAAGGCGTTAGGGAAAAAATCGTCTGGGATGCCCGCCCGGACGCGCCGCGCGAACCCGAGCAGGACCGCCGCCTCGCGTCCGCCTACGAAGCCTTGGTACGGCTGGAAGCGTATGCCCACAGCCACGCCGCCGGAGTGGCAGTGGACAAATGGTATGCCGAAGACTTTGAAAAGCTGCTGGCGCCAATGCTCCTTTATCTCTGCCCGCCGGACGGCAAGGACACGAATCTCAGCGCCTCTTCCACCTCCAATGCCGCCTCCAGCCTGGCCCGCACCGCGGAACGCCTTTACGCCGGTACCGTTTTTGGCAAAAAGGGCGCCGACGGATTCGAGACGCGCAGTTGGCTCCGAACGCCCGAGGACGCGCCGGCAAATTCTCAGGGCGCACAGGCGCTGGTAAAAGGGCTCGAAGCCATTCTCGGCACCGGCGGCGTGGCGGAAATTGCCGCGGTTTCCGAAGAGTCTAAAAAGCAACTCCAGGAGGAAAAAGGGAACGCACTAAAGCTCTTTGAAGAAACAGAGGATCAGCTCGCCGGACTCACCGTCGCCACGGCTTCGCGCGCAAAGGTCCAGGAAATGCTCGGTTCGTTAAAAGTTCATCTCGACAGCCTCGATGCCGTGCGCAGCAAGCTCGGCGACGTTTCCAAACTCTCCGGCATGAGCCGCACGGATCTCAGCATCCTCTGCGCCTCGCTCAAGAAAAGCCTCGAACCTCTCAAGGATGGACGCATGCCGGCAAACCTCTCACCGGTTTACGCGAAAGCTAACGAGATCCTTAAATCCAATCCGCCGCCCGCTTCCTCCGCCGTGGCCGATTCCGGAGATACGAAAGAAAAGCCGGCAGCGAAACAAATCGCCCCCGAAGACGGCGCGCGGCTGCGTTACGATTCCTATCAAAAGCGTCTCGCTCAGGCGGACAAAATCCAAATCTCCTCGCTGACGCTCGATCTCGTCGGGCGGCTTGAAATCGAAGCCGCGGGCATTCTTCAAAAAGCGGAAGCCGCGCGCAACGCCCCCTCCTCCAAAGTGGACTATGACGGACCGCGCAAGGAACAGCACGCCTCCGCCATTCAAGCGGTCGATCTGTGCATGGGGGAAATCGCCGTCTCGAAGCTGCTGTTCGTCTATTCAGAAAAGCTTCGTCTCTTCCTCGAGCCGCGCCTGAAGTTTCCTCTCGTGAACAGCCCGAAACACGTCTTCACCCAGGCCGAGTTCAAACCCGCCATCGATGCCCTCGCCAAAGTGGTGAAGGACAAGACCTACTTTGACTCCGCGCCCGCCACCATCCGTTCGTGCATGGGAGCCGATGCTCTCGTGAAATACTTCGAGGCGTTCAACGACGTCATGACCATCGCGCGGGTGCTCAATCCTGACAATGCCGCCCAGCCCTCCGGCGACGGTCTTTACGTGCAGCGCTCCGTCGTCAAACCCACGGAAAAGAAGCCGGACCCCAACACGCCGCAGGTCCCCCAAATCGATCCCTTCACCGGACGGCCCATCCCCTCCACAACGCCGCCGGAGATGGTGGAAACCGGCATCCTCACTGCCGTCGTTAGTCAGGCTGGCCTGGACCTCATCGGCGGCCCGGGCAATGCCAGCAAAGTCAAAATTCATCCTAACAAACCGTTGGTCTTCACCGTCGAAGTGAGACCCGCGGGGGCTCAGCAAAGCAAAACCGACCGGCGCCAGCTTCCGCAAAACACCGCGGACATCTGGGGTCTCATCAAATGGATGGCCTCCACTTCGAATCGTAATTTTCAGGTGCTCGGTGTCGGCTTCGGCATCGATTCCTCGCCTTCCCTCCCCGCAGTGTGGCCGCTCCGCCGCACGTTCGGATTGCCTGAATGATCCGCTCCCATGAACACCGTGGCTCCTGCTTTCCTAACCGATGCTCTGCCTTCCGGCGCGGCGGCGCGGCTGGCGGTATTTGGCAAGCATCCCGCGGCGGCGGATCACTTGGAGGACGCAGGGCTCGCCACCACGTCCCTCGTTCAGTTCAAACAAAGCCTCTACGTTGACGGCCTCGGCGAAATCCTCGCGCGAAAGCGCTGGGAGAAGGAACTCGAGAGTCTCGATTATGTGCCATGGAGCCACGCCATGGTGTGCGCCGGCCCCGCAGGCTGGCTGGCCGCTTATTTCACCGCCTCTTCCGACGCCAAGGGACGCCGTCAATATCCGCTGGTGGCCGCGGGACACATCGGCGGATTCCGCTCCGCCGCCAGTGCCGCGGAGGCGGGGGAGATCATTCGCCAGACGCTTCGTCAGGCGCAGGGCGCGGGCTCTGTGGATGCGATCCGAACTGCCCAGGCGTCAGGGCAGCGGCAGTTGGAGGAGAAAATGAGCATCGGCTCCTCAGCCGCAGCCGGTTCGTCTGTCCGGCTGCGTTTGCTGGAAGGCAGCGCTTGTCCACCGGAATCGGATGCCCTCGCCCGCGTGCTTCATTCGCTCTCGCCGCAGGGTGCCGGCACCAACCGCGCGCGCGTTCGCCAAAACACCGCCGTCTCTCCGTTTCACGCTCTCCTCTGGGCAGGACTTGTCAGGTCGGTGCTCCATCTGGAACGGCATCCCGTCTGCGTCACATGGCAGCAGGGCGAGCCCCTCTGCGATATCACCCTCGGTGATCCCGGCGCCCGGACGCTCCAAAACCTTTTCGCAACGGAAGCCGCCGTGGGGCTCACTGCATCGGTCCCTTATTCCATCGACGGCGAACATCAGAAATCGTGGAACGCCGCCGTCCAGACATGGCTCGAAGCGCCGGACTTCCTGACAGCTCCCGCCGCTGCCGCGCAGGGCGGTTCCGTCATCAAAAACATGTTCCGCTCCGTCGGCGGCCTTTTCAGACCGAAGCATAAATAACTAACACTCTATGGACCTCCAGCCACTGCGCTCTCCTGTCAGTCCCGACTCGCCCTGCGGCGCTGATCTCGAAAACAACAACGATCCGCGCTGGGGGCAGCTGAACAATCTCGCCGCCGGCGAAAAGCGCGAGGGCATTACTTATCCGCCAAAGTGGAAGGACGTCGCCGATCTCGCCCTCGAACTCGCCCGGGAAACCCGCCACCTCCGTCTCGGCATTATCCTAACCGAATGCTCCACCTTCATCGACGGCCTGCCTGGCCTGCGCGACGGACTCAGCCTCATCCGCTACTGGTGCGAAAACTTCTGGGACGATGTCTATCCCGCCGGTGAAATGGAGGACAAACGCGACTTCCGCCCTCCCGTCGTTGAAGCGATCAATTACCCCTCCTTCCTCGTCAAACTCCTCGCCGTTCCTGTTTCCAAATCCGCCGGCGGCAGCTTCAGCATCGGAGAACTCGAAACCGCCGAGAATCCCCCTCCCGACGCAGACACCAATGAGGCCAAACTCGTCCTGGGTGGATTCAAAAACACCCCCGTCGAAATCATCCGCACCGCCCACACCGCTCTTGAAGAGGCGCTGGATCACGCGCGCACCATCGAGAACATTTTCGACGACCGTTTCGGCAGCGGCTACGGCGTCAATCTCTCAGACCTTCGCGATCAGCTCTCGCGCATGGCCAAAAAGATCGCGCCCTACTGCGGAGCGGAAACCACCACCGCCACCGGCGATCCCTCCGCCGTCGCCGCCGACGGCAGCCCCATCTATGCCGGCGCCGTCATGCCGGCGGGTTCCATCAATTCCCGCGACGCCGCCATCAAAGCTTTGGATAAAATCATCGACTGGTTCGAAACCAACGAACCCTCGAACCCCGTGCCCTTTCTCCTCCGCCGCGCCCAGCGCTGCGCGAACATGAATTTCTTCGAACTCATCACCGAACTCGCCAACGACCGCGCCCAGGCCGAACTCATCCTCAGCCCCTACGCCAATGCCGACGGCAGCACGGAGGGAAGTTAGGCTTCCCGATTGGAGACGGGATCAGCGCGGGAATGAACGACGTAACCTTCCGCGGCGTGTCTCCGGACCGTCTCATTCCCATCCGGCCTGAACGCACCGGCGGGTGAACGGCCCGCTGGACACCGCGGGCGAATTCGCTGAAAGCGGGTGTCGCTGCCGTGCGTTTCGCCACGGCTTCTTATTTTTCACACCCATATCCCATGACTCACCGTTCGCGCCTCCTCACGGTTCTCTCCCTTTCTCTCTTGCCGCTGGCCGCTCACGCCGCGCCGCAGTGGATCTGGTCGTCCAGCAAGCCCGGCGCCGATGACCAGGTGTGGGTGCGCACTTCCGTAAACGTCACCGGCGACACGAAGGGCGTGCGCGTCATGGTCTCCTGCGACAACGCCTGCGAAATCTGGATCAACGGCCAGTTCGCCGGTCGCAGCAACGAGTGGCTGGAGCCCGCCAAAGTGAGCGCCGCGAATTTCCTCAAGACCGGCAGCAATGTTCTCGCCATCAAGGGCATCAACAAAGGCGGCATGGCCGGCCTCATCGCCCGCGTCATGGACGGCGGCGGCAGAAACGCCAAAGCCCTCGCGGAGTCCGGCGCGGAGTGGAAACTCACCGGTCAGGACCCGGGCGCAGGCTGGGAAAAGGAAGGCTTCAACGACACCGCATGGGCCAAAGCCACCGTCATCGCCAAACTCGGCGACTCCCCGTGGGGCAATGTCTTTGCGGGCGGCGGCGGCCCTGGCGGCTCCGGCGGCTCGGCGCTTCCCGCTGACAAATTGCAGGTGCTTCCCGGTTTTCTCCCGCAACTCGTTTACACCGTCCCCAAAGGTGACCAGGGCTCGTGGGTCAGTCTCTGTGTAGATGACAAGGGCCGCCTCATCGCCGGCAATCAGGAGGGCGCACTCTATCGCATCACCCTCAAGAGCGGTGAGGAAAACACCGTGGAGGAACTCAAGACGAAGGTCAAACAGGCGCAGGGCCTCCTTTATGCTAACAATTCTCTCTACGTCGTCCGCAACGGCGGCCAAAGCGGTCTCTACCGCCTTCGCGACACCGATGGCGACGACCAGTACGATGAAGAAACCCTCCTCCGCAAAATCGACGGCGGCGGCGAGCACGGACCTCACGGCGTCGTCCTGACACCCGACGGCAAGGGCCTCATCGTTGTCGGCGGCAATCACACCAAATTCCCCAATCCGGAAAAATCCCTCGTCCCCAAACTTTGGGGTGAAGACTTTATCATCCCGCGCATGTGGGACGCCAACGGCCACGCCGCTAACATCTACGCGCCCGGCGGATGGATTTGCCGAACGGACTTCGACGGCAAGGAATGGACGCTCATCAGCGCCGGTTATCGCAATGCCTACGACATCGCTGTCAGCGCCGTCGGCCAGGTCTATACCTACGACAGCGACATGGAGTGGGACATCGGCGCGCCATGGTATCGCCCCACGCGCGCCACTGAAGCGCCGCTCGGCAGCGAATTCGGCTGGCGCTCCGGCTCCAACAATGCGCCGGACTATTTTGTGGACAGCCTGCCTCCTGGGATCACGCTCGGCCCGGGCAGTCCCACCGGCGTGTCCTTCGGCACCGGCGCGAAGTTCCCTGCCAAATACCAACAGGCGCTCTACGTTGCGGACTGGACTTACGGCACGATGTATGCCCTGCACTTCAAACAGCAGGGCGCGGCATGGGTCGCGGAAAAGGAGGAATTCGTCGCCGGCAAGCCGCTTCCCCTAACGGATATGGTCATTCGCCCGCAGGATGGCGCCATGTATTTCCTCATCGGCGGACGCGGCACGCAGAGCGCACTTTACCGCATTTCATACACCGGCAGCGAAGCCACCGGCGCCGCCGCGGTTCCTGCCCTGACAAAAGAAATGCAGCAGCGTCAGGCCCTCGAAGCCATGCTGCCCTCCCCCGGCCCTAACGCTCTCGACAAAGCATGGCCCCTCATGGGCAGCCCGGACCGCACCCTGCGCTACCTTGCGCGCACTGTCGTGGAATTCCTGCCCATGGATACATGGAAAGCGAAAGCCCTCGCCGAAACGCTGCCGGACGCCAGCATCAACGCCCTGCTCGCCCTCACCCGCGTCGGCGGCGATACTTATGTACGGAACGCCGCCGGTGAATTGCGCCGCGCCAAAGAAGGCACCGACGGCGAAAAGCGCCCGGCCACTCCTGAGCAATTCCTCCTGCGCGATGAAATCCTCAAAGCCCTCGCCCGCCTCAACTGGAGCAGCCTCACGCAAAGCCAGCAGCTGGACCTCCTGCGCCTCCACACCGTCCTCTTCTCGCGCATCGGCAAGCCGGACGGCGCCGCGTGCGCCGCCATCCGTCAGCGTTTCGAGCCCCACTATCCGGCAAAGACAGATGAGTTGAACCGCGGCCTCTGTGAACTCCTCGTCTTCCTCGACAGCCCGCAGGTCGTCTCCAAGACGGTCCAGCTCCTCACCACCGCGAAAGACGACACTAACGAAATCGCCGAGGCCAAAGTCATGGCGCGCAATGAAGGCTACGCCAAAGCCTCCGTCGATGCCCAGGCTTCCCGACCCAACCGCCAGCAGATTTCCTACGGCTACGCCCTCCGCGTCGCTTCCCAGGGCTGGTCGCCCGAACTCCGCCGCCAGTACTTCCGCTGGTTCAACACAGCCCGCAAATTCCAGGGCGGCCACAGCCTCCGCGGCTTCATCGAAAACATCCGCAAGGATGCTCTCAAACTTGTCCCGGCGGATCTCAGGACGGAACTCGAAAGTCTCTCTGAGGAACTCAACGCCCCTACCATTGCCGACCTCCCGAAACCCAAAGGCCCGGGCCGCGTCTGGAGCATCGATGACGTTCTCGCCCTGACCAAAGACGGTCTCAAAGGCCGCAGCTTTGAAAACGGCCACCGCACCTTCAAGGCCGCTCTCTGCAGCAGTTGCCACCGCTTCGGCAGCGAATTCGGCGGCGTCGGCCCTGACATCACCGGCGCAGGCAACCGCTACACCCAGCGCGATCTTCTGGAGAACATCGTCGATCCCAGCAAAGTCATCTCCGACCAGTACGAGTCCACCCTCATCGAAAAAGTGGATGGCAGCAGCATCGTCGGCCGCGTCGTCAAAGAGGAGGGCGACAAAATTTCCATCGCCGAGAACCCCCTCCAGCCGAATCAGCTCAGCGTCCTCAGCCAAAGCGACGTCAAAACGCGCAACAAATACCCCATCAGCGCCATGCCTCCCGGCCTCCTCAACTCCCTCAATAAAGACGAAGTCCTCGACCTCATGGCCTTCCTCCTCAGCGGCGGCAACAAGGACGACAAGGTCTTTCAGAAGTAAGGGTTATTATCACGCTCCGATCCGCGGCACCGGAAAGACACCATCGAAGGTTCCACCACAGCGCGGGTTCTCCCGTGTGGAAGTTCGCATCCCTTCTCAGTGAATTGATAGTCCTCCACGCAGCCGTGCATCAGCCGGCTCCCTATATTCGAAATATTGACGTTTTACCTCCGATTGTTCATTCTCCGGAGATGCTATCTTTCCCCGGCAAAACGGGCGCGTCCTCTTTTTGCATAGCCCTCCAGAACCATGAAGTCCTCCTCCCCCCGCGGTTTTCTCGCCTTCGCCGGCCCATTTGAATTGTTTTCCCGGAGGCGCATACTCTGCGTTCTCTGGCGAGGTGCGCTTCTGGCATTCTTGTGTTGTCCAGTCCTTCTCCGCGGCGGGATCGCCGGAAGCGTCGATCAAAGTTTTGTTATCAATTTTGCCGGAACCGTTTCCGGAATCGCATCTCAACCCGACGGGGATCTCATTATGGTCGGGAAATTCACCGCCGTTAATGGCCTTGCGCCCGCGAAAATCGCCCGATTCAACCCGGATGGTACCCTGCACGCGCCCTTTACGCCGCCCGCCATGTATTCGTGGGAGGAACCCTGCTTCGCAGCCATCCAGCTCGACGGAAAGATTCTGGCTGGCGTGCGTGGGGCGACACCGCCATATATTACAAGGTTTCTCCAGGATGGAAGAGTTGATAATTTTCCGCCGGGTTATACCCAGGCGGTCGCCAACCCTCTGACTGGCGCCCTCATACAACCTGACGGTAAGATCCTCGTTGGGGGCAGCAACTACACCGAGCCGCGCAGTATTGGTCTTGTCCGCTTCCTGCCCAACGGCACTTTGGAAAGTACCGCCACCTTTAGCATCGGCGAGGGACCGCGCGCCGACATCGGAGATGGGATCATCAGCTGTATTGCGCTGCAAGCGGATGGCAAAATTATCGTCGGAGGCAGATTCTCCCGTTTTTCCGGCCAGCCTCACTTTGGTATCGTTCGTCTCAATCCGAACGGATCGCTGGACCCCTCTTTCGTCGCCCGTACAGAATGGGGTCAGGAAGTGGCGTGCGTCGTCGTGCAGCCCGACGGAAAAATTTTGATCGGGGGACCATTCTTCACTCTCAACGGACAGCCGGCCCGCGGTATTGCCCGCCTCAATCCGGACGGTTCGACAGAGTCACTTGCCACCTTCAACCCGGGTACTGGAACCGAAGGGGTGACCGGCATTGCCTTGCAGGCGGATGGCAGGATCCTTCTCTCTGGTTACTTCCTGGAAATTAACGGACAACCCAGAAACCGCATCGCAAGACTTCTCCCGGACGGCAATGTAGAAGGCACTGCTACATTCGACGCGGGGACCGGGGCGGACGGAAATGTGACGACCGGAATCACCCTTCAGGCCAACGGGAAAATCCTTCTCACCGGCGATTTCACCAGTATCGACGGCCAGCCCCGCAACCAGATTGCGCGGCTCAACAATGACCCGGCTTCCGAAGTACTCACGGTTCCTGACAACACGCGGATCAAGTGGCTTCGCGGCGGCTCCGCACCGGAAATTTCCCAGACCACCTTCGAAGTCTCAACCGATGGCGGAGCAACATGGAGTTCTCCCGGTACCCCCTCCCGCATCGCCGGCGGCTGGGAACTCACGGGGCTGAATCTTCCTGACACCATTTCTGTTCGTGCCCGCGGCCGGTTTCCGGGCGGTGATGGAGGCCACAGTTTCAGCATCCTCGAACAATGCGTGGATGTGCCGCCCCTGAGCGCCAGCGAGGCATGGCGCCGGCAGTATTTCGGCACCGCGGCAAACACCGGCGACGCCGCCGATCTCAGTGATCCCGACTTTGACGGCAACCCCAACCTGGCGGAATTCGCCACCGGCTCGAATCCTTTTTCCACTACGCCCTCCCCCGGTCTCCCGGCGAAAAACAGTGGCAATCTGGAATTCACGTGGACCCGTGTGAAAGCTTCCATCAGCGAAGCAAACTGCGTTGTCGAATGGAGCGATTCCCTCTCCGGCACGTGGAACGCCTCCTCTGCGGCCAGTACCACCATCCTCACCGATGACGGCACCACGCAAGTTCTGAAAACCACCATCCCCGCCGGCTCCAACGGCAAACGCTTCGCCAGACTCCGCGTTACCCGCCTGTAGCAACAAAGTTCACTTCCGTGTGAGTTGAGCGGCCACACTTCCTTCCGTCTTGCGGGACTGACCGGAATGCGGATGAATTTCAATGCCGCTTCAATCTCCTCCTTCCGCCGAATTCCCTTTGGTTCCCGCGCCGCAAACACAAGGCCCAGCCAGCATCGCGCGTTGCAAAAACCCTGAGTTCATTGAGCGACGGGTGATTCTCTTATTGGTAATAACAGGCTGGACCTACCATGCGTTGGATTCCTGTGACCATTAGGTCACCTTCTGTTATTGCCTTTTTACCGCTCATTCCGTACACTCCGGTGGTTAATACTTCGAACCGGACCAGCGCGTCATTTTCAGCGCTGATCCCTCCCCCTCAAAAGTATGTATCCCCCCTCGCTTCCCTTGTGCGTTCCACCTCAGGGCCACATTCTTCTTCTCCGGAATGTCCTTCGCAAGGTTGTCGCCATTCCAGCTTTGGGCGCGTTCTTTTTCGCCGCTCCCGGTCTCCGCGCTCAAAGCGGTGAAATCGCCATCGAGCAGCCCCAGGGCACAAATCTTGTCAGTGGTGCCACCCGCACCTTCGGCACGGTAGCGGTGGGCGACTCCCCATTGCTCTCCTTTACCCTGAAAAACCAAGGGACTGACACTCTCTCCGGACTGGCACTCACCCTCACGGGACCGGACGCCGCGCTGTTTACGGTGTCTGACACGCAGTATTCACCTCTCACCTCCACTGCCAGCGTCACCTTCAGGGTCTGGTTTTCTCCCGACAGCGATGGGAATAAATCAACGACTCTTCATGTCGCCAGCAGCGATGCTGATGAAAACCCCTTCGATATCACCCTTACCGGCACCGGTAAGTTAGGCCCCGGAGGACCGGATATTCTTTTTACCGGCCCTTCTGCTGATAAGAGGATTGACGTTGTCGCCGTTCTACCGGGCGGGAAGATTCTGATCGGCGGCAATTTCACTTCGCTGAACGGTTCGCCCCGGCCTTTTATCGCCCGCCTCGAGGAAAACGGCGCCGTCGATCCTTCGTTCGTTTCGGCTGCCGCGGGTGCGGTCAACTCGGTCTCCGTGCAACTGGACGGCAAAATCGTTATCGGCACCTCTTCCGGCATCCAGAGACTGCTGCCGGATGGCACGCCGGATCCGGGTTTTCAACTGGCGCCCTTCACCTCTCCCTTCGGGGTGCAGCCGGACGGAAAGATTGTCACCTTTTCTGCGCCCTGGGGTGCGAATAACAGAACCCTCATTCGCCTCCGTGCAGACGGCTCCCGGGACCCGGGTTTTCCAGCCCCCGCCGCGGAATTCCTCTTGGTGGACGGTGAGGGCCGCATCAGCGTCACCGGGAAATCGTCGGGGCCCAGCGGCCCGCAATTGATTCCTTACACCACTTATTCCCCCGACGGTGCGTATCTCTCGCAATTCTCGATCCTCGGGGATGGCAGTCCCTCCACCATCATTTACATCAGCAACCTCAGCATCCACGGCTATAGCGGCAGCTTCTGGACAGGCTCCGGACACTCTTATTTTTCAGGCGCTCCGATCACGGAGCCCGTCAGCACCATTCTCGGTCAAACCGACGGCTGGATGATCATCACCGCCTCCAATTCTATGCTGGGCACCACCCCGGTAAACGGCATCGTTCGCATCAAATACAACTCGGTGGATGCCGGCTTCGTTAACTTCTCCGGCGGTCGGCCTTTTGCCATTCAGGCGGATGGAAAAGTCCTCGTGTCGTCGTACGACGGCGGCATCAGTAGACTCGTTAGCACTCCGGCCACTCAAAGTCTCACCGCCACCAGCGCCGACCGCGTGCAATGGACCCGCGGCGGATCATCTCCGGACGTGGATTCCGTCAGCTTTGATATTTCCACCGATGGAGGCACGCAGTGGACCTCGCTCGGCACGGGCCGGCTCTATCAGAATGCATGGGAACTTACCGGTTTGAATCTCCCCCCCGCCGGCATCCTCCGCGCCCGCGGCCGCACGGTAAGCAACAACTACAACGTGAACAATTACGGGCTCGTCGAAACTCTCTCGGCTTACGGTGTTACCGCGGTCCCTCAAATCAACGTCACCCGGTCCGGCACACCCGTGTCTTCCGGGGCTCCCCCTTTTGATTTCGGTCCCGTCCCTGGCGGCACTTCCGCCAGCGTCACCTTTACGGTGCGCAATGATGGCTGGGGCGATCTGAAAAACCTCGCCGTCGTAAAAACCGCCGCCGGCACTCCCGGCGATTTCACCATCGAAGGACCTGTCTTAATCACCGTGCCGCACAACGGCGAGACCACCTTCAGGGTCCTCTTCACGCCTTCTGCCGCCGGCTCGCGCACCGCCACCCTCCAACTCGCCAGCAATGACCCTGACGAAGGCACGATCAATCTCCAATTCACCGGCTCTCTCGCTACCGCCGCTGAAGCGTGGAGGCTTACGCACTTCAGCACGGCCGCCAATTCCGGGGACGCCGCCGACACTGCCGACCCTGACGGCGACCGCCTCCCGAATCTCATCGAGTTCGCCACCGGCACCGCACCGCTCGCTCACAACCTTCTGCCTGCCACCGTCGTCAAAAACGGCCCCAATCTCGAATTCACCTGCCCCCGCTCAAAAGCCGCAATTGGTGAGCTGACATATAGAATCGAGTGGACCGAAGACCTCACAGCCTCATGGAGTTCCTTTGGAGGCTCCAACGCCACCATCCTTTCCGACGACGGCACCATCCAGGTCGTAAAGACCACCATCCCCGCCGGCTCCAACGGCAAACGCTTCCTCAGACTCCGCGTCACCCGCCCCTAGCCAAAGTCACTGCCGTATGAACTGAACCCTCACACTTTCCTTTCGTTGTGCGGAGTTCACCGGAATACGGACGGATTGCAGCGTCGGCTCCGGGCCGGTGCCGACGGGACTAACGCAAGCCTCGGGGATTTCCCGTTTCCGGATACCATTTCTCCAGAAGTCTTGATGCTCTGACAACATCCGTGTTAACGTCCATGCCATGAAGAAGCGTCCCTGTTCTTTGATTCTTCTCCCCGCTTGTGTTGGTTTCGCCGCCACTTTCATTTTTTGCAGCCAGGTCCTGTCACAAATCACCGTTACCACCGCTGCGGACGAAAATGACGCGCCGGCCGGGGATCAGGTGTCGCTTCGCGAGGCGATCCGCGACAGCGCCAGTGGCGGGCAGATCACGTTCGATGCCGCCCTGAGTGGAAAAGTCGTGGTGCTGACCGCGGGCGAAATGGTCGTGACTGGAAAAACGCTAACGGTGAGTGCCCCCGACGGCATGGTCATCGAAGCGCGCGGGCTCAGCCGCATCTTTCGCGTGGAGGCGGGTGCGGGCCTGAACCTCACCGGCCTGACGCTGCAGGGCGGCAAGGCGCCGGCGGACGGCGGTGCCATCCTGAATGCAGGGACACTGAACCTCACGGACTGCGTCCTGCGGGATAACCGCGCAGCGAACGGTGCACCGGGATCCAACGGATCACCCGGTGTCGCTCCACCGTCAGGCGGTTTCGACAGCGTCTTCCCAGGATCCGGCGGCACGGGCGGTACAGGGGCTCGCGGTGGGGCAGTGAGCAGTACCGGCAGCCTGACAGTGTTGCGTTGCCGGTTCACCGGAAATGCAGCCGGGAATGGCGGCACCGGCGGGAATGGGGGCAATGTGCCTAACGGCTCAGCGATCTTTCCCGGAGGCAGCGCTGGTGCTGGCGGCGCGGGCGGGCCGGGAGGGGCGATCTACAGCAGCGGTTCCCTGCTGCTCAGTGAATGCCTGTTCGAGGCGAACACTACTGGCGCCGGAGGCTCTGGCGGGAGTGACGGTTATCCCCAGACTCCTTTCCCCTTCGGCAGCGGCAACGGCGGCACGTCCGGATATGGGGGTGCGGTTCATCAGACCGGCAGTGTCTCCGTGGAGCGGTGCTCGTTCATTGAAAACGCCTGTCCTCCTGGTGGTCTGCGCGGTCCCACGGGCATTCGCGGCGGATCTTCAGGCAGTGGGGCCGCCCTCTTCTGGAGCACCGGCACGGCCACCCTGACCAATTGCACGATCGCCGGCAATCGCACCGGCGAAAGCGGCACGAATCAGGGCGGCGAGGGCGGAGGAGCCGTCGCCGCAGGGAGCGGCACCCTGCTGCGGCTGGTCCATTGCACCGTGACGCGGAATCTCGCCGCCCGGGTCCGTCCGGGAAGTGACTTTGTATCCTGGGTCACCTCCACTGCGGCGGGCATCGTGTCTGCGGCGCCTGTCCAGTGTGACAATTGCATCCTCAGCGGCAATCTGGCCGACCGCTCCACGGACAACGGAGTGCCCGTCTGGCAGGAGGTCAATTTTTCTCCCGGCACCCAGCGCACCGTCACTCCCGCCACCCCGCTGGGTGGTGCCGCAGGAGAGGACGCGCAACTCGGACCCATCCTCCTGTCAGCCAGCCCGCTGCCCGTGCTCATTCCGGCCGCGGCCTCACCGGCGCTGAATGCCGGGGTCGTCCTGACAAATCCGCCGGCGGTGGACCAGCGCGGTCAGCCCCGTGCAGCAGGAGCCCCCGATTTGGGAGCCGTGGAAATCCAGCCGTTGGAAGGCTCAACCCTCACCCGGCAGTCCATTGCCTTTGCTCCGCCGGCACAGGTGCAACTCACCTCCATACCCCTGGATATAGAAGTGAGCGCCACCGCCTCCAGCGGGTTGCCCGTTTCCCTCGAACTGCTCTCCGGTCCGGCCACTCTGAACGGCGGCACCCTAACACTAGCGGCGCCCGGCATGGTCGCGCTGAGAGCTTCACAAGCCGGAACTGAAACAGAGGCGGCCGCCCTTTCCGTCGTGCGTGTCATCGAAGTATCCGGCATTCTCCAAACCATCCCCTTCACGCCGGCACAGAGTTATCCCGTTTATTCGACCAGTCCGACGACTGTCACGCTGCCCGAGAAAACTTCCGCCGGCCACAATGTCGGATGGTCGGTCGTCGGATCACCCGGTGCGGGAATTTCGCTGAACGGAAATGTGGTCACCGCCACCGGCACCGGCAGTGTGCAAATCAAAGGAGAGCACGCCGGCGCCGGGCTGTATGCGCCGGTCACGTCCACATGGACCCTGACATTCGTGCCGGGCACCGTTTGGTGGGAAACACCAACACTCCCATTCGAACCCCTGTCGTTCATTTTTGTGGAAGGAAGCACGCACGGATTGAATCTCACCGCCAGCATTTCCGTCCGGCACAACGCGCCCGTACCGGTCCCTTCATTGCCCGGCGGTCTCATCGCCACGCCATCCTCCATTCCCGCCGGACAGACTTCAATAGTGTGCCAACTCACCCTGCCCGCAAATCAGGGGCTTACGACCTATACCGAGGTAATAACGACCGGCAATCCCGCGCCGAGGAACCTCTATCTCGTCCTGGCCAATCGGACCCAGGTCCGGCTGCATGTGTTCGCGCCGTCAGTCGTGACTGCCGGAGTTTCCGCCCAGGTGGATCTGGAAGCCCCCGGCGTGCTGTCCTATCCGCCACCGGACCTCAGCGCGCGGAGCGTCACCGTCAGCGCAGCGGATTTCGACAATCCGAATATCAACATTCCCATTACCCTCGACTCCGCCACTAACACTGGAGTGCCTTGGAGAAAACGCCTGCAAGTCACCTTTCCGCCCGTGAACCGCCGCGCGCGGCTCACCGTGACCACCGATGATGGCATCTCCGGCCAGGCAATCAATTCCCTGACCTTTCAAGCTACCCCCATTCAAATCGAAGGCGGCGCCGTCGTTGACACCAATGCCGACGGCGACGGCATCAACGACATTGTGGAGGCCGCTCTCCAGCGCACACCGGATCAATTCGACCAGCCCCCGCTCACGGTCACCCCGAACGCCGCCGGCCTCCTCGCCGTGCTCGCCAGCCGCCCGCGCGATCTCAAAGGCTGGACCGTCGTCATCGAAACGAGCACTGACCTCCAAACCTGGACACCCGCTCCCGCCGCTTCCACCACCATCACTCCCAACCCTGACGGCACCACCGAACGCGTCACTGTCCTCCTGCCTGCCGGCCCCGCAAAGCATTACGTGCGCCTCAGAGCGACAATCCCACCATAAAGTTCTGACACCATTCCGTCATGGCCATCCGGGAGTGCACGGGTCGTGAAGACCGAACCGCAGCGCGGTTCCCCGTGAATAGCCAGGGGTGAGCGAAGCATGAGCGAACCCCTGGTCAATCAACACAAGAGTTCTCCACCACAGCGTGGTGGCCCAATGCGGGGGAGACGCCCTGCTGCCCGTGTCGTGGCGTTACATACATAAAGCAGCGCGCCCCGACTCTGACCCGTCACAACACTCACTGCCACATGAACTGGTCCGCACTTTGGTCTCCATCGGATTGGAAGACAATGTATGAAACGGAGGGGATGCCTGAGCGGGCATACTTCCAGGGCCTCGTATACTGCGCAAGAAATTTCGAAGCGAATATCATCCTCGCCGCGTTGAGTGAAGATGAACTCGAAAGATTCGTGCTTCTTATTGATAACTGGATGGCCCAGGACCAGGACCAGGATGAAGAGTTTATAAGCATAGGCAACCCGCCTCCGTTCACCCGTGCTGAGGTTCAAAAAATTCATCAGGAATTGGAGAGACGAAGATAAGATGAGATTGGACAAAAAGTATCGCCTAAACCACACCAGGCTCGGCCGGGAAAAGTCTTTAAGAGGCACGCGGGATGATCCCTTCAAACCTTACATCGAACCTTGCACTTTCGTCCGGAGCGCAATGAGCAATCCAATTTGGATCAGGCTAAGAACAGTGCCAACAGGCAGATACCAAAGTGTGGCGATCGAACAGATGAGGACGGAGGGCCAGCCAATATCAGGACGGAAATGCCAGAGAGCAAGAGCAGCAAGCCATGACAAACCAAGGACGACGTGGATGCTCTTCATCGCCGAACCGCGCGGCTCAAGGCCGGCGGCGGACACCATCTTCGACCACGGGCCCAGCTGACCGGCGGACGGCCCGCTGCGCGGTGTCACGTAGTCCCCGGTGATGAAGGCACGAGTCCCGTCGAAAGTGAGCCACGCACCCTGAATGAGCGCGAGAGCGGCGACGATCCATTTGAGCGTTTGCATAGGAGGGAGTGGCGTGGCGATACACGCGGAGGCGGACTCGACACGAGTGCCGTCCCGGCGCATGGGAGAGGTCTTATGAAACAACTGTGGATGCTGTCATTTCGTGTTTTGGCCGTGGCTGCGGCTTCATGCCTGCTTGCGCCTGAAATTCAGGCCCAGGAAGGGAAAACCAAACCGGCAGCCGCTAAACCCGCGGACCCGTTTGCCAAATGGGAAAAGGAAATCGCCGGCATTGAAGCCGCGGATGCAAAGAATCCCCCGCCGAAAGGCGAAGTCCTTTTCATCGGTTCCTCCACCATTCGCATGTGGAAATCACTGGCCGCTGACTACCCGGACCACAAGGTGATCAATCACGGCTTCGGCGGTTCGGAGATTGCAGACGCCACGCACTTCGCAGACCGGCTCATCTTTCCGGTGGAACCGCGCGTCATCTTTCTGCGCTCGGGCGGAAACGACATCCACAACGGCAAGAGCCCGCAGCAGGTGCTTGAAGACTACAAACAATTCGTTTCCACCGTGCACGCAAAGCTGCCGCAAACGCAAATCGTTTACATCGGCCTCGCCCCCACCATCGCGCGCATCAAGGAAGTGGATAAAGGCAACGAACTGATGGCACTGATCAAGACCTTCACCGCCACGAATCCAAAGCTGAAGTTCATCGACACTGCCGATACCACTCCTGGCCCCGACGGCAAACCCCGCGCCGACCTCTTCATCGCCGACGGCCTCCACTTCAACGACGCCGGCTACAAAATCCTCGCCGAGCGCGTCCGCCCCTTCATGCCGCCTGCGGGCAGGAAGGCTGAGAAGTGACTACTCTGCACAATTGCGGGAAGAACCCGTGAAAGTCTGAGTGGAACGCTTCATAATGCGTCTCCAATATTGGCATCGCATCGGCCAAATCCACCGGACGCCGAAGGCGGCGGCTCATGCGGCGGAGTGTCAGCCGGATACCCTCCAGGCTCCCGTAGGAGCCGAGCCAGTCCTCCTGCCTCATCCGCTCCAGAATCGGCTGCGCTTCGAAGGGCACCAAATGACGGTGGCTTTCAAAGCAGCCATAAACCTCCGCAATAAACTCCGGGAGCGGCACCGGAGAAAACCGCAGCCAGTCCACCGAAAGAAAGTGGTCGAAGAAAACATCCGTCAAAATTCCCGCAAACCGGCGCACCGGCGGCCGGAAGCGCGGAAATCCCGACCGCACCAGCGGATGGGAATCCGTCCACGCATCGATATGCCGGTGCCGGATGACTCCGCGGCGACAGGCATCCGGCAGAGCGGCCAGAACCTCTCTCGATACCATATCCGGCAGCAGATTTCCGATGCGAAAGGCAGCATCGGGTTCGGAAAGATACAGGTGGGCCAGCCAGTTCATGAAAGGGATCTCTTTCCCTCAAAATGAGGATGACATGAGGGCGATGAGGTTCAAAGTGTTGAAATTCAGGGGTCTGGAGAAACGTTTGGCTTGTTCAAGCAGGTTCAAAAAACCTCTTGCCGGAGCGCGGAAGTCTGGCACCTTCGCGCCCTCTTATGAGAAAGAAAGTTGCTAGAAGCAAGACGCGCAAGGGCGTCTCGAAGCGGTTTAAGATCACGGGGGCTGGAAAGATTCTGCGTCGCAAGCAGGGTCGCCGGCACCTTGCTGAGTGCAAGAACCGCAAGCGCAAGCGGAACCTCCGCAAGGTGGCCACGGTCGCCGAAGTGGACGTGCCGCGTTTGATGGCATGCATGCCGTTCGCGCATTGAGAAGCCCCATGGCCGAATGACCGGCCCCTTCCGCCGCCGCCTGATCTCCCTTTTCTCCGGAGGTCTTTGAACGGGTGAGACGGCGCGGAATACTGAATAACAGCCCGCTCGCAAAACCAAGACAATGCCAAGAGCCACCAACGCGCCCGCGAGCCGCAAACGCCGCAAGCGCATCCTCAAAAAGGCGAAGGGCTTCTACGGAAGCCGCTCACGCCTCTACCGCTACGCCAAGGACGCCATCTTCAAGGCGCAAACATGGGCCACGCGCGACCGCAAAACCCGCAAGCGCAACTTCCGCGCGCTGTGGATTACCCGTATCAGTGCCGCCGTGCGCCAGCGCGGCATGACCTACAACCGCTTCATGGAAGGTCTCAAGCACCTCGGCGTCGATCTCGACCGCAAGGTGCTCGCCGACATGGCCATCACCAATCCCGCCGGTATCGACGAACTCGTCGCTCAAGCCAAAGCGGGTCTGGAGAGCAAAGCCAAAGCAACGGCCTGAGACTCCCAAACGTAATCTTATCAACTGCGGCCACTCCGGCGACGGAGTGGCCGCTTTCGTTTACCCCGATTGACAATCCGGCACGATGTGCTGAATTTTTGGCATTTCAACCCGTCCTGAGTTACCATGAAAAAACTGCTTCTTTGCGCATTCATCGCCGGCTTGCTGCCGCTGCCGTTCACCGCCGTGGATTTCGTTAAAGCTGCGGATACACCCGCCAAATCCGACGCCGCACCGGGGACTAGGCGCCGAACGGTGCTGCCCGTACCGGGGGATGCTGACAAAGCGATGGCGGATGGAGGAAGTTTCGTTCAGACGGCGGCACCGGCAGCGGACGACGGCCTCTCCGCTCAAGCGATCGTGGACATGGTGATGATGAGCCGCGCGCTGGGGAAGGATGACAAAGACGGCGTCACGTTTCCGGGTGAACTCAATCGCGGCGGCAAGTCGGTGCCCTTCAAAGTTCAAGTGCTGCCCACACTGATCCGTTTTTACTTTGAGAACCCGAAGCAGAACATCAGTCTGGACACCAACGAAAAGGGCTTTCGGCTGCGCGAGGTCACCGCAGGCTCCAACAAAGAAGTGCCGGCCTCCATGTATTCCTCCGGAGTGCGCGGCACGGACCTGACCTACGATGACATCTCGATGCGTTACCTCTATTGGCCATCGAAGCAAAAGATCGGCGAGGAAACGATCAAGACCCGGAAGTGTTATGTGGTGGACCTGAAGAACCCGCAAAAACTCGGCGAATACTATCTCGTGCGCATTTTCGTGGACAAGAAGAGCGGCGGCCTGATGCGCATGATGGCCTACGGCTGGGACGGAAAACTCATCAAATCCTGCACCGTCACCGCCGGCATGAAGGTAAACGGCACCACCGTCATGCAAACCATGGAAGTGATCCGGTATGTGCCCGGAACCATGAAAGTGGCGGGCGAGACCACCTTTGAATTGAAGAAACCCAAGTGATCTCCGCCCTGCCGGTCATTTCACCCCGGCATTCGCGAGGACGGATTCAAGTTCACGCAGATCAGCGGCACCAAAGCCGACGCCGCGCCAGAGAATCTTTCCATCCGCGCCAATCACGAAGTTCGTCGGATAAGAGGACACATGATACGCTGAGAAGACCGGTGCTGCGCGGCCCGTGTCATCTTTGCCCAAAGCAAACGTAAGACCAAAGTTTTTGTCTTTGGTATACCGGTGGATGTCCATCGATTTGTCGCCGAAGTTGATGCCGATCACACCGAGAGTGTCGCGATGCTTGGCATAGAGCGCGTCCAGATGCGGCATCTCCAGGCGGCACGGACCGCAGCCGAGGAACCAGAAATTCACCAGCAGCGCCTTTTTGCCGGCCAGGGCCTCCTTCAGTGAAATCACCCTGCCGTCCACGGCGGTAACCGTAAAATCAGGAGCCGGCTTGCCGATCAGTGCTGCTCCCGGATCGACTTTCGCACGGGCCTCCTTCGCGGCCAACTTCTCTCCCGCTGCTTCCAGAGCATTCGCCAGTCCGGCGAGATAGGCTCGATTTTCGGGGCGCATCACCAGCAGCCGGCGATACGTCGCCACCTCCTCCTTGAAGTTTTTGACAGCACGATAAGCCTCTGCACGCCGCTGTTCATCGACCACGGGTGCCCACTCGGGGCCGGGGAATTTCGCCGCTTCATCCAGAGCCGCGAGGCAGCGGTCCGTATTGCCGAGTTTCAATTCGAAGAGCGCAGCTAATTGACACGCAGGCCGCGCATCCTTTTCCAGTTCGCCGCGCCGCTCCATCATCGCACCGGCAAGTTCAGTCAGGACCGCCTTGAAACGTTTGTCACCGAGCGCCTTCGAGTTGCCGTCAAGATACTCCTTGAGACGGCCCAGGTTCCAGTGACGGCGCACATTGCCAAACCCGAGCGTCAGGTCCCGCGCAAATGCCCGCAGCACCATATCGATGGAATCCGCCTCCGCATCCCAGTCGAACTTGCTGCGATAAATGCGCCCCGAAGGCGTGAGATTGAGCACCAGATCATTCCCGTCCGCGCGCTCCTCCTCCGGAGGACGGTGAAGAAAGCAGCGAACGAGCGGCACCTGATCGCCCCAGAAATATTCCTGATGACCATTCACATGGCGCCAAGTACCCCACGATTTTCCAACATCCGGAGCCGGAAATGGCCCCAGCGGACCGGGCAGGCCATTGGAGACATCCGCCGCGCGTTCATAGGAATAACTCACACGAAATTTCGGGTCCTCGTGAGCCTCGGTGCTGCCAATATTGCCTTTGCCCGCATCACTCGGATCGCGAAGCGCCGCCTCGTTAGGGAGAAAATCAGGAATGAGAGAGGAAAGATGATCCGGCCATTGATGGTGCTTCTTCTCGTAAGCCACCAGCGCGCCGTGAATCGTCTTCAGATTCGCCATGCTGACAGCGATATCCTTTTCGTCCGGCGGAGCCGCGGAAACGGGATGCACCAGCATGAGAAGTAAAGCGAGCAAAGAGACGGTGAGTTTCATGGTTTTCGATAAGGTTTACTTATCAGAACCGGCTCGCCGGCGAAATCCGACAACCGTTCGCGAAAACGGTCCGCTCGCGTCACACAAGAATGTCCCGGACAACATCGCCGTAAACATCCGTTAGGCGAAAATCACGGCCGGCATAACGATAGGTTAACTTCTTGTGATCCAGGCCCATCAGGTGAAGAATCGTCGCGTGGAGGTCGTGAACATGCACGGGATTCTCCACCGCATTCATGCCAAGCTCATCGGAATTGCCAAAAGCCAACCCGCCTTTGACCCCACCGCCGGCCAGGAGCGTGGAGAACGCCGTGTGGTGGTGATCGCGCCCGGCCTTGGTGGCATCCCTGTTCTCGGCATAAGGCGTGCGGCCAAACTCCCCGCCCCAGATCACCAGCGTGTCGTCGAGCATGCCGCGCTCTTTGAGGTCCGAGATGAGCGCGGCGGCCGCGCGATCACCGTCGGCGCAGAGGTTTTGGTGGCGTTTGTTGTGATCCGTGTGCGTGTCCCACGGCTGATTGTCCGAACTCGTGTAATACACTGTCACCACCCTCACTCCTCCCTCCAGGAGACGCCGCGCCAGCAGGCACGAGCGCGCGAACGGCGTATCGCCGTAGGCCGCGCGCACCGGCTCCGGCTCGCGGGAAATGTCGAAGGTCTCCATCGCCTCACTCTGCATGTTGAAGGCGGTTTCCATGGCGCGAATCTGGCCGTCCAGTTCGGCATCCCCTTCGCGCTGGGCAAGATGGCGGCGGTTGAGCGCAGCGAGGAGGTCCAGTTGCTCGCGCTGTTCATTTCCCTTGAGCCGCGGGCTGCGGATGTTGGCGAGAAGTTTATCCACCGCCATGTCAGACGTCTGCACACTCGCCGCTTGATAGGCCGCGGGCAGAAAACTGTTGGACCAAAGCGCCGGACCCACGACGATCTTCGGGCTCGGACGCAGCACGATATACCCGGGCAGATTCTGATTCTCCGAGCCGAGCCCGTACAGCAGCCACGAACCAAACGAAGGACGGATGGGCTGCTGATTGCCCGTATGCATTTGCAGCAGGGCGGGCTCATGGTTAGGCACATCCGTGTGCATCGAACGGATAATGCAGCAGTCGTCGATGACCTTCGCCAGATGCGGCAGCGTTTCGCAAACCTCGATGCCGCTTCTCCCCTGCCTGCTGAAAGCATACGGCGAAGGCATGAAACCCGAACCTTTTGTCTTCTTGTAAAGCTCACCCGTCGGCTGCTGCCCCGCATACTTTGTCAGGGCCGGTTTGGGATCGAAAGTATCGAGATGCGATGGCCCGCCGTTGAGAAAAAGAAACACGACGCGCTTTGCCTTCGGCGCAAAGTGAGGCCCCGTCGCCGTCACGGACTGAGCCGCCTGCGCCTGACTGGAAAGCACGCCCGCCAGCCCCATCATGCCGAACCCCGCACACATGCGCCCCAGTAACTGCCGGCGGTTGAGCAGCAGAGGATCACGGGACAGCGGACCAAATGGCGGATCAGTCAACATAGAGCAGTTCGTTGGAGGCCAATAGAATCTGAGCGTAACGCTCCCAGCGGGACATCGCGGACTCGGCCGGCTTCTTCAAAAATTCCTGCGCCAGCGCAATCTCCTCCGCCTCAGGCTCGCGGGAAAACAAAAGTCGATACGACGCTGTGATGCAGTCCGCGTCCGTTTCCCCCAGCCGCTGCAGACGCGTCGCCAGCGCCGTCGCCCTGCTTTGCATAAACGCACTGTTGAGCGCGAAAAGCTTCTGCATCGGCGTGGTGGTGACCGAGCGCTTCTCCGCGTGGACGTTGGCATCAGGATAGTCAAACTGCATCAGCAGGTCGTTCAATTGCAGCCGGCTGATGCGCGCATACACCGTGCGGTGCCTGGAAACCGGATTGTCAGGCTCCTCTGATTTCCCGCCCCGTGCCTCGACCAGCTCCCCGGACAGGAGCAGCGCGGAGTCCCGCCACTGCTCCACCGTAAGCCGCCGCCGGTTCATGCGCGAAAAAAGCGTATTGTCAGGATCAGCCTGACGCTGCGGAGCGCTCGCAATGCTTGTTTGCCGGTAGGTGGAAGACAGCGCCATACTGCGCACCAGTCTTTTCACAGACCAGCCGTCCTCCATAAAGCGCACCGCCAGGTCATCCAAAAGCCGCGGATGCGAGGGCGCCGTCCCTGAGTGCCCGAAATTGCTCAGCGAAGAAACCAGCGGTCTTCCAAACATCATCGCCCACACACGATTCACAAAAACGCGCGCCGTTAGGGGATTGTTCCGGCTGGCAATTGCATCCGCCAGTTCCCGCCTTCCGCTGCCTTCCTTGAACACCGCCGGCTCGCCGGGCGACAGCACTTCCAAAAACCGCCGCGGCACCAGCGGGCCTTTGCGCTCCACATTCCCGCGGATGAACAAATTGAGATTCTGCACCTCGCCATCCTTCACCACATGCACCGTGCCGGGATCCATCTTGTCCGCCATCGTGCCTTCCTTTTCCGGACGGCCATCCGGACGCCGGTTCATCATGCGCGTGCTCGCGAAAATGCCCGCCAGCGCATAATAATCCCGCGTGGTAATCGGATCGAACTTGTGATCATGACAGCGGGCGCAGGCCACTGTCAGGCCCAGCATCGTGCGTGACACTGTATCCACGCGGTCCTCCCATTCGTCCGCCATCACTTCCAGCCGGTTGCGATTGTAATACTTCGGCCCCAGTCCCAGAAAACCCAGCGCCGCCATGTCAGACGGCGGCACGTCAGGCAGCCTGTCCGCGGCAAGCTGAAGCTTCAAAAATCGATCATACGGAACATCCCGATTGAATGCCTCAATGATCCACGCGCGATAAAGATGCGCGTTAGGATAAAAAAACTTCGTATCACTCCCCACCTGGTGCGCCTGATCCTCCGCAAAGCGCGCCAGCGGCAGCCACAGACTGGCAAGGTGTTCTCCAAAACGCGGCGAAGCCAGCAGCCGGTCCACGGCTTTCTCATACGCATCCTTCGCGCTGTCCTCCAGGAATGCATCCAATTCCGCCGGCGAAGGCGGCAGCCCCGTGAGATCGAACGCAACGCGGCGCAGCAGCACCGCACGCGGCGCTTCCGGCGAAGGCTCCAGCCGGTGCTCCCTCAGCTTCGCGAAAACAAAGGCGTCCAGCGGCTGCCGCGGCCATGCGGACTCCACTTTGCACTCGCTGCGCTGCGGCGGCTGGAACGACCAAAACGTTCGATCCTCCGCCGTCACCAATTTTGGCGACGCAGGCGCTGGCTCGGTTGGCTGCTCCACTTCCTCCGGCCAGTGCGCGCCATTGTCGATCCATCGTTTGAGAATGTTCACCTGCTCCGCCGAGAGCGCATCCTTCTTCAACGGCATGCGCTCCTCCGGATCTTTGGAAGTGATGCGTTTGATGATGTGACTCTCCGCGCTTTTGCCCTCGATAATTCCAGGCATCTCCGAATCTCCGCCCGCCAGCAAACCACTCTTCCGGTCCAGCCGGAATCCACCCCTTTGCTTGCCTCCGCCGTGGCACTCAAAACACTGTGCCTTCAGCAGCGGACGCACGTCCCGTTCGAAAGCCGCAAGCGGGTCCTCCGCGGCGCGGGCAGCACCCGCGGCGGCAAGCAAAGCAGCGGCAATCGTTAAGGGGAGGCGCACAGCCATCTTCAAGGGTCCGGGGAATACGCCCGGAATTCCACAACGTGTTCACCCTCGAATGCGGCCCGCTTCCTGCAAAATCACCCGCCGCTTGTCAGCCCCGGGCTTTGCACGTAGGGCCGCATCTTATGACAGAAATCTCAATGGGCGTCGCGGGCGTGGGGGCCATCGGGCAAAATCACGCCCGCGTGCTTTCCGCGCTTCCCGGCGTCCGGCTCGCCGCCATCTTTGATACCGATCCCCTTCGCTCGGCGGAAATTGCCTCCAAATTCGGCACCCAGGCCGTTACCACCCTCGAGGAACTCGCCGCCCTAACGGAAGCCGTCACCATCGCTACGCCCACCGTCACCCATTACGAAATCGGGCGCCGCCTCCTGGAACTCGACCGCCACGTGCTCATCGAAAAACCCGTCACCGACAACACCGAACAGGCCCGCGAACTCGTCACCCTTGCAAAGCAGCACTCCCGCGTCCTCCAGGTGGGCCACATTGAGCGCTTCAATCCGGTCATGAGCCTGCTCGAGGAAGGCCTCACCGCCCCCCGCTTCATCGAAGCTCACCGCCTCTCCCCGTTTCCCAACCGCAGCATCGACATCGGCGTCGTCCTCGATCTCATGATTCACGACCTCGAGATCGTCCTGCACCTCGTGAAGAGCCCCGTGGAGAACATCGATGCCGTCGGCGTTCCCGTCCTGACACGCCGCGAAGATATCGCCAACGCCCGCATCCGCTTCGCCGATGGCTGCGTCGCCAACATCACCGCCAGCCGCATCAGCCCCGAAAAACTCCGCAAGCTCCGCGTCTTCCAAAGCGATGCCTACCTCTCGCTCGACTACCAGGAACAGCAGGGAAAAATCTATCGCCGAGGACCCACAGGCATCGTGTCGGAGGAAGTGACCGTCGAAAAAGACGAGCCGCTGAAACTCGAACTCGCCGCCTTTGCCAACTGCGCCCGGCACGGCCTGCAGCCAAAAGTCGGAGGCCAGGAAGCCACCGCCGCTCTCGAACTGGCCATCGAAATTACGCGGCTCATCGAAGCCAATTCAAAATAGCGCCTCTTGCAGCAAGTCCCGCCTCGCCTTACGGCAATGACAATTCTACGCTCCACCCCAACCATTCGGAAACTTATGAACCGACGCTCCTTTCTCGCTGCCACTGTGACCGCCGCCGCCCTGACAAATTTCGTCGCCGCCGCCCCGGCCGCTCTGGACCAGACTTGTTATGAACTCCGCGTTTATTACGCCGCCGAGGGAAAACTCGACGCTCTTCATTCCCGCTTCCGCGACCACACCTGCACCCTTTTCACTAAACACGGCATGACCAATGTCGGCTACTGGGTGCCCCTGGAAAATCCGGACCGCAAGCTCTACTACATTCTGTCCTATCCCAGCCGCGACGCTCGCGATAAATCATGGGAGGCATTCTTGAAGGACGAGGACTGGAAGAAAGCCGCCGCCGAGTCGGAGAAAAACGGAAAGCTCGTGAGCAAAATCGAATCGACTTTTCTCCACACCACCGATTTCTCGCCTGTCATCAAACCGGAGAAACACGGCCCCACCACCGTTTACGAACTGCGCACCTACACCGCCAGCCCCGGAAACCTGACCAATCTTCTGGACCGTTTCCGCAAGCACACCGTCGAGTTGTTCACCAAACACAAGATGACCAACTTCGGCTACTGGACCATGGACGAAAAGCAGACCGACGCCGACAAGACTCTCGTCTATCTTCTCATCCACGACTCCAAGGCCGCCTGCGAAGCGAGTTTCAAATCGTTCCGCGAAGATCCCGTGTGGATCGCCGCCAAAGAGGCGTCGGAAAAAGCCGGCGGTGGCTCCCTAACGGTTAAGGACGGAGTCAAATCCGTCCTCATGTCGCCCACCGACTATTCACCGGCAAGGTAACCTTCGCCCATGCCCGCCTCCCGCAGGCCGAAGCTGACGCACCTCACACCCTCCGGCGACGCCCGCATGGTGGACGTGTCCGCCAAGCCGCCCATGACGCGGCGCGCCGTGGCCGCCGGTCACATCGCCCTCCAGCCCGCGACCATCGCCCTCATCCGCAGCGGCGGCGCGCCAAAGGGAGACGTCCTCGCCGTCGCCCGCATCGCCGCCATCCAGGCCGCCAAGGAAACGGCGCGCCTTATCCCCCTCTGCCATCAGTTGCCGCTCTCGTCGGTCGCCGTGGACTTCACCTTCGACCGCGCCGGCATCGCCATCACCGCCACCGTTAAGACCACCGCACCAACCGGCGTGGAAATGGAAGCCCTCACCGCCGTCTCCGTCGCCGCCCTCACCCTCTACGACATGTGCAAAGCCGTGGACAAATCCATGGTCATTTCCGCCGTCCGCCTGGAGGAGAAAACAAAAACCCTTCCCGCCTGAATTCGCCGGCCCGCAGCAAGACCAAATGAAAGTTTACACCTATCAAAACTGCTCCACCTGCCGCGACGCCGTCAAATGGCTCCGGGCGCGCAACATCGACTTCAAAGAACTCCCCATCCGCGAAACGCCCCCCTCCCTGACAGAGCTCCGCGCCATGCTCAAAGCCTCCGGCGGAAACCTCCGCAGCCTCTTTAACACCTCCGGCATGGACTACCGCGCCATGGGCCTCAAAGACAAACTCCCCGCCCTCACCAAGGACGAAGCCCTCGCTCTCCTCGCCTCCAACGGAAACCTCATCAAACGCCCCTTCCTCATCGATCCCGCCAGGGGCATCCATCTCACCGGCTTCAAAGAAAACGACTGGAGTTCCGCCCTTCACTAACGGTTAGTTCCCGCCTTTGGCGCATCGTGGCGCAGCTCTCCGTTTAATCGCCCGGCACGAGCGCAGGAATCCTCGCGAACCCCGGAGGGGTTCCCCTTGAATAGCCGGGGGTGAACGCAGTGAACCCCCGGAAAACCGGCCACCCCATCTCCGCCACAGCGTGGTGGCCCAAACTCCCGGCGCACCCCCGCCTCTCCCACCCCGGAATCCTCCCCAACGCGAACTGGACTCCCTCCGCACCTCCCACTATCCTGCGGCATGAATACATCCACCGCATTTGTGAGACGCGAGGTATCGGACGTATCCCCATGGCAGGAAACCTGCGGCGAAATCCGCACCGTTCTGGACGAAAACGACGGCGCCGCCGCCGAGGTCCACCACCTCGAAATCACCAACGCAAAACGCCACTACCACAAGCACACCGATGAAATTTATTACGTGCTCGACGGCGAAGGCCGGATGTCACTCGACGACGAGGAAATCGAACTCCACAAAGACGTCGTCGTTTACGTCCCGCGCGGCGTAAAGCACCGCGCATGGGGCAAGCTGCGCGTCCTCGTCGTCTGCATCCCCCGCGGTGTCCTGCATGACGTGCACGAAGTGGATTAATCCGGATTTCTCAACGTCCGGGAAAAACGCATACGGGCTGTCCTAACGTCATCACCGCACAACAACGGCAAGTAGATCTGTGGCGAAGCCCAGTCGCTTTCGTCTCTCATCGACGCAGCGAAAGCGAGTGGCCTTCGGCACACCCACTCTACTGATATTCCCATGGCAAACAAAATCCTGTGAGAAATCCCAGGTTAGCGAGGCGTCGCAGCGACGAAGGAGCGCAGACGCCTCGTAAATGCCAAACAGGATTTCCGCACCCCGGAGAGGTGCCAGCGGCGGACGCCACCGCCATTATTCACCGTTCTGCTGCTGGCGCTTCCGGCGCGAGGCGTTAAACTGGCCGCCGATCTCTATGCCCCCCCTGGTCACGTTTATCCTTGGTTTTCTCACTGCGGCTGCGGTGGCATGGCTCTTCCGGCGGCGGGGCATGCGAACGATCCGGGGCCTCAAGCAGGAAAAAGAGGAACTGCTCACCGAGGAAAGCCGCATGTTCTCTTTCCTCCACGAGATCGGCCAAAACCTCGCCCACGACCGCGGTCACCGCCGCCTCTATGAAGACATTGTCCAGGGTGTCATGCGCGTCATCAGCGCCGACAGCGCCGCGCTGTATCTCCTGGATCCCCGCACCGGCACCGACCTCATCCCTGTCGCCCTCACGCCAGGCGCTCCCGCGTTGATCGAAATCCCGGAAAAGCTTGCCTCCGAAAGCTCAGCCACTCTCCACAGTTATCTTCAACTCACCGCCGTACCTGCGGACGCCGGGCTCCTCGGCAAATGCTTCACCAGTCAGGCTGCTCTCACCACCGGCCCCCTCATCCCGGGCATCAACTGGCCCGGACGCATCGCTCCCTCACAGGCCGGCATGAGCGTCATGCTCGCCCCCGTCACCAACGGTTCCCGGCGCCTC
Source organism: Verrucomicrobiales bacterium (assembly GCA_035550135.1). Taxonomy (GTDB): domain Bacteria; phylum Verrucomicrobiota; class Verrucomicrobiia; order Verrucomicrobiales; family V1-33; genus V1-33. Next base: position 70,633 of record DASZQB010000027.1, read on the forward strand.
GGCGTCCTCGGCGCCATCCAGGAAGCAGGCAAGGAACCCTTTTCCCACCACGAATTCGAAGTCTTCCGCAGCGCCGCCGAACAGTGCGCCTTCGCCCTCGCCAGCGCCATGACCCAGCAGGAGGCCATGGACAAACGCCGCATCGAGGAGGAACTCCGCTCCGCCAGCGAAGTCCAGCGCATTCTCCTCCCGCAGAAGGCCCCGGAACTCGGCGACTACCTCATCGCCGCCACCAACACGCCCGCCAAAGTCATGAGCGGCGATTATTACGATTTCATACAATTGGATGAAAACCATCTCGGCGTCGTCATCGCCGATGTCTCCGGCAAGGGCATCCCCGCCAGTCTCGTCATGGCCACCTGCCGCGCCCTTCTCCGCGGCCTCGCGCAAAACGAACTCTCCCCCGCCCTCACCCTCAGCCGCGTCAACCGCCGCCTCTGGGGCGACGTGCGCGAAGACATGTTCATCTCCCTCGCCTACTGCGTCCTCGACCGCACCAGCCCGCAAATCGTCATGGCCCGCGCCGGTCACGATGCCCCCCTCCTCTTCTCCCGCGCCACCGGTAGCATCTCCCCGCTGAAGCCCCCCGGCCTCGCCATCGGTGTGGACAGCGGAAAAGTCTTCGAGCGCGCCACCAAAGACCACACCTTCTTCATGGAAAGCGGCGACTGCCTCCTCCTCTACACCGACGGCATCAACGAAGCCATGAACGCCGAAGGCGACGAATTCGGCCTCGAACGCCTCACCGAAACCTTCCGCCAATCCGCCCCCCGCGGCGCCCAGGCCGTCCTTGATGCCTTCCAAAAAGCCGTCAAAGACTTCGCCGGCTCCCAGCCCCAAAACGACGACATCACCCTCATCGTCGTCCAGAAAAAGTAATCCAGAGCCGTCCATCCCGTCCACGCCTGTCCGTGCCTGTCCGTGCAGCCGATGCTTGCTCGTGCCCAGTCCCTTCCTAACCACCTCCCCGCCCCGTCAGGTCCAAGCCCATCGACATCCCGATATCGACGTCCATCCCGCCCCTTTGATGCTTCAAAGCTTGAAGTTTCTTTGGTGCTTGGCTGCTTGGTGCTTGGTGCTTGGTGCTTCCGGCTCCACCGGCTTCTGCCATTTCCGTCACAATCCAGTTGCGCAAATCCAGTTCGGCTGAAAACTATACGCCATTGAGACGTATTCTCAATTACGCCCGCCGCCCCTTCCCATGTCATCCTCCTGTTCTCACGATGGCTGCATCTGCCAGCCGCTTCCCACTGCGAAGCGGGGACAGCGCATGGTCGTGCGCCACTTGCAGGGTGAGTCCGCCAACTGCCACCGGCTCCGGGAAATGGGCTTCAATGAATCGGCGGAAGTGCGCGTAGTCTGTGTGGGTGGAGCCATCATCGCCCAGGTGCAGGGGGCCAAAATTTGTCTCAGTCACCACATGGCCCAGTCGATCATGGTGGCGGCGGTCTGAGAGGATGAAACGCATTCCTCTTTCCGACCTGGAACCGGGCGCATGGGGCATCATCGCCCAACTCCCCGACGGCATTCCCAGCCTCACACGCCTTCGCGAAATGGGCCTCCTTCCCGGCACACGCGTCCAGTTCATCCGCCGCGCCCCGCTGGGCGATCCCGTGGAAATCTCCATCCGCGGCGCTCTCCTTTCCCTCCGCGATAAAGAAGCCGCGCTCATCGAGGTGGACCGCGCCCCATGAGCACCGCCACTACACTGCTCACCCCTCTCAAGGACGGCATGGTCTATGCCCTCGTCGGCAACCCTAACTGCGGCAAGACTACCCTCTTCAATGCCCTCACCGGTCTCAAGCAGCGCGTCGGCAACTACCCCGGCGTCACTGTTGAACGCAAGGAAGGCGAATGCTTCTCCCAGCACGGCGTCCGCCTCCGCGTCATCGATCTCCCCGGCGCTTACAGTCTCAACGCCCGTTCTCCTGACGAAGCCATCCTCCGCGATGTCCTCCTCGGCCGCCGTAAAGACACCCCACGCCCGGACCGCATCGTCTGCGTTATCGATGCCTCCAATCTCGAGCGAAACCTCTATCTCTTCACGCAGATCCTCGAACTCGGCGTCCCTGCCATCCTGGTGCTGAACATGGTGGACGTCATGGAAAGCACCGGCATTCGCCTCGATGTAGAACGCCTCTCCGAAAAATTCGGCGTGCCGGTCATTCCCATGATCGCCAGTCAGAAGAAAGGCCTCGTCGAGCTCAAGCTCGCCATGAGCCGCCCGGACCTCGCGGCACCGAAGCCCCTCCTCGACGCCATGCCCGTTCCCGTCCGCGGCGCTCTCGTGCGCAGCCGGGAAAATCTCGCCGAGTCCGGAGTCGTTAGCGCCACAGCCTCGCCGCTGGAGCCGCTCTATCTCATCTCCGGCCACGATCCCACTCACTACGGCATCGAACCAAAAGCCGTCGCCATCATCGAGCACGCCCGCGAGCAGCTCGAACGCGAAATCCCCGGTTGGGAGGACCGCCTCGTCGCCTCCCGTTACGACGCCATCCACGCCGCCCTCAAGGACGTCATCCGCCGCCCGGACACCGCGTCCGCCACTTTCACTGACAAACTCGATACACTCCTCCTCCACAAAGTCTGGGGATGGCTCGCACTCGCCGGCACCCTCGCCTTCCTCTTCTACCTCATCTTCTCCGTCGTCGAAATCCCCGTCGGCTGGATCGAAGACGGCTTCGCATGGGTCACCGCAAAGGTAAACGGCTGGATGAGCGAAGGCGACCTCCGCGGCCTCATCACCGATGGCGTCCTCTCCGGCGTTAGTGGTGTCCTCGTCTTCCTTCCGCAAATCCTCATCCTCTTTTTCTTCATCGGTTTCATGGAGGACACCGGCTACATGGCGCGTGTCGCCTTCCTCATGGACCGCGTCATGAGCCGCGTTGGCCTCACGGGAAAAAGCTTCCTCCCCTTGTTAGGCTCGCACGCCTGCGCCGTCCCCGGCATCATGGCCACCCGCACCATCGAAAGCCCGCGCGACCGCCTCATCACCATTCTCGTTTCCCCGCTCGCCGCCTGTTCCGCGCGCCTGCCCGTTTACATCCTGCTCATCGCCGCCCTCGTGCCCGGACAGGTCGCGCCACCCATGATGAAAGCCGGCATCCTGCTGGCCCTCTACGCCCTCGGCATCATCGGCGCATTTGTGTTCGCATGGCTCTTCAACAAAAAGCTCCTCCCCGGCAAACCGTCCGCCATGATCCTCGAACTGCCGGCCTACAAGATGCCGTCGTTCGCCAACATCGTGCGCCAAATGGTCACCCGCGCATGGATGTTCGTCCGCCGCGCCGGCACCGTCATCCTCGGCCTCTCCATCCTCCTGTGGGCCGCCTCCACCTATCCAAAACTCAAAAACGCCGACGGTTCCTATAGCGAAGACAAAGCCGCCGCCCTCGCCCATAGCACCGCCGGTCGTCTCGGCCACGCCATCGAGCCGGTCGTCAAACCCATGGGCGCCGACTGGAAAGTCGGCATCGGCCTCATCGCCTCCTTCGCCGCCCGCGAAGTCTTCAACTCCACCCTGAGCATCATCTACAGCGTCGAGGACGGTGATGATGACGACGAAAACATCACCCGCCTCCGCGACCGCCTCGCCGAAGAAAAGCGCCCCGATGGCACCCCCATGTACACCCCCGCCCTGTGCTTCGCCCTCATGGTCTTCTTCGTCTTCGCCATGCAATGCCTCAGCACCGTCGCCGTCGTCCGCCGTGAAACCCACGGCTGGAAATGGCCCCTCTTTCAACTCGCCTACATGACCGGCACCGGCTACCTTCTCGCCATCGCCGTCTTCCAAATCGGACGCCTCCTCGGCGCATGACCCCGGAACAACAATCATGGATCGCCCTCGCGGTGGTGCTTCTCACCGCCGGCATCTTCGTTACGCGCATGCTCGTTAGGAAAAAATCCAAACGTTCCTGCGGCGGCGGGTGCGGTTGTTCCTCTTCCCCCCGTAAAATTTCCGTCCCCCAGCGCCCAAACCCTGACGGACCTTCCGCCAGCCGTTAGAGGATTCCCTCCTTCCACTTGTCTTTGCGATGCTTCGCGTTAATTACTTTGTATGACAAAGTTATGGGCTTCTCCCCGCTCCGAATGGGCATTTTATACCATCGCCCATGCTCTTGCCTCCGGCGCTTTGGCCCTTCGCTTTTTCCGGCGCGGGTCTGCGGACATCACGGCGATGCTGGCGGCCGTCCTTTTGTTCATGCTTGTTCCTCTCGCCACGCGCCTGTGGCCCTTTTTCTGTGGCGACAGCGAGTGGAGCAAATCTTTCCGGGTTTCGCTCAAGGTCCGCTCATGGACTTGCCTCCTTGAGTTCATTCTGATTCTCGTCTTTCAGGAGCCCTTCCTGGGAATCGTTGAACTAGGTATTGGCATCGCCGGTATGGTTGCTCTGGGCTTCGCGGTCCAAGTCACCGGGCTGCATCCTGGTTCGGTACCATGGCTGCTCACCTCCTTAGTAACCTTTTCGGTCGGCCTTTCCCATCTCCTCGTTGTTGCCGTGCTCACTATTGTCATCAGAGTGCTGCGGTATTGAGGCCTCAAACCACCGTCCTGGAATCAGCCGTCGGCCACCCTCATCTCACAGATCATAGCTCATTCCGAGGTCTAGCCGAAAAAAACCGCGTTTCGCCTCCAGCGAAGGCAGCGTGATCTCTGTAAACCCCTCACCGTCCGTTTCCTTTCCAGCGGCGGCCACACGTCCCACCAGGTTGTTAGATTCGGCAAAGTCCGCGGGTATTCATGGGGATACCAGTAACTGGGCGCCCATGCGCCGCCTTACTCATCCTCTCCGGGAATCGTCCTGTATTCGCGGTGTTCATTATTGAACGTCAGGCCTTCCCCCTCCCTCCACATCAATACTTCCAGCGCCTCCTCCGCCTCGTCCTCATCGATCGGAGCTTTGAATTCGTGCCCCGAGTCCGATCCTCCGCCATAGACGCCCTTCACCAGCAGACGTACGATGCGGCGGGCATCGTTCACATTTTCGATCAATGGAGCTTTGGCCTCGCGCGCCTCGCGGTAGGTGTCGATCAACGCATAGGCCGCACCGATGGCCTCCTCATTGTTCGAGCCGAAATGTTTGTGCCCCCACTTCGCCAGCCCAAGAATGAGGGCCAGAATTGGCAGCCCCCATTTTAAGAGATTGCCGGAGTTTTCTCCGCTTGGCAGTGAGGTTCTTCTGCCGTTGGCAATGTCCACAATTCTGCGTCCCGTCTTGATCGCTGTCAGCAGACGATTTTCCTGCGGTGGCGGAGGCTCGCTGCGCGGTGCCACTTCGTTGCTCCGGATCGATTGACCGCAAACAGGTGCGGGTGGCATGGGGGCTTCCACGACCGCCGGAAGCGGCTCAGGAGGCAGCGGGGGCGGGACCACCTGCGATTCGTAGCGCAGTCTCATCCGGCCCGCCGTGACCACGTCTTCATTCCGCAGCATGGCTTGCGAAACCGGTTCGTCGTTTAAGAGCGTTGCCTGCTGACCGGACATATCCACCAGCAAATTGCCTCCCGGCACGGGCGTCACCTGAAAATGCCGGGCGCAGAGATCAAAACCTTCCGCGATCGGAACGCTGTTATCCGCAGCCGTCCCAAACGTCATCCGCTGAGGTTGCAACTCCAATGGGTATCCGGAAGCGATATCAACGAATCTAGCCATCTCTAAAAATTTCATAATTATTAATAATTTCAAGAGATTTTTAATGGTTTATCGGCGGTTTTACCACCTACTCCGGTGTGAACCCACCCTTGCCCGCTCACAATCTCCCCGCAAAATGCCCTGTCCGCCCGTGTCATGTTGAGCCTCGACCAAGCCCGCCGCTACTCCCTCTCCCTTCCGGACACCGCTGAAGCCCCTCACTTCAATTTCTCCTCCTTTCGGGTCCGGGGAAAAATCTTCGTCACCATCCCTCCTAGCGACGAATTCATCCACATCTTCGTCCCCTCCGCCGAAATCCAGCCCGCCCTCGACGCCCACCCGGACTTCCTGGAGGAACTCTGGTGGGGCAAAAAAGTCGTCGGCCTCCGCGCCAGCCTCTCCACCGCCAACCCCGCAGTCATCAAGGACCTCATCCACTCCGCATGGGCAGGCAAAGCGCCTAAATCAAAACCCGCCGTCAAAGCGCCCCCCACCCGCAAAAAACGTTAGGAACGAATACTTCCCGTGCGAACTTAACGGTTCTTAAACCGCGCATCATAGTCTCTCTGCAGCGCGGCAAAGCGCTGTTCCAGTTCCGCCAGCGATTTGCTTTCAACATTCTCCTTTGCGCCCGGCGGCACATTCATCAGTTGCTCCAGCAATTGTATCTTACCAATCCAGGTCCCCTCTTCCCGGCCTTCCTCCCGGCCTTTGGCGAGGCCCCGGGCGATGAGTTTTGCAGCAGTCGTCATGGCTCGGTTTCGCAATTCGGGATTGTTTCGAAGTCTATGGGCAATCTCTTCCACGTCAAGGCGACCGTCCGCATAGTAGGTCGCTCATGGAATCACACCAGGAAAAGAAACCGCAGCACTGCAAGCGTTAGCGCCGATCCATTTTTTCCACAGGGTGCCCCACGCCTGTTTCAGATGCCATGGCGAGCTTTGTCCCTTTCCCCAACGCTCCAAAAAGCCAGGTTTCATCCCGCTTTCAGGGCTGCGCCCCTCCGGAATTTTACACCGCATCCGCATTGAACAGCGTTCGGTATTTGGTATCTAACGCGCCATGAAAATACTGTCGCGTCCGGTATCAGTTGTATCGCTTTGGTTGACGTTGAGTGGCGTTCTGTTCGCAGGGGAACGGGCGGAGAAATTGAACGCGGCGCTGGCGGGAGCGGACCGGGTGACCGTAGCATCCGTGGAGGAAAGGGACGGATTCAAACCGGTCGAAATCAAAGACCAAAAAGCGATCGCTGTGCTGACAGGACAACTGGAATTCGATGACCGGCAAAGCGGATTTCACTGCATGTGCGATGGCGACACCGCGGTCACTTTTTACAAAGGAGAGAGGAAACTGGCGGAGATCAGCCACCATCACGGCAGAAGTCTGCGCTGGGATGGTGGCAAATGGAAAGGCGACTCTCTTTTCACCCTCGCGGCGGCGCAGGCATGGAGGGCGTGGTTTAAGGACCACGGCGAGGAACGGTTCGAGGTAATGTATCAGCAGCGCGTGAAGGCGGCAAAACTGGCCCAGGAGGAATTCGATAATTTTGTGAAGGAACTCCCGGCGGGAGCGGCGCAGATTTTCACGGATGCGGATGATGGCATGAGGACCTTCTCGCCGGACGATGAAGACGGGAATGGAAAAAAGGCGCTGTCGCCCGGCGCGAAGAAATTAAAAGCTCTGTTCACCGATCCCACGAAACTCGCCGTTGCCGTCTCCCGGGCACTGGGAACCCTCGACGCAAGCGGAAACGGCTCATGGTCGATGAGCACCGCCCGGGAACAGTTGGTCATCGAGTGCGTCCACACGCTGGATGGATCCGCCTTTTTGAGCGGACTCACCGCCGGTGGCGCCGACCGGATATTCCTGCTGGGTGCCGCAAGGGTGTTTTTCTTCGAAGGCATGGGCCGTCAGTTGCCTGCCGAAAAAGGCGCGGAGTGGGCAGCCCGGCTGTGCGAAGCGGTGCTCACTCACGACCACTGCGGCAACGCAGGCATGGCCCTGCGGGCCCTGGAGGATTTTCACGGTCAGCCGGTAACCGGACTGCTGGTAAAAGTAGCGTCGGGCACCCTTAAGGTTCCGTCGGAGAAAGACAGCGACGATCCTGGAGCGCAGGCCTCCGCGTGTTTGTCCCTCGCCAAAGCCGGCCATGCCGGAACGAAGGAACTGGTGACAAAACTGCTGGCCCGCGGCACTTTGCCTGAAATGGACGCTGCGGCTTGCCTGATCGCAAGATCACTTCTCGGCGAGCGGAAGCTGCTCAGCGCAGACATCTTCAAGATCGACTCGTACACCATCGGCTATGGGGCTCTGGCGGCTCTCGAAAAGGAAGGCGGCCGGGCAGCGGTGGATGCCGTGGTTAACGGCGGGCTGGAGCATGGTTATGCCGCGGTTTCCATGGAAGCGGTTCTCACGGTCGAGCGCATGACGGGGCAAAAATGGTTCCAGAACGGGAAAAACGAGCGTCCTGACTGGCACATCCAAAAAGTGAAAAAATGGTGGTCCGCGAACCGCGAATCCTACCCAGTCGAAAAACCGGCGGCGAAGCCGAAACGGGATTGAAGCGCTCCCCTTCATAAACGCTGCGGGCGGAAAAACCGGGTTTTTATGGAAAGAAGTCGTTGACAAAGACCCCTCTTAATCACCGAAGTTCCTTATGGAACTCTTCTGCCCTTTCCGGACGCCGCCCTGTGTGAGCCGTTCCCTGTTCCGTCCTTGCGGTAAATCAGATTATGATCAGCCGCCTTCAGAAATCAGGCTAAATCAAGGTAAATCAAGGTTCTTTTCCAGCGCCGTCCCTTGATTATGATACTTTTCAGGCATCTCTTGGCAACAACAATGGCCCTCCGTTACCAGCCGCTTGTCCTTTCCTTCCTTCTGTCCCTCTCCGGTCTTATCCTCCCGGCGAGGGCCGCGAAGACGCTGTTCGAAGACCTCCCTGCCGCCAAAACCGGCGTCACCTTCGTCCACCGCCTGGACGCCGACAATCTCGACGCCTACCTCTACCATTCCGGCTATGCGTGTGGCGGTGTTTGCATCGGCGACGTGAACGGCGACACCAAGCCGGACCTCTTCCTCGTCAGCGGCCCGGACGACAATGCCCTCTTCCTTAACAAAGGCGGCTTCTCCTTCGAAAAATCCGCCGCCAGCGTCGCCGACGAGGGCAAATGGGGTGTCGGAGCCGCCATGGCGGACGCAGACGGCGATGGCGACCTCGACATCTTCACCGCCAACTATGACAATCCCAACCGCCTTTGGCTAAACGACGGCAAGGGAAACTTCACCGAAGCCGCGCGCGAGGCCGGCCTCGATTTCAAAGGCCCCAGCCAGTGCCCCTATTTTGCCGACCTCGACAACGATGGCGATCTCGACCTCTTCCTCCTCACCAACCGTCTCTACTATCCGTTCGGCCGCCCCTCCACACCCGCTTCCGAGTTCGGTCCCGACCGCAAAATCCGCGTAAAAGAGGAATTCGCCAAATACTTCACCATCATCACTCCGCCGGAGGGAGCCACCGCATGGGAAGCTCCCGCCCAGGCCGCGGCCGGGCCCATCATTACGAAGCTCACCCCTTTCCTGCTGGAGTACGGCCACGAGGACCGCATTTACCGCAACGACGGCCCTGGCCCTAACGGCATTCCGAAGTTCACCGACGTCACCAAAGAAAGCGGTATCGCGGGCAACCTCGGCCATGGCCTCAGCGCTCTCATTTGGGACATCAACGGCGACGGCCTGCCTGACATTTACGTCGCCAACGATTACACCGACGAGGACCGCCTCTGGCTCAATGAAGGCGGCCTCAGGTTCCGCGATGCCCTCGATGAATTCCTCCCCATGACCACCTGGTCCTCCATGGGCAGCGACATCGCGGACATCAACGGCGACGGCCTTCTCGATTTCATGGTCGCCGATATGGCGGGCACCACTCACTTCAAGGCCAAGACCACCATGGGTGATATGAACGGCTACCGCCGCTGGGTGCTGGAAAACACATGGCCCCGCCAGGCCATGCGCAACATGCTCTTCATCAATTCCGGCGCCGGCCGCTTCATGGAGTCCGCGTTCCTCTCCGGCGTCGCCCGCTCGGACTGGACGTGGGCCGTAAAATTCGCGGACTACGATCTCGATGGCCAGCCCGACCTCTACCTCACCAACGGCATCGCCCGCACCTTCGCCGACTCTGACAAAATCGTGAAGCCTGAGATGATCGTAGGCCGCACCGAATGGGAGGTCTTCCGCAACTCGCCGGAGCAGCGCGAAAAACACCTCGCCTTCCGCAACGAAGGCGGCCTCCATTTCAAAGACGTTAGCGCCGAATGGGGCCTGGACCGTGAGAGCATGGCGTATGGGGCCGCCAACGGCGATCTCGACGGCGACGGTGCGCAGGACCTCGTCGTCTGTCACCTCAACGAAAACGTTTCTCTCTATCGCAACCACGCCGCAGAGAGCGGCAGCCGCTGGCTCAAGGTGAAACTGGAGGGAGCGAAGAACCGCTTCGCTATCGGCGCTCTCGTCACGGTTACTATCAAAGACGGCTCGAAGATGGTGCGACTCATGAACCCGCACACCGGCTATCTTTCCAGCAATGAACCGGTTCTTCATTTCGGACTCGGGAAGATGGACAGAGTCGCCTCCGTGGAAGTGCGCTGGCCATCCGGCACTGTGCAAACGCTCAAGGATCAGAAGGCAAATCAAACGCTCGTCATCAAAGAGAGCGCCGCCGCCAAACCGGCTGCGCCAACCCAAAGAGAAACCCCGGTATTCACCGAAGTCTCGCAGAAGACCGGGCTCGTTTTCAAACACACGGAAAAACCCTGGGACGACTACCGTAAAGAGTTTCTTCTCCCGGGCAAGCTCTCACAGTTCGGTCCCGGCATCGCGATCGGAGACGTCCACGGCGACGGGCTCGACGATGTCTTTGTCGGCGGTGCCACGGGTCAGCCTGGCGTGCTCTTCGTCCATCACAAAAACCAGACCTTCCGACCCATGGAAAATCCGCCATGGGCCGTTCACATCGGCGTAGAGGACATGGGTGCTCTCTTCTTCGATGCGGACCGCGATGGCGACCTCGATCTTTATGTCGTTAGCGGCAGCAATGAATGGCCTGCGGGGGATACCCGCTACCTCGATCATCTTTATCTGAATAACATCATCGGTGGCCCAAAGCCCGGCAATCTCAGTTTTAACGAAGCCCCCGCCGGCGCGCTTCCGGATATTCGCCAAAGCGGCTCGTGCGTTTGCGGCGCGGATTTCGACCGCGATGGGGATGTGGACCTCTTCGTCGGCAGCCGCTCAGTGCCTGGCGAATACCCCGTCACTCCGGATTCCATCCTCCTGCGAAATCTCTCCGGCTCTGCCGGTGAAGTAAAGTTCCTGGACGCCACGGACGAATTGGCGCCCGGCCTGCGCAAGGCGGGCCTCGTTACCTCCGCCGTTTGGTCCGACGTGGATGACGACGGCTGGATCGATCTCCTCGTCGCCTGCGAGTGGGGACCTGTTAGGGTTTTCCACAATAACAAGGGAGTCCTGGCTGACGCCACTCCCGCGGCCATCGCTTCACAGACCGGCTGGTGGAATTCCATCACTCCCGTGGACATCGATAGCGACGGCGACATGGACTACGTGTGCCTCAACACCGGCCTGAACACCAAATACGGTCACCCCACAGTTGAAAAACCCACCGTCCTCTATCGCGGTGATATGGACGGCACGGGCGCTCCCCAGCTCGTCGAAGCAAAGGTCACACCCGAAGGCGAGTTGCCCGTGCGCGGCCGTTCGTGCAGCAGCACCGCCATGCCCTTCATCAAAGGCAAGTTTAAAACCTACAAGGCCTTTGCCGCCGCCAACCTGTCAGGAATATACACGGACGAGAAGCTCAAAGGCTCCCTCCGTGTTGCCGCCACGGAGTTGGCCAGCGGCCTTCTGATCAATGACAAAGGCACGCTGCGCTGGGCACAACTTCCGGACGCTGTTCAAATCTCCCCGGGATACGGAGCGGCCGCCGCGGACTTCACAGGCGGCGGAAAACCCTTCCTCGCGATTAGCCAAAACCTTTTCACCCGCGAGCCCGAAACGGGTCTCTGGCGCGGCGGTCTCGGTTGCCTGCTGTCGCCGTCCGGAAAGGAAGCCGGTTCCTTCCCCCCATGGGAACCCTCCCGCAGCGGATTGATGATCCCGGGTGATGGCAAAGCACTCGCCATCATCGACCTCGATGGCGACAACCGCCCCGATCTCCTCGCCTCGCAGAACGATGATAAACTCCTCGCGTTCCAAAACACCTCGACCTCCGGCAACCCCCTTGCAGTCCGGCTCACCGGTCTCCCCGGAAACCTCCACGCTCTGGGCGCCCGCATTCGCCTCATAGCCGGAAAGACAGTCCTTTCCGCCGCCGAAATTACAGGAGGCAGCGGCTACCTCTCGCAAAACAGTGCCACCGTTTTCTTCAGCCGCCCCGCCTCCCGCGCCCTCGGCCTCCGTATTCGCTGGCCCGATGGCAGCGAATCCACGGCCACGGTGCCTGCCGACGCAAAATGGATGAACGTCCCGTTTTCAGGTGAGAAACCCGTGAAATAAAGTATTGACTGGTGGCACGATTTCATATCTCTTAACTATAGTTTCATCGCCCATTATGAAAGCCTCGCATCTCCTTGGCGCTGCGTTCTCGTTGTTCATTGCCGCTGGCAGTTTTGCCGCCACCACGGCCACCTTTAACGGCGGAGCCGATACTCCTGTGAATCTCCAGGTTTTTGGAGACCCGGGCGGTCCGTCCATCCAACCGGCTGGCGGTCTCACCGGCGGCTATCTGGAACTTTCGGGTGCCGTCAATGCCCAGCACAACTGGGCCACCTTCGACCGCACAGACATCGGGACCTCCCCGCGCGCGGACTTCTCATTCAGCTTCAAAATCACGGCGCCTGTCACTCCCAGCGCCGACGGCTTTTCCTTCTCCTTCGCCAACACCGCCAATTACGGATCGGTGGGAGGAGTTCTGGCTCCGCCGTTTACCGCGGAAGACCCCGCTGCGACCGGAATTCTCGGCTTTGGTTTCGATACGTGGAGCAACAATGGCGGCCAGGGAGGATTTGACGATCCCCTCCAACCCCAGAGTTCAGACTATCACGAGGTCAGCCTTTTTTATAATGGCGCGATGCTCAACCGCATCGATAACACCCGCCTTCTCGCCACCCCCCTCTTCCTGGACGACGGCAACTGGCACAATGTAACGGGTTCTGTGGATTTCCTCGGCGGCCGGGTCAGCCTCTCGGTGGATGGTCAGGCGCTTTATAACAGTTTTGCCGTGCCCGGCCTTGTTCCCTTCGAAAGCCGCATTATGTTTGCCGCCCGCACCGGCAACGAGAACGAAATCGCCGCCATCGACAATCTGAATGTTCTTTGGGTGCCCGAGCCCGCGACTGCCGGACTTGGCTTGCTGGCAGGCGCTTTGCTGCTGGGCCGCCGCCGGCGCTGACAGGAGGGCTTTCTCTCTTTCCTTTGCTGGAAAAATTCGTGCGGCGGAACCTTCTCACCGCTGGCAAATATTGGGCCGTCTTCTATACTGAAGGATCGTTCCCATTGCCCATGAAGCTTTCGACCACCCTTCACACTGCCGGTTTCCTCTGCGCCGCGCTTCTCTCTGTTCTCCCCTCCACCGCCGCGGATTCTAAAGACAAGGATAATGAAAAAGTCGTCCCTGACAAAGGAGCCGGCGAACTCGACCTGAGTAAGTTCCCGGGCAAAGTCGTGGAGGAAGTCATCGTCCCCGTTCCGAGCGAAATCTTTTCCGCCCTCGACCGCCTCGGCAACCCGGACTGGAAGGCGCAGATCACCCGTGCGGAGCGGCCTTCGTTTACCGAGCGCACAGACGTTGCCCTCCTGCTTGGCGCCACCGTGGCCGACGGCTTCATTGCCGTGCAGGCGGAGGATAAGAAGACGGTGGAAAATATCGGGAAAGACGTTCTCTCCCTCTCCACTGCCCTCGGAGTCCGGGAGGATGTTCTCAAACACTGCCAGGCCATCGACGATGCCGCCAAAACCGCCAAGTGGGACACCGTCCGCACGGAACTCGACGCCACTCAGGCCACGGTGAAGGCGAAGATGGAATCCCTGCGCGACGGCGCGCTCGCCGAGTGCATCTCCGTTGGCGGCTGGCTGCGGGGCACCGAGGTGATCACCGACGTCATTACTAAATCCTTTTCAAAGGAACGCGCCGAACTCCTCTACCAGCCGGACCTCGCAGACTATTTCAACGATGCCCTCGAAGACATGCTCACCAGAGCCAAAAACCCGGCCAAGCTCAAGAGCATCGCCGACGGTCTGGCGCAGTTGCGCGAGATCATGCAGTCCGGCGACGAAAACCTCTCTGAGAAAGCCGTGAGCGACATGCACCGCATCACCGCCGGACTCGTCAAATCCATCACTGTAAAAAAATAATTTTCCATGCGTCCCTCCTCCCCTCTCCCCGCTTTTCTCCGCGCCATTCTCATGGCGTTTGTCTTCGCGTATGCCGCTCCGGCTGCTTTCGCCGTCGTGGATGACGCCCACTCCACCGCTCTCGAAACCGCCATCGGCGAAGTAAAGAAAGGTTTCAAGATCCGCCAGGAATACTGGAAGGGCAAAATCACGTCCGGCGAACAGACCATGGTCAAGCACCAGCTTTTCAAAGGCAGTGACGTCTGGTTCTGGCTCGCCACTTCGACGCCCAAAGTGAAGATCGAAATCGAAATCTACGACGACAAGGGAACGAAAGTCGCGGTGGAAAAAAAGGAAGTAAAAGACTGCACCGGCATCAAACTCACCGCGCCGAAAACCGGCACTTACCGCATCGTTTTCAAAATGACCGGAAAAGAAAAAGCAGAGATCGACTGGGCCCTGGTTTACGGCTGGAAATGATCCCGCCGCACTGCGCCCCTCACGCTGATGACTACTGATACACTCGAATACGAAACCCCGCATTTCCTCCAAAGCCTTTTTGCCGGCGATCTCGCCCTGCTCAAAGCTCTCGAAAAGGAAGCCGGCATTCGCATCACCACCCGCGAAGGATGGATCAAACTCCAGGGCAGCGAGGAGGGCGTCGCTACCGGCAGACGCGTTTTCGAACAGCTCGAAAAAGCCCGCCGCCGCGGCACGGACATCAATGAGCACTTCTTCCGCTTCGCCATGGAAACCGCGCGCGGCAACGGACACGCCCCGAACGGAGGCAGCGCCGAAACCGCTCCGGCTGGCGCATCGCTCGATGATCTCACCGGCATCAAAATCGTCGGTTCGCCCCGCAAACCGCCCGTTATGGCGCGCACCCGCGGCCAGCTTGCCTATCTCCAGGCGATCCGGCATCACGACGTAACATTCGGCGTCGGTCCCGCGGGTACTGGCAAAACCTTTCTCGCCGTAGCCAGCGCCGTCGCCGCGTTCAAGGCCGGCGACATGCAGCGCATCGTGCTCTCCCGCCCGGCGGTCGAAGCCGGCGAAGCGCTCGGATTTCTTCCGGGTGACCTGAACGAAAAGGTCCTTCCCTACCTGCGTCCGCTCTACGATGCTCTCTATGATATTCTCGAGCCCGCCGAGATTGAGAAGATGATCGATCAGGGACACATCGAAATCGCTCCTCTGGCTTACATGCGGGGACGCACGCTCAGCCGCAGTTTCATCATCCTCGACGAGGCCCAGAATACCACGCAGTCGCAGATGCTCATGTTCCTGACCCGGCTCGGAGAGAAATCGAAATGCGTCGTCACCGGTGACCCGTCGCAGATTGACCTCAAAGACCCGCGCACCTCCGGCCTGCGCGAGGCCATGCGCATCCTCCCCGGCATTGAAGGCATCGCATTTTGCGAGTTTGCGGGTGTGGACGTGGTGCGTCACAAGGTGGTACAACGCATCATCGCCGCCTATGACAAAGCGCGGGACGTTTAATCTGCAACCCTACGCCACACCATGACTCTCAACCAGGTAATGACAGAACTCAAAACAAAGGGAAAAGAGTCGCACAAACGCACTTTCCTCAGACATGGCGCGAAAGAACCGCTCTTTGGCGTCCCCATCAGTGAACTGAAAGTCATCCACAAAAAGATCAAAGGAAACCAGGCACTCGCCATGGAACTTTACTCCACCGGCAATTCCGATGCGATGTATCTCGCCGGCATGGTCGCGGATGGAAAAAAGATGACCCCGGCTCAGCTTCAGAACTGGGTTGAAAAAGCGCCATGGCACATGATTTCGGGAACCACCGTGCCATGGGTGGCTTCCGAACACCCGGACGCCATCGCCATCGCCACCAAGTGGATCGACTCTCCGACGGAGAGCATCGCCTGCTCCGGCTGGACCACACTCTCCGCTGTCGTCGCAACGGTCCCGGACGATCAGCTTCCTGTCAAACAACTCTCGTCGCTGCTGGACCGTGTCGTGAAGACGCTGAAATCCTCCCTCAACCGCGTCCGGTATTGCATGAACGGCTACGTGATCTCCGTTGGCACTTATGTCGAGCCTCTCGCTGACAAGGCCATCGCCACCGCCCGCAAAATCGGCCGCGTGGAGTGCGATATGGGCGACACCGCCTGCGAAGTTCCGGAGGCGGAAAGTTACATCCTCAAATCCCGCCGCGGCGCCCCGGTGGCGAAGAAACGGAAAACCGTGCGTTGTTAGGATTCTCCTAACATTTTTCTGCCGGTATGGAACCCGCCCCGCCTCAGCCATGGGACCGGTATCGCGGAACCAAAGCATGGGGCTGGTATCTGGACGATCTTGAAAACTGGCAGCTTCTCCTCGCCACCGCTGAACCAGTGAAGGCCCTGGAGGTCGGCGGCTTCGAAGGCATCAGCGCCAACCTCATGCTGGACCTTCTCTTCACCCATCCTGACAGCGAAATCCACGCCATCGATCCTTTCCTCCCGGATCCCACCACACCCGAAGTGGACGGGCAAACCCGCGAGTGCTTTGAGCAGAATTGCGCCACCGGCGGCCACGAAGACCGGATCAAACTCTATGAGGGCCTTTCCTCCGAAGTTCTCGCATGGATGGCCTCAGCGGAGGGCTTCTGGCAAAGTTTCGACTTCATCTACATCGACGGCAGCCATCTCGCGAAGGACGTCTTCATTGACGCCGCCCTCTCATGGCACCTCCTCAAACCCGGCGGCATTCTCGCCTTCGACGACTACGGCTGGGGCGAAGATGAAGCAAACCCCGTCGCCAAACCCCGCCTCGCCATCGACGCCTTCTCCTCCGTCTTCCGCGACCACCTCCAGCTCCTCCACAGCGGCTGGCGCCGCATCTACCGCAAAACCGAAGGCCTCTCTGAAATGCCCGATGTCTAATTCGTCAGGTCAACCGCGGCCTTCCCATCCAGACATCCTGACACCCCGGGGAAAGGTGTGCGCCCCACAAACGGGCGCTGTGAAACCATGCGCCTGATTTCTCCAGCAGTTCCGCTTCCTGCACGGAGGCCGTGGCCTTTGCGAGTTGCCATGGCGGATGCCACACGCGGAAGGCGCGCAGCAAGCGGTGCCATTTGGTGAAGCAAGTGTAACGTTCGACGAGAAACTCATCGAGACTGCCGCGTTCGGCTGGCCGAAAGTCCACATCACGGTCCCCGCAGTTCGCATGATACGTGAACCGCGTACCACTGGCATCAATTACTTCGCCCTGTGCTCTGCCGGCTTCCGGCTCGTTGTGATAGTGCGCTTCGCCCTTCCGGTAGGGGAGACCGAAGAGCGGAGCACCAAGGTAAAGGCTCAGCGGATTCGTCATCCATTCGGCGAGGAAGAAGATTCCGGGCTCACCGCGGTGGCACACATAAGTGCGGACGTTGAGATAGGGATGCGTGCCAATGGGCCGCATCAGCCATTCTGTCAGCCGCTGCAGCCTGACACACCGAAGCCGGTGCATGGTGAAGGCCACCAAACTGACAAACGCCCGTCCTTCATAGAGGTCGAGCGGATAGGGCACCGACCGTTGGAGCACCTGCGGGTCCGCTTCGAAGTGGAGAAACGCCGCCCGGTTCCAGTCTGCCAGCAGCAGCCGCTCCCCGCGAACGGAGAGCATCCGCACCCTCGCGACTTCGCCTGGAGGTGCTGACGAAATGGCTTCAGTCGCAATCATCGGTAAACGGCTGAAGGTTTGCTGTAAAGGTCTGCCAGCGCGCCCTGCAATACCGGGAATGCGAATTCAAATCCCTCATCCAGCAGCCGCCGGGGCACTCCCCGTCTTCCAGTTAGTGCCAGAACGGGTTCCGTCCGCAGCAGACAGCATCCGAAAGGCACCAGCCACGCGGGCAGCGGCGGAGACCAGGGACGGTGCAGGGCTTTTCGCAGGGCGCGCATGAAGTCCCTGTTGTTCACCGGTTCTGGTCCTGTGGCCGCGTAGAGACCGGTCATGTTAGGGTTTTCGACAGCCCGCAGGAAGATTCGCACCATATCCCGGATATGAATCCAACTGATGAACTGCCGTCCGCTGCCCATGCGTCCGCCCAGAAAACATCGCGTGAGCCGCTCCATCCGCCTCAGGGCGCCCTGACCGCGCCCCAGGACAAAACTGATCCGCAACACCACGCGCCTCGTGCGCGGTGTGGGAGAATGGGCAAAGGCGGCCTCCCAATTCAGGCAGGTCTTTACCGGAATGCCATCGCCCGGCGGCGCCAATTCATCGCACTCGCGGTCTCCGGCGTTGCCGTGGATCGCCAGGGACGAGGCCTGCACCCAGACTTCCGGCGGGACCAGACACCGGTGTATGGCGTCACCCAGTGTCCTGACACTTTCCACGCGGGAAGCATTGATCTCCGTCAGCGCCTTTGGCGTGTACCGGCAATCCACATTCTTGCCCGCAAGGTTGATGACCGCCCGCGCCTCCTCCAATTCGGACGTCCATGGCCCGGCGCTGCGACCATCCCATTTCACCGTGCGCGCTCCGGGGACTGGCCTTTCCGGATACCGCGTCAGCACAACGACTTCATAACCGCGTTCTGAGAAAGCCTTCGCAAGGGAGCGGCCCAGAAAACCGGTGCCGCCGGCGAGGACGATACGTGGTGTGTTCATAACGATTCAGGGTGAGAAGCCTCGAATTCCCCGGGGTCACACCGCCATCGGTGCCGATCGCCGGTTATCATTTATATCTGAAAATTCTGTATTTAGAGAAACAAGAGGGCAAAAAAGAGAGCGTGGTCACTCTTTGGAGGTGAGTCCCAAGACGCGAAACATCCCGCCGCCCATCTTCGCGGCGCGGATGAGGTTTTTGGTGGAGACCTTGTCCAACTGGCCGAAAAGTTTCTCCGCGAGTTCAAAAAATCCGAGCATCGCCTCCAGTCTCTCTTTCGTCGTGGCGTCGATCTCCTCTTTGGCCGGCTGGTCGAGACACTCACGGATGACCCGCAGCGTCGGGTCGAGTTCCCGGCGTTTGCGCTCGTTGAGGATGATGCGGAACATTTCGTTAACGTCCTTGAGCGACTCGAAATGGTCCCGCCGGTCACCGGGAAGATGCACAAGTCGGATAATGCCCCAGTTTTGGAGTTCCCGGATGCTGTTGCTGACGTTGGACCGCGCGACGTCGAGCACTTCGGTAATTTCCTCGGCATTCAGCGGTCTGGCCATGAGAAACAGGAGCGCATGGATTTGCGCCACCGTTCGGTTGATGCCCCAGCGCGCACCCATCTCCCCCCAATGAAGGATAAAGCGCTGCTGGACCGGACTCAGACCTTTCATATCAATTTCTCTGTGGACAGAAATTGCAGAATTAAAGGATGGATGCAAGGGCTTTTAGAGAAAAGTGCGGTTCCTCCACCGTGATTCCTGAACGGGGGAAATTACCCATGAGAATCATCTTGCCCGTCCCGGGAAATCGTCTCTCATAGTGCGTCTCCGTCCTTCAATCTCCTGATCCTATGAAAATAACACGTCTTCTTGCTGCGGGATTCGCCGCCTCATCCATTTTCCTGGCCGCCTGCGACAAGAAAGGCGAAGACGCTAAAGGAGGAGGAAGCGGCGGCGCGAGTACCACGGTTAGCGAAAAGGACGCCATTGAAGCGCTGAAGAAGGACGCAGCCGAAATCAAGGCCATGTCGAAAGCGGGAGAGGAATCCAAGGATCCAATGGCTCAAATGACCATGATCAAACCCATGCTCGCCAAGATGCAGGCGATCAAGACGGAGGGCTTGCCCGCGGACCTGAAAACGGCACTCGAAGAAGCCAAAATCAAGATAGGGGAAATGGCCGTACTTTTCAAAGACCTGCCGGCGAAAAAAGAGGAAGTGATGGCGTGGGCTCAAAAGGCATTCGCAGATCCAACGCTCCAAACGAAGATGCAGAAAATCGGAGAGGAAGTCAAAGCGACCGGGGAAAAGCTCAAAGACGTAGCTAAGAAATATGGCGTCGATATGGACATGAATTGATCAATTCCTGCCGCCCTGGAGCATCAGCCGGCGGGGTCTTCGGTGTCGATCCACCGCGATGCGGCAAAATGCTTTTCCTCCTGCTGCATGAGCAGCTCAGCATCCAGTGATTCCCGCCAGCGGCCCGCCAGGGCCCGCCGGGAGGATGATCGACCGCGTGAATTTTCACCGGCGTGGTGGGGCTTCGGTGGAGTGGCCATCCTGTTAACGCCCGTGGTGCTTTATCTCATTTTCAGCGGGAACCCGAAAGTGGTTACCCACGACAAAGAGGAAAAAACGAAAGTGGCGCAGCGTCTGGATGACGGGAGGGAACTGCACCGGATGATGGAAGCGTTTCTCAACGCTTCGACCCCGGAGGAAAAGGCGGGTTTCGTGCGCGGAGGAGCGTCGCTGCTGCCGGCGATGAAGGAATGGTATGCGCGGCATCCTGACGAACCGGGCGGCGAATATCGCCCTGGCCCGTCAACCGCGTCTGAATGGATCGGAGGCCGGGAGTTTACACTCTTTGGCGGTCGCAACCGGATGGATGACCCGGTGGAAACGGTAGCTGAGAATCTGCCCGAGGGATTTCGGCTCGACTGGCGCTGCCTTACCGGCGCGGGTGACATGGAGTGGGAGGATTGGCTCAAGGAGCGCCCTCAGCGCGCCATTACCATGCGCGGCATGGCCCGGCCGGACGGGTATTATGACGGGCCGTTCCGCGATGAATCGAAATATTTCTGCATCAAGATCAGCGATCCGAACTCCGATCTCACGGTGTGGGCTTATGCCGAGCGGGCGGGTTCTACGGGCAAAAGCCTTGAGGAACGGCTGACCACACCGGAAACCACGATCAAACTCACCGGCAGCTTCAAGTTTCCCGACTCTTCAGGGCGCCTGCCGCAGGTTCTCGCTGAGCGCGTGGGAGCCATGGGCTGGCTGGATGAGAGCGTTTCCCAATCCCCCGCGGTGAAAGAAAAACAGCCGGCCCGCTGAGACGGACCGGCTGCAAACCCAACCAAAAAACCAATCAGATCAGCGGCGGCGGCGGAACAACGTCAGCCCTGCCAATCCGGCCAGCATCGCCGTGCCTGGCTCCGGCACCAGCGTTCCGCGAATTTCGCCGCCTGAGAAGGGTCCGACGCTATGCACGTTGACATAGAATCCTCCCCCGGCCAATCCACTTGGTCCGGGGGTTGCCAGTGCTGCCAATTGCGCCGGCGTAAAGGTTCCCGAACCAGAGAGTGTGCCGGACTGGGCGGCAGTAAAAGTAAGGTTCACAAACGGACTGGCAACCTCACCGCTGGTAATGGGGCCATGAATGTGCGCGTTGTTGGCATTGGCCGTGAGATTGGAAAAGTTACCCGTGAGGCTCCATGCTCCGGAGACATCGTCGTAGGTGAACACCGCCGAGCCAGTCGCGGGGGTCACTACCGGAGTAGGCCGCTCCGCAGCTCCCGTCAGGGTCGCTCCATAGACAATAGTGGCCGCCGTGGCAGAGCCGGTGGAAAGGACAATGGCAAACGCGGTGCTGAGAATCAGGGTCGGCTTCATAACGCGGGATGTTTGTCAGAACGGATGGGACGCGCGGGAATTAGGCCCGAAACCGCTCCTAACGGGAAGCACCTTCTTCTACGCACGCGCGGGGCGGGTGTGGCTCACCATTTGCGCAGGGTACCCATCCAGGCCCGCTCCCTTGCTTGAGTGGAGGAACCCCTCCACTCTCGGAGCCATGATCCTCCAGGCAATGCTCCAGCGGCTGTATGCCAGCCTCGTCAACGGGCCGTCGATGAATGCCCGTCCGCACCGGTCCCGGCAGCGGTGCGATTTGATGGAACTGGGATGTTTTCGGGGGGTCAATCCCTCCACAGCCATGCGCACGCTGCTGGAGAAGGGAAAACTGGAATTTCCGGCGAAAGTGCCGGTATCTACCGCCTCCAAAGAGGAAGGAGAGGCGACTCCGGATACAAAGCTGACGCCTGAACAAAAAGAAGCCCGTGACGCATGGCTGGCACAGTCACGGCTGCTGAAGAAGCTGCGGGACATCGCGGAGGACGCGACGAACTATGTGAACGATCACGGGGAGTCGTGTCTGGCGCTGGGGTTTCCGCTGTTGTCGATGCCATCGGGGGCAGAGGACTCCGCGGTGAAAGGCAGCAGCCGCGTCCTCGCGCCGTTGCTGCTGCTGCCTCTGGAATTGCAGGTGCGGACGGCCTCCCGCGCCGGCGTCACGCTGCAATGCGCCGGCGGAGGCGCCGACCTGCTGGTGGCCAATCCGGCGCTGCTGGCATGGCTGGAGCGCCAGACGGGAAAGTCCGCGGGCGAGCTTTTCACGGATGAGGATGCCTCTGAT
>DASZQB010000028.1:0-6115 GCA_035550135.1 Verrucomicrobiales bacterium
CCCGCAGCGGCTATGCCGCCAGCAATCTTTCCCTTTTGCGCAAGATCGCACTCAACCTGCTGCGCCTGCACACCACCCCCGGCGACCGGACGTCCCTCAAAGGCCGGCGGCTGATGGCGGCATGGAACCATGACTACCTCCCCGACGCCATCGCCCCGTTTCTCGGCCAATCCTAACAGAGATATGCGTCAGCCCTGGGCGGTAGAGGGATCCCATCGCCGGCCATTGCCGCGCTCCGGAAAGGTGTCAGACATCCGGGTCTAAACGAAAAAGCCCCGGCCATCGCGAGACAGCCGGAGCGCCAGCCATGCGGTCTAAAGCGTCCCGGAACGCACTTGGTCGGCAAATAGATGATTTGCGGCTCCCGTGCCGCGTGGACTCGCCTTGTTAGGGCAAAGCTCTCTTCATCCGGGGGACTTCGCAGGATCCTTGCTGCGCGGATAAGTGCGCTCCTCCTCTATGGTGCCGTCGGCGCGGTGAATCTTGAGGGAACCGGATGCCTCGGCAACCGTCTGCCGGGAGTCCCGCATCGCCTCATCCTTGTTTTCATAAGTGGCGACTGAGGTCCCGCTTTCTTCAGCAAGCTCCCAGGTGTCTCCGTTTGGGGTAAGGTGATAACTCTTCATGTGGGGCTGGGGTTTGCCCGTCAGCCTTGCACGCCGCGTTCCAATGCACGCTCCCCTGGAGTGGCACCTCTTCTGCATTGAGGCATGCGTCTGCCTGCACGGGTAGATAGTCCCGCGGCGCTGGTATCGGGTAGAGATCGGCCCGCGGGGCTTTCTATCTGCCTAACATTCGCCGGTGCCGGCGTGCATTACCGTTCTCGAGTTCCCGCCGCTGAGAGGTTGTCACGGTCACGTCCTGCGTCCCGCTGCGACTCCGCATACTTCTCCAACTGCCGGCGCGCCGCTTCGAACGCGTCAGTGATGGCAAGGTAAACGTCCCGGTGCTCCTGTCCGGCCTCGTCTTTCTTTTCCACTTCTTCCGCTCCGGAATGTTTCAGGGAACTGTGCAAGCCCGGCACGTGATCCACTACGATCTCAGAACCGGGCACCGCGAGGAAGATCTTCACATGAAATGTCTGCCCATGATATTCCCGCGAAGGAGGAGCCTCGACAGTCACGCGGCAACTGGTGATGCGGTCATAAACCGTTTCAAGGTCCTCAAGTTCCTCACGTATCCGGGCCTCCACGGCCTCAGAACTCTGCGCATGGTGAAAAGTGATCTGCGGTGTGACTTTCATGGAATCTGATTTGCACCGGCGCTGCCCGAATCATGCCATGCGCCGGCGAACGATGGCTTTCAAGCAGTACTTCCAGGCTCCTGCTCTTACCCATACCCCATATGCTCCCCCGACAGAAAGAGCAAGCCCCGGCATCACCGGTTCCGGCTCTCTTCACCCTCACCGCGGCAGGCCTGATGCAGAGCCTGGTTCTCAAACCCCTCCTCTGCCCCATGAACCTCCCGCATCATTTCCCCTTGCCCGTCGAATTTCCGGAATGGCACTATTATGGCGCTGCCTCTCTGGTGGCCGCGCTCGTCATAATCCTTTGCTGTGTGCAATGGAGCATCCAGCGCCGGAAGCACCCGGCAGGCTGATCCCTCTTCCGGCGCATCGCCTCTCCGCGCAACGTCGCAAATTGTGACGCGCACCCTTCGCGTCATTCGCCGCCACGCCGGCGATAGACAGGAACGGGAGAGCGGTGCGCACGCGCCGCCATCGCCAGTCCGGCAAGAATCCAAACAGACATGGCGACCCAAATCCAAAACAAAATAGGTATCATTACCTATGGGACGCAGGAGATCCCCTACCGGTTGCATTTTATTTTACCGCCTCCTCGAATATCTCCGGACAGCCCTCAGATACAAATGAAACAGAAATGTAAAATTAAACTCACTTGATATTTTTCGAATCTCCATAACGGCTCCCGCCTCTCTTTTCATGAAGTCGCTGCCTCTTTTTCTTTGTCTGTTCCCCTTCCTCCACAGCCATAGCCGGGCGGCGATCGCCCTTTCCTCTTCCGCGACCGAATGGGTCTCTGTGGGAGCAAGGTTCGATTACCTCGACGATCAGCAGACCGGTGCTAAAGCAGGCGATATCGTCGGCGACGGACCGAATTCCGGCTTCCTAACCTCATTCGATCCGGTCTCAGACGCCTCTCACACCGACGGTCTCCTCTCGTTCCGGGTGCGCCTCGACGCTTCCGGGGGAAATGCCAACAACCCGCAGTTCGACCGCGTCCTCTGGGTCGGAATCGACGCGGATACGAATGGATCCATCGACGCATTCGTCGGGGTGAACCGTTCAGGCAGCAGCAATATTCTGGGCATTTACGCTCCGGGTTCCGGCGCGAATACGTCTCCCAGCACCACCTCCATCAGTTCCACTCCCTATTATTCCGAGCCCCTCAGCAGCCTCAATTACGATTACCGTGCCGTAGGAGCGGGTGACGGCGGAACGACGATCGATCTCACCAGCGCCACGAGCGGCGATGTGGACTGGTACGTCAGTTTCCGCGTGCCATTTGGTTCCGTGACGGCCTTTCTCGACACCCCCGAAGTGGGAATTCACATCACGGATCAATCCTCTCTCCGCTACATCACGGCCACTTCCACGCAGGCCAACAGCCTCAATCAGGACCTCGGCGGCGTCCTCGGCGGCGTGAATTCCTCCACCGCCTGGGCTGACCTCGGCGGCTTTACCGCCATCATGGACGCCTCGGGAACACCGGCGCCGGTGCCGGAACCAGGACCCCTTGCCCTCGCAGGATTGTTAACACTTGCCGCGGGCCACCGGCGTCAGCGCTCCGGACGCCGCGTTTGAATAAGGGCCGGGCGGGCAAGCACCGGTGCCGTTTAGCCGGCCTCTTCCAGCATTCTCCGGAACTCTTCCTCGCTGACAACTTTCACGCCCAGTTGCTGGGCCTTCGCCAGTTTGCTTCCCGCCTCCTCTCCTGCCAGCAAATAGGTCGTGTTCTTGCTCACACTCCCGGAAGTCTTCCCTCCCTGCACGCGAATCTTTTCCTCAAACACAGGCCGCGGCTCCGACAGCGTTCCGGTGATCACCCACGTCGTCCCCGCAAACTTCGATCCCCCGCCCTCCGCCGGTGCGGGAACGGGCGCATAATTATCCGACTGCGGATCGAGCTCCAGCTCCCGCAGCTTTGACAGCATAGCCTGTCCCGACGGGCTCTGGAAAAATTCCAGCACCCGCGCCGCCGCCACCTGTCCCACCTCCTGCGCAATTTGATAGGGCGCCAGCACCGCATTGTCCTCTTTCTGCTTCCCTTTCTTCAACTGCGCCAGTTCCTTCAGCACCGGCGATTCCGCCAGCTCTGCAAAATTCCGGTGCAGCCGCGCCAGTTCCCGCGCCGCCGATTCCCCTACATCCGGGATGCCCACGGCAAACAGCCAGCGGTGCAGCGGCATCGTCTTCGCGCGCTCGCGGCCCGCCATCACCTTCGCCGCATTCTTCGCTCCAAACGTCCGCGGCTCATCCTCCGTACCCAGATTCAGCACCGCCAGCGTCTCCTCACTGATATCGAACAAATCCAGCGGCGTCCGCACCAGCCCGCGCTCCACCAGCTTATCCGCCACGATCTCGCCCAGTCCGTCGATATCCAGCATCTTGCGCGAGGCAAAGTGCTTCAACTGCGTCGCCGCCCGCGCCGGGCACGCAAAATTCACACACCGCCACGCCACAAAATTCTCCTCCTTCACCACCGTGCTTCCGCACGACGGACATACCCCGCCGATGTGCGCAAACAGATTGAACGGCTGCGAATGCGCCGGCCGCCGCGCCAGCACCACCTCGATCACCGCCGGGATAATCTCGCCCGCCTTCTCAATGATCACCGTATCTCCCTCCCGGATATCCTTCCGCTGAATTTCCTCCGCATTGTGCAGCGTCGCGCGCGAAACCGTCGTGCCCGAAACGAACACCGGCTCCAGCTCCGCCACCGGTGTTAGGACTCCCGTGCGCCCCACCTGCACCGTGATCGTCTTCAGCAGCGTCTCCGCGCGCTCCGGTTCGTATTTATAAGCCATCGCCCACCGCGGTGCCTTCGACGTGTAGCCCACCACCTGCTGCGTCGCAAAGTTTGTCACCTTCACCACCGCGCCATCCGTCTCATACGGCAGCGTCTTGCGCAGGGCATTCAAATCCCGGATCGCCTTCAATATCCCCTCCAGCGAATCCGCATGCCAGAGGTGGTCCGCTTTTCGCAAATGCATGCGGTCCAGCAGCGCGTGAAATTCATCCATCGATTTCAACTCCACGCCCTCCACCTGCCCCATGCCGTGAAAGATGATATCCAGCGGACGCTTCGCCGTGATCCGCGGATCGAGCTGCTTCAGCGTCCCTGCCGTCGCATTGCGTGGGTTCATAAACCGCGGCTCACCAGCCGCCTCCCGCTCATCGTTGAGCTTCCGGAAACCCGTGCTCGTCATAAAGATTTCCCCGCGCACTTCCAGCAGCCGCGGCGCGCCCGCCGGCAGCGTCAGCGGCAGCCTCTTAATCGTGCGCGCATTCACCGTGATGTCGTCCCCCGTCGTCCCGTCCCCCCGCGTCGCGGCATACTTCAACGCCCCGTCCTCATAACAAATCGATACCGCCACCCCGTCCACCTTCGGCTCGATCACCGTGTCGATCCGCTCCATTCCGCTCAGCCTCACCATCCGCTGATAAAATTCCCCCACTTCCCCCTCCGAGTAAGTGTTGTCCAAACTCATCATCCGCACCACATGCGTGATCTGCGTAAACCCATCGATCGGCGCTCCTCCCACCCGCTTCGTCGGCGAATTTATCGAAGCCAGGTCCGGCCACTGCTCCTCTAACGCAATCAACTCCGCATTCAGCGCATCATATTCCCTGTCCGAAATCACCGGCGCCGCCTCCACATAGTAGAGCCGGTTATGCCGTTCCAGGTCCGCCGACAGTTGCCCCATCCGGGCGCGCGCTTCTTTTTCAGTCATCCCGCCATGCTACGAATACCCGCCACCTCTCAAGAGAAATCCTGAGTATCTCCTCTCCTCCCGCACTATCCGAACCCTTCCCTGCTCTTACTCCTCCGAACCAACCCTATCCCCCTGCCTCGATTCAGCCATTCACGACTCATCGATTCACGATTCACCATTATCCGCTCCGCCTCCTTCCCCCCGGCGTCCGTCCGCCCTCCGGACTCCGCGGCCCCTCTTCCTCAAAATCCGCTCGAAATACCTCCAGCCAGGCCGATATTGCCAGTCCCGTTCCTGCGTTTGACCCTGCCAACCGGACCTTCTTATGCGTTTCCTTTCCTTGCCATTGCTCCTTGCCATCCTGGCGGCGTCTCCTGGTTTTTCTCAGGAGAAGTCCCCGCGCGCGGCCAAAGAAAAACCAGCCCCCGCGGAAACGGATAAACCGGCGGCCCCCCGGAAGGAGACACCAGAGCCCGCCGCCGGTGACAAAGAAAAGCCAAAGGGCCCTCAAGTCCCCGAGGACCTGCTCCAGGACGAACACCTGCGCGAGGAATACGGCGTCAACGATTTCACCACGCCGAGCATTCGCAAGATCTTCGGACAGTTGGACAAGCTGGGCTCTCTTCCGTACGACAAGCTGAAACGCGAAATCGCCAAAGGCACCTCGCCGGACCGCACCATCGTTTCCCTCACGCTCGGCGTGCTCATCGGCGACGGGTTTCTCGCGGCACAGTCGGAGAAAGTGGAGGACCTTGAAAACATTGGCCGCGCTGTCCTGCGTCACGCCAAGGTCCTCGCCACCGGCGCGCGCGTCAGCGAACATGCCAAGGCCATTTTGGAAAACAGCGCCCTCGGCGACTGGAAATCATTGCGCGAGGAGTTGTCGGCCACTCAAAAAGATGTGGAGTCTGAAATGGTTTTGCTCCGCGATGTGGAAATGGCTCACCTCATTTCAATCGGCGGCTGGCTGCGCGGCCTGGAAATCGCCAGCACCGCGGCGCTCGATCCCTTCAGTGCGGAGCGCGCCTCCGTGCTCGCCCGCAAAGACCTCGCCGAGTACTTTTCCGCCACCCTCGC
The DNA here is from genome assembly GCA_035550135.1 of Verrucomicrobiales bacterium. Taxonomy (GTDB): domain Bacteria; phylum Verrucomicrobiota; class Verrucomicrobiia; order Verrucomicrobiales; family V1-33; genus V1-33. The sequence continues at coordinate 6,034 of DASZQB010000028.1, forward strand.
CGACATCTCCCCCGCTTTGAAAAAGAAGCCGCACATCAAAGCCCTGCACGCCGGCATCGACGAAATCCGCGCCCTCATCGAT
>DASZQB010000029.1:0-250818 GCA_035550135.1 Verrucomicrobiales bacterium
TCGAAGGGGCGCGGTCGCCGCGCCCGTCACCGGCAGGGCACTTTGCTTGGAGAAGTCAACGAAACGGGACGAGTCTACCTCTCCTTCGACGTCCACGCCGCCACGTGCGTATTGGGTGCGATGCGTGAGGACGGCACGTGGCTGGGCGAAGCGCGCCTGCCCACCGAGGCTGCCGCTCTGCAGAAGGCCGTGGCCGGCATTAAGAGTCCTGACATCTGGCTGACGTTTGAAGAGGGCGGCATGTCGCTGTGGCTGTGCGATCTTTTGCGGCCGCTGGTGCAGAGGCTTTTGGTTTGCGATCCCAGAGAGAATGCGTCGATCGCAAGAAGCGCCAAAAAACGCGATGAATGGGATGTGCGCGAACTCTGCCGGCTTTTCCGTCTGGGGGAACTCAAAGAAGTCTGGCACAGCACCGATCCCGCGCGCAATGCGCTGCTGCTGGCAGCGGAGACGTATCTGCAGCTGCGCAAGGAGGCGACGCGTCTCAAGAGCGTGCTCAAAGCGTGGTACCGCCGCGGCGGCGTCATGGTCAGGGGCAGCACTGCCTACAGCGGGAAGGGCCGTAAAAACTGGCTGGAACTGCTGCCCTCAGGCCCGTTGCGCGAGGGAGCCCGGTTACAATACACCGTTCTCGACGCGCTGGAACAACAGAGGGACAAAGCCTGGCAGCAGGTCGCCGCCCGGGGGCGGGACTTTCCGGAGATCGCGCGCTTTATGGCCTCGCCCGGCATCGGGCCGGTGGGCGCGCATCTCTTCAGCGCCCTGATCGGAGATCCGTGGCGCTTCACCACTCGCCAGCAGCTCTGGCGCTACTGCAAGCTGGGCATCACCGACCGCACCAGCGACGGCAAGCCTTTGGGTTATGAGCGCCTCGAACGCCACGGCCAGGGTGAACTCAAGGCCGTTTCCTATCATGCCTGGAAGGGTGCGATCGTCGCCAAAGACAACGAAATCAAACGCTGGTATGAAGCCAGCCTCGCGCGCACCGGCAGCGCGCGGCATGCCCGGCTCAATTGCCCTCGCTCCGCTCAGGCTCCGCAGCTTCCAGCCGCCTCCTCCGGCGGCTGTTATCAGGAGGCCGCTGTCGCGGCAGGGCGGTCCCAGCGCAAAATCATCGAACTGATGTGGACCCTCTGGCGCAGCGGCCAGGACTACGATCCCCAGCGCTTTGCCGGTCCGCCTTCCGCTGCTGAGACCACCAAACCCGCCACCGCCACCCCGGAACCAAACACCCTCCCCGCCGCGGCCTGACGAGAAAGGCCCGCGGCCAGCGCCACGGGTTTTTCCGCCCGGACTCCCAGGCGCCCTGACAAACTTTTTTTCCCGGCTCCGCGCCGGTCCGCCCATGCTCCTCTTCTCCCCGGAGAAGCCCGCCTGTGAGACCCATCCTGCACGTATGACGCGCCCGCTGCCTCAGATCTCAGAGCGGCCGGAGACGTCCGTTAGAGCGACTGGTCCACAGGCGGGAAATCCGGGGGGCAAATCACCGCTCCCCGTGATGGACTCCCGATGCGAATCTGGTCCTGGCCCGCAGGCCGGAGGCCCCAAGACGCGAATGGAAACCTCATCGAATATCGACAGTGGGGAGAACGGTTCATGGAAAACGGACTAAAGGCAGCGTAACGCAGCGGAGTGCCGCGGGGAAGAAAGAAAAAACAGGGTGCCGAGGACCGGACCGGGAGCGCACCGTGAAGACCACCTGCTCAAAAGGAACGGAAGCTCCCGTCCTTAGGGTCGGGGCCGAATTGAAATGTTTTCTTTTGACTTTTGAGACGCGATTGTGGCGCAGCCCAGTCGCTTTCGTCTCCCATGGATGCAGCGAAAGCGAGTGGCCTTCGGCACACTACTCTACTGATATTCCCGTGACGAACGAAATCCTGCGGGAAATGCAGGTTAGGAGAGGTTAGGAGAAATAACGGTTTCCCGACCCCTTGGGTCGCAACCGCCTTAGTAAGCCTGTCGGCACCCGGGCCGCGTTTTTTCGCCACCAGTGTCCCGCACCGCGGTAAACGCATCAAAAGAGTTCTTCCGCCAGTGCGATAATGATGCCCGCAGGGCCTCGCAGGTAGCAGAGTTTGTACTTGTCCTCGTACTGGACCACCTCGCCAACGGGTTCCGCGCCGTGGGCGCGCAGGCGGGCCACGGTGTCGTCGAGATCTTCAACTGCGAACATGATCTGCCGGAGACCCGGCGTGTTCGGCGGGGGAATCGCCGGCTCGGACCTGACCAACCCCGGGTTGCGAAACTTCGTCAACTCGACCTGCCCGTGGCCGTCCGGCGTCCGCATCATAGCGATATCGACCTGAACGCCTTCGAGCCCGCAAAGGCGGTCCACCCAGGGCCCCTCGACCGGCTGTTCACCCTCAAGCGCCATGCCGAGAGTGGTGAAGAACGCAATGGCGGCCGGGAGGTCCTCGACCACGACGCTGACATGATCCATTCTTTTGATCGACATGTCCCTGATCTAGCCGGGACATTGCACGACCGCAACCGGCTGGCAACTCACCACCAACCATGCCGGAACCAACCCGGGGGCGGACGGCACCTGTCGCCGCGGCTTTGTCAGGGGCATTCGCAGGTTAGACCTTCCTGGTTTTCTCCGGTTTCTTTTTCTTCTTCGACTCCGACTTGATGATCATGAGGGCCGGGCGGGTGCCTGGCGCGGTAACCCCGGAGTGTTTGATTGCGGCCTTGATGAGTGCCTTGACATCCGTGCGATCCAGATCCGCTGCGGCCTTGAGGGTGAGGCTGCGCACTTTGGCGCCGGAGCCTTCGAGGAGACCGTTAGGGTCGGGGAGGGACTTGTCGAGGTAGAGCCGGACACAGTCCGGAAAGACAGCTATGGCGACGATGCCTTCGTATCCGCGCTCGGACGCGCTGAACGACACCACAACGGAGTGGGAATAGTCGTAAACGAGCTCGAAGGAGTGAGGAACGGCGCGGCGGAGTTTGGGCAGACATGCCTCCACCAGCGCCACGATCTCTGCGGGGAACCGCGACAGGAACGCGGCAAACTGTGCGTGGGGGCTGGGCTCGGTGGCGTTTGCGGGTTGAGGTTGAGTCCGGCGTGTCATGACCGCCAACTACTGAGTAATCCGAAAATTGCGAGGGAGTTTCGCACCTTTATCCGGGGCGGAATGCAGGAAGATTACGGAGGCGCGAAGGCGAGCCCGGGGAGAGTGTGGGCCGGTTCCCTATCGTTGACGATAACGAAGGAATTCGACACTGCAGCTCAACTTTCCTCAATCCCTCAGTTCGATTCGCCGCGCTCCTGTTTTCCCTGCGCCTTGAGCGCCCTGCGGTGCGCGCGTGCAATGACATGCTCTTTCTCTTTCCTTCGCTTCTTTGTCAGGTGCACGACGGAGCCAATGAGAGATGCCAGGAAGAGGGCGATCAAAATGTACTGAACGCTGCCTGGCAAAGCGTCCCAATCTGCAGTGAGTTCTCTGAAGGCCGGCATGATATCTACGAATCCCCTTCATCCGGCAGACCTCCATCCAGCCCGCCTCCATCCCCTGCCGATGTCGGACAGTAACATTCTACGCCATCACCTTTCTTCGACGCCAAAAGGAGACAGGTTGCCACGAGAATACTCAAGAAGATCATCAGAGGCGAAGGGAACGTCTCCATCTCCGCTTCGAAAACACTCAGACAGACGACACCGGCGATACACAGCATCTTCATTCCGCCAGTATCCCCGATTCACCACTGGAGTCAATTCCGGGTAGTGTCCTAATTTGGCAATCCTAACTGTGGAACACTTAGGTTGAGTGGTCATCAGACCGAAACACAATAGTGAGGGTCACTTCCGTGTAGGCACCGCGACCCTGGTCTTCTTTAATGAGGCTTTGAAGGACGTTTTGAATTTCGATTTTTTGAAATCCACGCAACCACTCATTGGCCTCCTTCTCCACACTGCTGCGCAATCCGTGGAAGATTCTAATTCCTGTCATAGCTAAGTTAAGGTTTCCTGCGGCCAGCCACTTATCACTTAATCTTCCCGCTGGCAATCGCGGCCCGCACCGCATCCGACGGCGTTTCAATCGGCGGGATGTTCAGGACCGCAACGGCCCGCTTCTGCCCGTTGTCTGGGTAGTTCCACGCGAAGGCTTCCGTTGCCTTTGGGTGTCCGTTCAGTGTGAACACCTCCACGCTGCCCGTCCAGACAAGCTGGCCCTCAAACATCTCCGTCACGCTGGCCGTAATCGATGGTAAGGATGTTGCTCATGGCGAATGGATTTGACTTATTGTGGCACAGGAATATCTTTGGTCAAATCTTTTTTGTGCTACACAAATGAAAACCTCGAAACTAGGCCGCCCAAAGCTCCCGAAAGGGGAGGCTAAAAATCTTGTCGTCCGCGCAAGGATGTCGCCTGACGAATACAGGCAAGTTGAAAGGGCGGCAAAGTTATCCGGCCAGGTGATTTCAGAGTGGGCTAGAACGGTGATGGGGGAAGCGGCTTCCCGTTGTGCTGGCACCAGTTCTTAAAGCCCGTGTTGCAGTACGGATGCGTTACGCTTCCGTTGTCCATTGAGCCGAGGCCGCCCTGTTTTTTGTCGTCCCTGTGATCAATGCTTGTAGAATTTGGATGGTATCGAGCGTGACAAATTCCGCAACGCGGGGCGTTGGTGAGTTCCGCCTTCAACTTAATTGCGTCTTTCGTTTGTCGTCCAAATTCCTGTCCGGAAATCTTCTCTCCGGGCTTGCTGATTTCTTTCAAGAATTGCGAGAAAGGTGTGGTTTCCAGCACTATTTTTCTAATGGTTGGGTTGTCCGTGCCAGCCTGTATTTGCTCAAAGACCAGCACGTATAACTCAAACAGGCGCGTCATTGCGCGCGTTGTTCCGCCAAGATTTTTGCTGAGTTGATTAACGAAATACTTATGCTCAACCAGGAACTCCTCAAACTGACACCTTGCGAATGAAAACTTGTTCTTCGCCGCGTGTTTCACGAGGTACTGGACAAACTTCACCTGCGCAAAGAAAGCGGTAGGCTGGAACTTGCCCGTTGCGCTGTAACAATATACCGCGGGATGTAATCCGAGTGATCCGTCGTCGCCGCTTGTGATCAATTCGGCTATGTCCTTGGCTTTCTTTAAGAACTTAATCGTATCCGAGCCATCAATATCCCGAAGGGGATCGGATTTAGGGAGCGGGTCAGTCTTCGGCTTCTTGGCCTTGGCAGTTTTAGGATCAGAGCGGTGCAGTTCATTCGCGATGTGAATGAAATCAAACAAAACAGACAGAGCATCGGCCGAATAGCCGCCTCCCGCCATTGGCATATCGAGCGTGCGGAATTTATCCGACAGGTCCGGCCGATATAAGGTTGAATGCAAGGAATTGGCGAGCCTCTCGATTTCGGCCTTCTTGTCATCCGGAAACGGCCACCAATATTTGTGCCCCGTTCCAGCGCGAAGCAATGCGCGTGCCGCTAATGCCTGCGGTCTTCTTCTGGAGTGAATGATTTCACGCTCGACCTCATCAATGGTAGCGCCCCCTTGGTTAATTCGATAAAACGACGCCTCTGCATGGGAGGCGTCGTTACGCACGCTTTGCACAACCACGTAGGCAGTCGCAAGGCTCTTGGCGCGTCGCATTTCTTCCGGCGTTCCTCCCCCAACAGTTCTAAATTGCTCCAGCTTTGAGAATGACCCTACTTGAGAGTCGATTAAATCTCTCGTGGCCTTCGCGGATGTGTGTTGCGCTTGAGGGATGGCATCAGCCCCTCCGTAGAACTTTTGCGAAATTACCCCGTTTCCATAGTCGTCATTCACCCATGCAATCAGGGCGCTTAATCGGTGAGCCCCATCAATCACAAAGACATCCCTATTCGGAGCCTTCCACACAATCACGGCCGGAATCAATTCTTCATCTAGGATGTTCTTAACAAGTTCGACGATTTGTTGAGGGGACCATTCAGAAGTCTCTCTTTGAAAATCCGGTTTCCGCAGAACGTCAAACATGCTGCGCCCGCGCTGTAACTCAATTAATGAAATTGGCGGGACGTCCCCTCCTGGGCGATCCGGGTTGGATGAGTTCACCTCTAGGTCCTCGCGGACAATTAGGGCGTCGAGATTAACATGATGAGTAGGCATTGTAATTCCCCAGGCGTTTAGGAGGCAACCATTCGGCCGCTCGCCCTCCGGGTCTATCGTATTCATGTGCCACAAAAAGTAGAGGGTTATCCGCGTTTGCGGAGTGGGCACAGCCGGACGGCGCTCTGAAATCGCCATCCTAACTGTGGAACATTTCAAATTAGGACACTACCCAATTCCGCATTCGGAGCATGGGGAGGCACTATCTGCCGTGGCCTTACCACCGGCGTGCTCGACGGAGACCGGAGCTCATTCTTCCCCAATTGTGAGCAGGTTACGCAACCCCAGTGGAAAGCCCGAGTGGCTTCGTGTGCCGCTGCTCAATACCTCTCCGTTGCTTTTGAAAATCCGGTAGTCCCAATACACCATATTGGATTCCGTCACGGCTTTAAAGGTAACCTCGACTGGCAGAGTTCCGAATCCGCGGAGAATCGGATCTTTGTCTGCCGCAACGAGAATGCGGTTTAAGAGGATCGTGCCCCGTTCATCTCCCACGACCTCTGAAAATCCTTTTCGAAGAGCCTCCTTCAGATCGGCATCGTTTACGTTCCGACCCTCAATCCGGTATATTTTTGCATTTCCACCCACCTCCGGGCCTGAGCGTCTCCCGGTATCAGTCACGATGGCTGAAGCCTTCGAGTTCACAGCATCAACTGCTTTGCCGAGCACTTGCCAAACCCGGATCTTGTCTTTGCGGGTCAGATCAAAGCCACCTAAAAAGTCGTCGTTCAACCGAATGCCCCTCGACGATGGATCAGGCAAATCCTGGATGACTTGTTGCGTAGAGAGAAACCCCCTGCGCAATTCCTCATCTTTCGCCCCGTTGCTCTTTTCTCCGGGGTCCGAAGAAGTTGCAGATGCTCCAACTTCAAGTTTCGCTTTTTCCCGGGCCTCAGGTCGAACACGAGCCATTGCCCCCTGTCCGGCCGGGTAATCCTCACCTGAATTCCTTGCCAGGAAAAGTAAGAGAAGGGCCAGGAAAATGCATGCCCCAAAAAACAAGAGCTTGCGTCGGTGTTTCATTTTATCGCGTCACGCGCCGTTCTGAATCTTAGCAATCTTATGGCCGTTGGCCGCATTGTCATTCGTGGAATTGGAGAACCGTTCCAGCCGGTTTTTTGGGATGTCGGCCAATCCCGGCACCGCTTTTCGCCGCCGTGCGCCAAACTGCGAAGACGCATCCTCATCTTTTCAGCGGGAATCGTTTGACATTTTCCCGGTTAATCACCTGCGTATGGATAGTGTCGCCTCCTCTCCATTTTACCGATCACTGCGTCCCGGCTGCCCGGCGAACGCTGGCCCTTGCCGGGGGGTCCCGGACTCTTCTGTGTCACGCAGGCCCCCACCGGACCACACGAGCCATCGAAATTAAAACCGGGGCGAATCAAACCGGATCAAACCAAATCAAACCAAATCAACCCGGCTCGCCATTGCCGCCCCCCGCCCCCCCCTCCACAGCCAAATCAACCCACATCAAGGTAAATCAAGCTACTCCGCATCCCCGCTTCACTTCGCGACTTGGAGCTTGGTGCTTGAGATTTCTTTGGTGCTTGGTGCTTGGAGCTTGGTGCTTCGGCTCCGCCGTCTCCTCCCGCGCCGCCGATCTCCCACCCTACGGCTTCAACGACATCCTCCTCGTCCCCCTCCGCGTCCACCTCCTCAGTTCCCCGGACACTCCCTCCCTCCACACCACCCTCGCCGACTCCGACATCGAACGCGTCTTCCAGAAGGTGAACAAAGTCTGGTCCCAGGCCGGAATTCAGTTTTTCCTCGAGCCGCTCGTCCGCGAGCCCGCGCTCGAAACCAAAGACCGCGCCACACCCGATCCCTCCAAATCAAAAGGCGGCGGACTCAATGCGGTTCAGGCCCGCCTTCCCGCGGCAAACCGTGGCGAAGAGGTCTTCAATATCTACTACATTAAGTCCTTCGACGTAAACGGCGTCTATTTTAACCGACCGGAGGCCATCGTCGTTAAAGACACCGCCAGCCTGCGCAAGGTGGAGGGTGGCATCGATGAACCGCTGCCACGCGTGACCTCGCATGAACTCGGACACGCCTTCACCCTTCCGCACCGCCAGGATACGTTCAACCTCATGGCGTCCGGCACCACCGGCACCACCCTCAACGACGCCGAGATCCTCCAGGCCCGCCAGGCCGCCGCCAAACGCCGGTGGATCTGGACCCTCCCGCAGTGGCAGGATAAAGCCAAAGCCCTGGAAAAAGACGGCAAGTCCGCGGAGGCGCTTGCCATCTACCGGTGCCTCGCCGCTCTCCCTCTCGACTCCTCCGAGGAAATCAAAACCGCCCGTCTCAAAACCAACGGAGTCCCCGTCACCGCCACTTCTACTCCTCCGGCCCCCGACCCCGGAGTCCCCGACGCGGATTCCATCGAACAATGGCGCACAAGGATGCAATCCATTGTCCCCCGCGGCTACGTTTGCCCCCACACCGCCACCCCCATCACCATCGATGGCAAACTCGACGACCCCGCATGGGCCGACGCCCCGTGGACGGAGGACTTCGTGGACATCGAGGGAGCTTTCAAACCAAAGCCCCGCTTCCGCACCCGCGCCAAAATGCTCTGGGACGACCAGTTCCTCTACATTGCCGCCGAGATGGAGGAGCCGCACGTTTGGGGAACCATCACCAAACGCGATTCCGTCATCTTCCAGGACCCCGATTTCGAGGTCTTCATTGACCCGGATGGCGACACCCACGAGTATTACGAGTTCGAGATGAACGCGCTGAATACCGGCTGGGACCTTTATCTTCCCAAGCCGTATAAAGACGGAGGCGGTGCCGACAATGGCTGGGAAATCCCCGGACTCAAAACCGCCGTCCACGTGCGTGGCACCCTCAACAACCCCGCCGATAAAGACGAAGGCTGGAACGTGGAACTTGCCTTCCCGTGGTCAGTTCTCGCCGCGAAAGCGAACCGTCCCGCGCCCCCCGCGGAAGGCGACCAATGGCGCATCGGATTTTCCCGCGTGGAATGGCAGATCACCACTGAGGGCGGCAAATATCAAAAAGTGCCTAACACCCCGGAGAACAACTGGATCTGGTCGCCTCAGGGAGTCATCGATATGCACCGGCCTGAGCGCTGGGGATACGTCCAGTTTACCAAAAAGAAAGGCACCGCCTTTGTTCCGGACGCCTCTGCGGGCGCCCGCACCGCCTTGCAGGAAGTGTATTATGCGCAGCGGGCCTACAAAAAGAAAAACGGCAAATGGGCGACGACCCTCGCCGATCTTGACATCAAGCCTCACGCACCGCTTTCTCTCCCGGTTCTCCGCATGACGCCGGAAGGCTGGGAGGCTGACATCGACTACAGCACTCCTCCGGCTCCTTCTCAAAAACTAACCATCCGCCACGACTCCCTCGTCCGGCCCTCCAAATAGCTCCCACCCATGAAAAACCCTGTCTTCATTTTCACGCTCCTTTGTGCCGCTCAATTGTGTGCCGAGCCGGCGAAACCGCTGAAGTCCTCTGCCCTCGAGACGTCTCTCGCGGTGGCCGGCGATAACAGTGCCGAACTCAAGAAAGCGCTCACTTCCGTCCCTGAGGCTCAGCGCGCAGGCATGGAATTCCTCATCGAAAACATGCCGCCCCAGGATCTGCGCCACCTCAAAGCGGACTACCTGCTAACAAACACAGCCATCGCTTACGAAGCATTCAACGCCGCTCCATGGGCGAAACAAGTGCCCCAGGACGTCTTCCTGAACGATGTCCTGCCTTATGCCAGCCTCAACGAAGTCCGCGACGACTGGCGCCAGAAACTCCGCGAAATCGCCGCTCCCATCGTCAAAGACTGCAAGACACCGGGCGAAGCCGCCCAGGCCCTGAACAAAAAGCTCTTCGGCATCGTCAAGGTGAAGTATTCCACCGCGCGCAAGAAGCCGGACCAAAGCGCCCTCGAAAGCATGGAAAGCGGCGTCGCTACCTGCAGCGGCCTCTCCATTCTCCTCGTCGATGCCTGCCGCGCCGTCGGCGTCCCTGCCAGAGTCGCCGGCACCCCGATGTGGACGAATATGCGCGGCAATCACACATGGGTCGAGATTTGGGATGGCACATGGCATTTTGCCGGAGCCGCCGAACCCGACCCCAAAGGCCTCAACCGCGGATGGTTCTGCGGCGACGCTTCCAAGGCTCAGCGGGATGTGCCCAAACACGCCATCTACGCCAGCAGTTTTAAAAAGACCGCCCTCCCGTTCCCTCTCGTCTGGGACCGCAGCATCCAATGGGTGTCCGCCGTCAATGTTACGGACCGCTACGCCGCCCCCGCCGTTCCCGCCGGCGAAAAAGTTCGTCTCTTGATCCGTGTCCTCGACAAAGAAGGCGGCAAACGCATCGCCGCGAAGGTCACCCTTACCGATCCTGCGGACGCCTCCGTCAAACTGGAGGGCACCAGCAGCGACGAATCCGCCGACCTGAACAACATCCTCCCGTTTTCCCTCGCGCGCGGTCATGATTTCAAGGTCACCCTCGAAGCCAGCGGCAAAAAGGTGGAGCGTTCCTTGAAAACGTCCGTCGATCAGAAGCCCGAGCAGATCGTTACGTTGAAATTAAACGAATAGCGAATAAAGCAAGCTGCGCCATTTTGTCGCTGTCCCCGGCCCCTCCGGACCGGGCAGCTTGCGCGATGAAAAATCGTCGCTCTAAAAAAATGGGCGTTCTGCAAGAATCCGGGGTGCTTATGGGGTTTCCACCTGACGGGTTTTTTATAATAATTATTGAAATTATTATCGGTGTCCCGTTTACTATCCATACTCAATGCTCCTGACAACCATAATCCCGAACCCCGCGCCTTGCAATCACGAGGACACCGGGCCGCTGCCCCCTTACGCCGTCACGGCGGATATCAGAAAGCGGCCCCGCTTCCTTGCTGCCGATTGAGCCCACTATCGAAACAATGCCGACATTCACGCATGAACGCACGCGACGCGGACTTTTCCTCCGCGCCGCTTTGTTCTCTACGCTGCTTGTGATCTTCAGCGTGGGACCCTGTGCGTTCCTGTTTATCCGCCACCAGGAGGCGGAGGCATTGGAGTCTCTCAAAGTCCGCGGCAGCAACGTCGCGGAAATGATCGCCGCCTCCGTGCGTTTGGATCACAGCAACAAGGCCAGGGAGCCTGTTCCGAAAGAACCGGACACCTCGAAAGATGACGATAAATTCCTTAGCGAATACGGCGACCTCTGCTCCCCGGGAAGTTCTTTGGAATTCATTCTCTACGTTCCAAAGCGTGGTCTGTCCCAATTCAAGGACCGCAGCAACAAGTGGCTTAGAAGTGAATTTGCTGGCTGGGGAATGTCGGACGACTCTCCGGCGGAGGTTATAAGAATCGGGCACGCCCCCAACGGGACGAAGGTTCTCCTTTGCAGTTGCAAAGTGGAGGCAACCAAAGGCGACATGATCGGATCGGTCCATATCGGGATACCGCTGAACGCTTACGAACATGGTCAGAGGGTGGCCCTCGAAAATACCGTCACCACGAGCATCCTCGCGTTTGTCGCGGGCATCACCGGTTCGTTTTTCCTTGCCCGCAAAGTCACGCGGCCCCTTTCAAAGCTCTGTGATATGGCTCAGGGGATCGCGTCCGGCGATCTCGCAAGCCGCGCCGCTTTGAAGACCTCCGGGGAAGTGCAGCATCTCGCCAATACCATGAACCTCATGGCGGAAAAGCTGGAGCAGAATGCCACCGTCATCCGGGAAAACCAGCGGGATTTGGAGGAGGCCAATGTGCAACTCCAGGAACGGGTTCTCAACCGGCAGCTCCTGGCGCGCATTTCGGGCGATTTCCTCCACACCGAAATCTCCGCAACGGATTCCGTTTTCAGAGCCAGTCTCGAGGGCATTGCCCACCGGCTGCAAATCGACGGCGTGGCGATTTTCCTTTTCGCTTCGGCGGATCAGGCGACGCTTCAGCGTGAATGGGAATGGCACCGCCCGGAAGCTCCTGAGTGCTCTCTCGATCGCGTGCCGATTGCTGGATTCCCATGGGCTTCCGGTCTTGCGGCGCGGGACGAAATCGTGGTTATCGCCGACAGCGCAGGCCTGCCGGTCGAAGCTGCAGCGGAGAAAGCCAACCTGGAACGTCTGGGGATCCGCAGTGCCGCAGCGGCGCTGCTCGGTGCTGGTGAAAAAGCGGCCGGCTACCTTTTCCTCCGCCATCACGCGGGACCGCGCGCATGGACCTCGGAAGAGGAGCAGTTTATCCTCATCGCTGCCGGCATCTTTTCCAATGCGCTCGCCCGGCGGGATGCTGCTCTGGAACGCGAGCGTCTCCAGTCGCAACTCCTCCAGGCTCAGAAAATGGAGGCGGTGGGCAAGCTTTCGGGCGGTATCGCCCACGATTTCAACAACATGCTGGTGCCTATCGTCGGCTACAGCGACAGCATTCTCAGCGGCGCTCCGGCGGACGCGCCGTGGCTGCACGAAATCCGCGAGATCAAGCGCTCAGCGGAAAGCGCCGCTTCGCTGACCAGACAGTTGCTCAGTTTCAGCCGCAAGCAGATCATCTCCCGCAAGGAACTTGATCTTAACAGTCTCATCGAAACTCTGCAGCACATGCTGCGGCGGTTGATCGGTGAAAACATCAAGCTGCAAACGGATTTGGCGTCCGACATGTGGAGCATCGCCGCGGATTCCGGTCAGATCGAGCAATGTCTGATGAACCTCGCGGTGAATGCCAAAGCCGCGATGCCTCACGGAGGCAGCATTCATATCTCGACCGAGATGGTGGACAGCGAAGACGCAAAATTTGTCCAGCCGCCGTTGAAGAAAATTCAGGGTCTCTTTGTGAAGCTCTCGGTGCGCGATACCGGTTGCGGCATGGATGAGGTCACACTCTCCCGCATCTTTGAACCCTTCTTTTCAACCAAGGGCGAAGAGGGTACCGGCCTGGGTCTCAGTGTCGTCTATGGAGTCGTCGAGGAACACGGCGGATGGATCACTGTGGAGTCCGCGCCCGGAAAAGGCACCTCCTTCCATCTGTGGCTGCCGGCCATGCATGAGCCGGTTCCGGCACCCATCGATACGGTGCTGACGACGGCGCCTCCTCTCGCCAAGGGCAAGGGCCAGCGTGTCCTTATCGTGGAGGACGAATCAGGCGTGCTCGCGTTTGTCTCTGCCGCCCTGCGCCAGAACGGATATAAGATCCTCACCGCGGACTGCGGCACGGCCGCAAGGCAGATCTTCGAAGAGGAGGCCGATAACATCGACCTCGTCATGAGCGATGTGGTGCTCCCGGATACCACCGGTGTGCAATTGCTGGAGGAATTCTTCACCCTCAAACCGGACCTCAAGGCCCTGCTCACCAGCGGCTACAGCGAAAAGCACTCCCTGGTGGAACTCGTTCGCAAGCGCGGTCTGTTCTTCCTCCACAAGCCCTACACGCTGATTCAACTCCTCGAAGCGGTGAACAACGCCCTCCACGGGCAGTCCACTATTGTGGTCGCGTGACGGGTTGATCCCCGCGGCGAATCGTTTTACGGTCGCGGAGAATGTCTTCCCCGGCCACATCTCCCCGCCTTCTCTATTGCCGCTGCGCTTACGCGCAGGTGGTGCCTCAGGATGTCAAAGACGCCGTTCTTCAGCACCTCAGTGCCGGTGAAGCGGCCTTCGACTCTGTGGCCGATCTTTGTGAAATGTCCGCCCGCCGCGATCCCCGCCTCGCCGTTATCGCCGCCTCCGGTCCGCTCAAGATCGCGGCCTGCCATCGTCGCGCCGTGAAATGGCTCTTTCACGCTGCGGAGTCACCGCTTGAGGATGCGACCACCGAAATCGTGAACATGCGCACTCTCACCGCTGCGGACGCGTGTACCCGTCTGGACACTGCGGACCTCGATCCTTCTGCTCCTTGATTCTTCATATGGCTATCGCTCCCGGCATTCACATTCTCCTCTATGAAGGCACCGGTTCTCAACCTTTGCCAGGCGACCGTCGCTTTTCCATCCTGACCGGTTTGCTCGACCGCGGTTACAGTGTGTCCCGCACCGGCGCCGGAAACTGCCTGCCTGGCGATGAAACCACGCTGCTGGTCCTGGGAGAGTTTTCCAACGGCACCGCTCCCTCACTCGAAGACTGCGCCGGACAGGTGCAAATCTCTGCACACGACATCTCCGGTATCGACGCCGAAGGAGTGGCGGCTCTGGTGGAGAAATCGCGCGGCGACCGCCCCATGAATCAACCCGGCCAGTGGAAGCCCTGGTTTCCGGTGATCGACTATTCCCGCTGTACGAACTGCATGCAGTGCCTCAGCTTCTGCCTCTTCGACGTTTACGGGGTCAGCGGCGCGGGAAAGATTCAGGTGCAGAACAATGACAACTGCAAAACCAACTGCCCCGCCTGCAGCCGCGTCTGTCCGGAAGTGGCCATCATGTTTCCCAAATACACCGCCGGTCCCATCAACGGGGAACCGGTCAGTGAAAGCGATCTCAAACGCGAGGCCATGAAAGTGGACATCTCCGCCCTGCTTGGCGGTGACATCTACAGCCGCCTCCGCGAGCGCAGCGATGCCGCCAAAACGCGCTTCAGCAAAGAGCGCGATGCCTCCAAAGCACTTGCCGAACGCAAGAAATGCCTGACCAAACTTGCCTCCGATGGTTTCATCCCAGCCGAGGTCCTTGCCAGCCTTCCTTCACCCGAGGAAATTCAACGCAAAGCCGCCGAAGCCGCGGAGAAAGCAAAGGCCGCCCTGGCGGCGCAGTCTTGAAAACGGCTGCCCTCCTGGCCTAACCCATGGAATGGTGGCACTACGTTCTGCTGATGCTTGCCGGTCTCGCTGCCGGCTTCATTGATGCCATCGCCGGCGGCGGCGGACTGCTCACGATTCCCGCGTTGCTGTGGGCAGGTCTGCCGGTGCAGACCGCGCTGGGCACCAACAAAATGCAGGCCTGCTGCGGCACCGCCCTCGCTGTTAGGAATTATGCCCGCGCCGGTCTCATTCACTGGCGGGAAGTGCGCACCGGTGTTCTTTGCACCCTGGTCTTTGCAGCTCTCGGAGCGTGGGCTGTGACCCTTGTGGATGCCGGCTTCCTCAAACGCATTGTGCCATGGCTGCTCATTGCTATTGCTGTTTACACGGCCGTCAGCCCCCGCATGGGGCAGGTGAAAGCCGAAGCCCGGCTCTCGCCTCTTCCTTTTGCCCTTCTTGGCGGTGCCGGTCTCGGCTTTTATGACGGCTTCTTTGGCCCCGGCACCGGTTCCTTCTGGACTCTCGCCTGCGTGCTTCTCCTCGGTCTCGATCTCCGGCATGCGACCGCTTACACCAAGGTGATGAACCTAACCAGCAACCTTGCATCCCTCGCGGTCTTTCTGCTCGCTGGCTGCGTGCGCTTTGAAATCGCCGGCATCATGATCATCGGCCAGCTCGCCGGGGCGCATCTCGGCTCGCACATGGTGATCAGGAACGGCCCCTCCATCATCCGCCCCGTCCTCCTCGTTACGGTTCTGGCCCTCGCAGGTAAACTCATTTGGGAGGAATGGTTCCGGTGATAAGCATCGTCGGGATCAGGCCCGGCCCACCCCCAGCGCATCCGCCACGCGATTGATGTAATTGAACCACGCCGCGATGAGCGTGATTTGCAGGATCGCTGTGTCATTGAACCCCGCCGCCCGCAATTGTTCGTGGTGGCTTGGACCGATCTTTGTCGCGTCCTTCGTCAGTTCCACCACATAGGCGCACATAACCCGCTCCGCGTCACTCACCGGTGCGGTGCTGAAATCGCGGCGCAGCGCTTCCACCAATTCCTCGTCCAAAGTCACGCGACGCAGAAACTCTGCGTGTGACTCCACTCAGTAGTGACACCGGTTCGTCGCCGACACCATCGTCGCGATCATCTCATGCTGCCGCCTTGTCAGGGGAAGCTCCGGCGCCATCAGTGAAGTAAACGTCCCGAACGCATGCCGGAGTGCCTCCGGAATGAGTGTGTGCGAGGACACAATGGATTCATCGACCGGACTGGCCGCCGGCACCGGCGTCATGTATTCCGGCGGACACGCCGCGCGCGCCTCCACCAGAATCTTCTGTAAAGCTTCGTCAGCTTCGGCGAACGGAATGGTTTTGATCCAGGCCATGAGTTTTGATGGCGGAAACAGATCATGACGTTTTGGATTTCGCCAACGAATTTCGAAGGGCGCATGCCCCGCCAGCCTGGGTCATAATTCTCCTGACAAAGTACCGGCAGTGGGACTCGAACCCACAAGCCCCTTTCGGAGCAGCGGATTTTAAGTCCGCTGTGTTTACCATTTCACCATGCCGGCGCTTCGGAGTTTGGCCCGTAAGCCAGGAAACTCTCTCTTAGCGCCACAGCAAAAACGCAAGGGTGCACCGCAAAAAGAACGGAGCTTTTAAGGGGCTGAGGCGATCAGGGCATTCTCCACGCCGATGCGCAGGAAATAGATTTCCACGGCCCGGCGATACTCTTTCAGGAAGCTGATGCCGGAGGGGCGAGACAGTGTGAGTTTGCGGGACGTGATGGCGGAGATCCGCAAGTTCGCTCAGGCGGGCAGTACGAGATATGCAAACCAGCCGGTTTCACGCCGGGAGTTCGAGCGGCGGAAAAACGACTCGATACGCTCCGCAGTTACTTCAGGGAACGCCAGGAGCGGGAATTGAGCCTATTCCTTTTTCGCCTCATTGTATGCTGCTTTGGCCGCCTCATATTCCTTTTGGGCTGCCCTTAGATTTGCCGACTCGATTTCAAGCTCTCCGCCCGGCGGAAGGTTCCGCATCCTGTCCTCGACTTTCAAAACTTCTTCCAGTGCAGCTATCGTTTTTTTCCCGAGGTCATTAAGCTGCGCGTTGCGCTCTGCCTGGGTTTCCTGTTTCTTCCCACACGCGCAGAGCATCAGGACAGGCAGGAGCAGACAGCGGGATTTCATGTGGTGACGGATGTTCAGCGCTCCTGGGTATCACATGCGATGCAGTAGTAAATATCTGCACATGAACACTTTCGTGTAGTTACGCCATCGCGCGATGTGATTATTCCGGTGCCACGGCATGCCCAGCAGGTTGGATTCGGGCCAGGCATCATTCCTCTGCCGCATTCCAAACACGCCCGCGTTTCCTGGTCGTCCACTTCTTCGCTCATGGCGGAACAGTGGGGTTGTCACCAGCAGAAAGTCAATCCCGCATCCGCACCCGGTCCACTGAAGCCGCTGAAGCATTCGGGGTGGGCACCGCTTCCCTCACTTTTTGAAGGTCGCGTCTAACTCCGCCTGAAGAGCGGTTTTCTTGTCCTCCGCTCGCTTGAGCGCCTGCGACTCGATTCCCAGACTGCTGCCGGGTGGCAGCTTAAGCATCCGCTCCTTGATGGCAATAACGTCATCCCATGCCGCCGTAATCTGTGCAGAAAGCGCATATCGTTTCGCGTCAATGTCTTCCTGATTGTCCCCGCAGGAGCAAAACACCAGCGCCGCAAGGACAGTGAGCACGATCTTCATTCCGAAAGATTGATAGACCCGCCGCCGGCCGTCAATCGTCACGATTTCCGGTTTTCAGGAGACATCAAAAAAGGCGTTAGGTGCGCCCCGGCTGTCATGGGATGGCCGGGGTTTTTTATGTCGATCCCGGGAAAGTCCCGTTTTTAAAGCCTGGAATGACAGCGCCCGTTTTTGACCTCAAGCGACCAGGAAGGACGTTGCGGTCATGAATACCCCCTGCCGCCGGCCTCTTGTCATCGCTGTCATGGTAAGTTTTCTGTTCCTCGTGGGAAGCGCCTGGATCCGTGGCGGCGTCGGCGCAACCCCGTATGATACGCTCGATTCGCAGGGGCAGAAAATGGGATTCAACTACGTTCCAACCGCCGAGCACTATCGAATCATTTTCCGGAATGCAAACTGGCGGGGAGCGATCGCTCAAATGGAAGGGCACGATTGGTGGCTCGCCGCCGGGCAGGGGCTGATCCTTTTTCTGATCTTCACCATATCACCGCGGCCTCTGAAATTCGTTCTTTGGCTTCAACTGGCGTTCTTCTACTGGGGACTGTTCGGCCTCTATGTGACGCCTCTCGCGGTCGCGGATGTGCTCTTCCTCCACATGAGTGACCGCGAAGGGTTCGTGGACTTTCCCTACATTTCAGTCGTTAGCCAGGGGGCTTGGTGGTGGTCCTGCTTCTTCATGCTGTGGAAACTGCGCAGACCGTCCGTTTTCTTGGCGGCCCATCCTAAACGCGCGCGGATTTGCTCGCTAAATTTTGCGAGCAAGTGATCGTGATCCTCGTTGACATCCACTCCGCTGCAGCCCTCTTCGCGTCGCTTATTTATCGCCTAAATTCCAAAAAGGCGGCGGGGTCACGGAGAGGTGGCGGGCACGGCGTTCTCCACGCCGATGCGCCGGAAATAGATTTCCACCGCGCGGCGATACTCTTCCGGGGGCGGGTGGTCGTTTTGCTGGCGCAGATCTTTGTTGAGTTCAGAGGGAAGACGATTCCAGTCGTTCCGCCTCGCGGCGGCGGTGTTGGTGTCTTTGCCGGCAGCGCTGCCATCGGCCTCACTTTGTGTCTTTTCGGACGCCTGCCTTTCAGCACGGGCGCGGGCCTGCGCGTTGGCAGCCTGCTGGGCTTTGGCCGCTTCCTTCTCAAGAGCGCGCTCACGTTCCTGGGCGGCCCGCATCGCACCGGTGGGGGAAGGCACGGGCATCATGCCCCGGGCGGGAGACGAACATTGTTTCTGCCAGTCGGTAATGATCTCAATATTTGAACTCCACTTTGGCAGCCCGAAGTCGTCGAAATCCGACATCTCTTTGTCCATCAATGCCATCAGATCGTCAAGGCTCGGCGTGCTGGGATCCGGCGCTTCAGGCGGCTTTGGCGGGTTCTTCCTCATTTCCTCTGCGATGAGGTTGATCATTGCCTTCCATGCGTCCGCGGCAGCGGCCAGGCCTTTGGCCGCCTCACGCTGTGAGGCTTTTCCTTCGGCCCAGTGATCCTGATGCAGAAACCCGCCCGCTGCCCTCTGGTGTGGCAGCACCCCCTGATAAAGTGTGGACTGCACGGCCATGGCCGCCTTTTCAGCGGCAGGCCATGTCGAGGCAATCTGCATTATCCCGCCCTCAATCCTTTCCGTGAATTCCCGTGTGCGGCGGGCCAGTTCGCGCTGCTTGAGTTCAGCGATGCGGCCCAGATTGCGGGCTGCGGCGGCCTCCTGCAGGGACTCCAGCCAAACGGCGTTCAGTCTGAGGGGAATCAATTCCTCTTTCCGGCGATTGGCATAATCAGCGGAGCTTTCGATGACGCTCAGCCGGTTCAATGCCTCCATAGCCCGGTCAATTTCCGTTATGGTCGTTGAGGAATTCGCATGCAGAGCCGCCGTGGCCGCGCGCAATGACTTCAACAGATCCGCACCTGGTCCCTGTTCTTTCGCCGTTCCTTTCGGAAACCACGTGATTGCCGAGCGGAGGACTCCCGCCATTTCAATCGCAAGGGCTTGATACTTCGCCTGACACTCCGCCTTGATGCCGGCCGCCGCATTCCCGCGGGCCGCGGCACTAACGCTTTCGGACAGAGATGCCGTATGAGCGTTCAGACCCTGCTGCTCCGCCAAAAGCGCCTTCAGCCGTTCCTGCAGCGCGACTGCTCCTTTGTTCTGCTGATCCATGAAGCGCGCAAGCAGCGAGGGGTCCGACTCCAAAAGTTTGGCAAACTCCTTCATCAAGTCCCGCAGCTTTTCCATGCGCTCCTTAAGCAGACGGGCGTACTCTTCACTGACCTCCACGGTGCCCAATTCGGGACCTCCCTCGCCGCCCGCTCCTGACTTCTTCAACAGTTCCATGGTATCCTCCAGATAAATCCGGTGCATCTGCTTGAGCTTCTGAGCGAGAGCTTCCACGGCCTCTGTTTTTTGAATGGCCGCGGCCTCTTTCGTGAGCTTCTCCAGCCATGTGAGAGCTGCGTGCAGGTGCACATCCGCGAGCACCAGCGGCGGGCCGGGCTCCGCCTGCTTTGTCGATTCCGTAAGACTCTCCTCCGCCGGTACGAGTTCGCCAATACGAAGATCCCGCAATTGAAGTCCTATCAAAGCGTAGGGTGTGTCCTTCGTCTTCGCCGTCAGGGCATCACATTCTCCGGATGCTTTTTGCACTTGGGCGAGAGAAAGGGAAACACTCTTCAGCCGTGCTTCGTCCAGACGCTGATTCGCTGGGAGGTCCTTTCTGGTGGCGTTATTGAAGACAATGGCTGACCGCACGAGTTTGGTAATCTTTTCAAGGACCGGCAGCACAGGGATCGTCTCCTTTTCGCGGAATGCCGGTGAATCTCCGGTATAACTCTCAATCTCCAGATTCTTGTGCGACGAGCAGGAGCACTGCCCCACGTCCAGTTGCCGCATTCCCATGTCTCCGGGCGGAGCGCCGTCCCCTTTGGAATCAGAGCCGTTCTTTTTGTCGCCTGATTTGGCAAGAGTCTGTTCGCCAGGTTTGCCGCCGTTCTGCTTCCCGGAGGCTTCCCCTTGAGTGCCCTTGCCGTCCGTCGCTCTCACCGCGTAGGAGATCTTCATTCCGGGCTCCAGAGGCAGCTTTTTCAGATCCAGTCCGACCCGCTTGTCCACACGGCGTGCGCCTTTTTCCTTGCCCAGATCGACGGGGACAATAATCTCCTTTGCTGGCTCGCCCTGCTTTTCGAGCTTCACCACCACTTTCGCCTGCTGGATGCCCACATCATCCATTGCGGAAAACGCCACTTCGATGGTGTCCTCCGGCGTCAGCGCGTGAGCGGCGGAGTTCTCCGCGAGCGTTACCACCGGCGGTTTGTCGGGAATGACTTCCACGACACACACCGGCGGGGTCTTGTTAGTGAGGCCTTCAGTGTTTTTCAGAACCGGATGGAACTGCAGCGATTCTGTCAGCAGTGCTTCCCAGCGATAGTGGCCATCGTCCCCGCGCGCCATTTGCACGGTTTGGTCCGGATTTTTCGTGCCTCTCCGGAGCAGGAGTGAAACGTCGTTCCCGCTGCCGCCGGTCGCAAGACTCACGACAAGGCGGCTCCCTTCCAGTGCCCTGACCGAAGGCGGAATCCCCGGATGCCGCTCTGTTTCCTGGCCCGCGTAAGCCGGAGGCGTAATCGACACACCGGCGGATGCAATTACCGGGCGGTCCGCGACTCTCACCCGGTGCCACGGGGTTTGGCCATCACCTGCACGGAAGCGAAAGGAAAACGACTCCTGAGGATCGCGCAGTGTGTGAGTGAACAATCCCGGCTCTTCCCCCGCGCCCAGGCGCACGTTCGTTTCTTTTCCTGAAGAGTCCTGCAAAACCAAATCCACATACGGCACGGCGCGTCCGGTCACCTTCGCCTGCAGGTCCCACACCTCATGCCGCGGCACCACCGCGGGAACATCTTCCGGAAAGACACTCACCTTTGTCAGGCTCGCATTACTCCATGGAGCCAGCAAGCGCTGCCACCTCACTCCCGCCCCTGCCACATCCGACAAACAAAACGCTCCCATTACCCCGGCACCAATGCTCAGCCAGACGAGCCCTCTGAAAAATCCTGGTCTGCCTGCTCCTGTGCGTTCCGGTACGGTTGCCGTAAATCCGGAAGCTTCATCGCGCACCCTCGTTAACAGGCTGCCCGCGCCGCGCATGGATTCCGGCGCTCCGCTGAGCGAAGCCAGCGTGGACCAGCGTTCCTCGAGCCCGGGAACCGCCTGTTCGGCGGCCTGGGCCGCGGCCAGCGGTGAGGCCTTCCACTTCACCAGTTTCCTCCACAACCACGCGGCACAGGCGGTTCCCGCCATCACGGTTAGGGTCGCCAGCCAGCGCCATGCCGGATGAAAAAACCGGAACATCCGGTCCGCTATCATACCCGCGAGCGCGAGGAGCAAAAAGACGCCGGCGATGCGCGCCACGCAGCCCGCCAGCGTGATGCGGCGGCTTCTTGCAGCGATGACCGAAAGGCGGGCGTGAATGTCCGGCGGGAGCAGGGCAGGGGAAGGGGACGTTTTCATGCCATGGAATTTGCGGGTGAGATTACAACAATCCGGCCGGTTTGCGAAGAATCCATTCCGCCGTCAAAAGACCGAGGATCAGCCAGAGCCACGGCCATTCATTCCAGAGCGGCGTCAGAGAGGTTTCCTCAGTCACCGAGGCGCGCAGCCCCAGCTTTTTCAGGGCATCGGGCACGGCGCCTGGAGGCAGCACCCAGCCACCGCCCGCGGCGGCAATGCGGCTGATCTGCCCCATGTCGCACAGCACGTCGCGCGCCTCGCGGTTTTCCGGCGGATCGATAAAGAGGGGAGCGTCGATTTTTCCCTGGCGCCCCTCTTCGATCAGCAGACGATCGATCTCGGGGCCTTCGACCGCCACGCGGCAGGGACCCAGCGGCAGCCCGGTGAGCATTCCGGTGTAATTCCCCGGCGCCTGCGAATCCTCTGTGAGAACAGCACTCGTTTCGGTGCCGTTTGCCTCGCGAACCACAGCCCTTGAATTCGCACCTGAGACGGCCTTTCCAGTCAGATCCTCCAGTCGCAGCCGCACATACACCGGAGCATCCTGCGGCGCCCGTTGACGGTCCAGCGCAAGGTGAACACTGCGGCTTCCGCCAGCCAAATCGCGTGCCACCGCCCAGTGCAGCAGTTGACCCCAAAAGCGATAGTGCCAGCGGTCGCCCTCCAAATACCGCAGGTGCCAGGTTTCCGGTGATGAGAGGTAAATCACCCGTCCGCGCCCCGCGTCCTGCCATGTCAGGAACGCCCGCGGCGGATCAGCCGCGCCTGTTAGCGGCACCGCATTGAGCAGCACGCGCGCCTGCGGCTTTGCGACGGACCATGGCGACATTTCAACCAGCGGCACTTTGGTGGTGGCGTTTGCCCACACCTCCTCCGCCCGCTCCGCCGCAGCGCCCAGTTTCATGCTGTCGAGCTCACGGCCCTCGGGCGTGAGTGTCAGTTTGTAACTGGCGTTGAGAAGGAGCGGCTGCTCTGTCACAGGAATGAGTGATCCGAGCGGCTGCCCTGCATAAGCCGCGGGCATTGCGTCGCTGCCTGCCATGAGGATTAGTGTGCCTCCGCGTTTCGTGACGTAATCCACCAGCATTTGCTGATGCTCCACGGTAAGCTGCGACGGAAGGACATCGCCAAGGAGCACAATGCGATTCCGTGCCCAGTCGTCGAGTTTGTAGGGAAACGCGGGAGGCTTCGCCGCCGTGCCTTCGCCGCTGGAATGCGCCGGGGCGAATAGAAGCGTTTGGAATTCCATGCGCTTGTCACGCTTGAGCAGATTCAAAAGATAACGCGTCTCCCATCGCGGTTCCCGGTCTGCAATCATCACGCGGAGTGTGTCCTCCATCACTTCGATTCCCGTTTCCTGACTGTTGTTTGCGTTGCTGACCTCCTGCTTGAGAGGTGTCGCCTCGATCCTGAGGTTGTGATGACCGACGCGCTCCGGCTTCCACTCGAACTCGATCTTTGGATCGGCAGCGCCATCTTTGATGTGAACCTTGCGACGATCGATCACGCGGTCGCCCTCCCGCAGCATCACCTCTGTCTCAACGCCTTCGCATCCCGCGCCGCTCAACACGCCTTCGATCCGAATCGTATCGTGCAGATAAGCAGTTGCCGGAGCGATCGCGTAGAGCATGGCAAGGTCCTGCCTGCTGCGGCTCGCCACCGCGCCGGCGGGAACACAAATCAGCGGCAATCCGCGCAGACGCGCCGCCGCCTCCTCGGCGGGAGCAGCAGCATTGTGACATCCGTCAGTGATGAGGACCACCGCCCGCGCCCTGCCAAGACCGGCATCCCGCGCGGCTTCATCCAGGGCGGCGGCAAGGTCGGTCGTTTGCGGACCCTCAGCCGGTTTCCGTTCCCGCCAGGATTTTCTAACACTTTCCGATGCGGGGACGGCCACGGTGCCCATTGAGGAAATTGATACATCGAACTCAGCCCGGCATTCCCGCAGCCAGGTCTTCTCCGCCGCGTCCAGCCAGTCCGCGACGCGGGCCAGCCTCGGGCGGGCGGGTCCGTCGGTGCTCAACTGATTGATGTTAGGCGGAGCGATGCGCAGGGAGGTGAGGATCTTTTCCGCTTCTCCGCGCATTTCGGCCAGCTCGCGCAGGAAATCCTGGATGAGCAGGCTCTTTCCGCTTTCGAGTGTATCCGCCGCCGCTTCCAGGCGCGGCACCGCCTGCTTTAAGGACGGCGATTGCCAGGACGAAGGAACAGAACTCAGTGCCTTTGCTGCGTCCCGTATGCTCTGCGCCGCCACGGGCGAGTGCCACTGTGCGGGCGGCAGCAGTTCCAGCTTCCGCAGATGGTGCCGCGCCGCTGTCAGGATACCGCGCGACGGGTCGTCGGGCAGCATGCCGCTCCACTCCGGCACGAGGGCATCCGGATCGCTCAAACTCATGCTGCCGGAACTGTCCACGATGATGGTCACGCCCTGCCTGGTCGTTTCGCGTTTCGTGAGCTGCCGTGAAGGTCCGGCGAGCGCCAGAGAGATCGCGGCGATGGCTGCCGCCCGCAAAAGCCACAGGACCGGCAAAAGCACCGGCCGCTTTGCGGCGTCGCGCTCCCGCCACGCGGTCGCCACGAACAGCCGGGCGGCCGCTGTGGCGATTGCCGCGAGCCACGGCACGGGCAGGGAAGGGCTCCACGTGAAGCTCTCTATCAAATCACGAAGCGGTTTCATGACGCGCCTCCCAAAGTCAGGGCCGCCTTTGCCGGCTGATGACGCCGCCGCAACAGCCACGATGCCAGCAGCGATTCCGCGCACAAAAATACTCCCGCCAATGCTGCGCACAATGCCCATGCCGGCGAATAGCGCTGCACTTCTTTGCCCGCCGCTTCCGACAGTGCCGCGGCGGTAAACACGAGGCCTCCCGCCTGCGCAATGCCCTCGCGCTCCGCGGCCGACGCCGGGCGCAGATTGGATTCCTCTTCGTTCCTTTGCACAAGGAAGCGCGCCTTCCTTTCATCCACCAGCCCCGGCGCGAGGACGTACATGCCGGGCTCAGCCGTATCCGTGAATACCGCCATGCGCTGTCGCCCGCGCTGTTCGATGCGCGCCTCAATTTGACGTCCATCCGGTCTTAACACCGGGATTGTGTCGGCGGTCAAAGAAGACGGCACCGGCCACGCCAGCGCTTCGCCGGCCGCAAGGTTCCACCGAACCAATCCGCTGGAGGCCAGCCGCCACAGGCCTTCGTGCAACAGCACTACAAACGCATGATGTTTGGGCCAGTCGCCCCACATCAGATTAAACGGGCCGCCCTGCACCAGCACGCGGCCTGCTCCAAAACTTTTCTCCGCCAAAAACGGCGCGCCGTCTTCGAGCGTCAATAGAACCTGCGTTTCCTGCGGCGGCGGATCAAACAGGAAACGCCGGTATATCCTGACCGATCCCGCGTCGGTGCGTCGCGCATCACGCAGAAACTTTGTCACCGGATGCTCCAGCGACGGCACGCGCACTTTTACGGCAGCCTCCGGATTGTCCTCCGCGCCTTTCGGCAGAGTCCAGAGAAGCGGACTCAGCCCCTGTCCATCGCGGTAGAGCGCTTTTCCAAACGCGGCGCCCGCCTCCATCGTCTTGCCTCCCGGCATGATCCACAAGCCACCGCCCTCCCTGACATAATTTTCCAGTGCCTCGACCGCCGCAGTGCCCAGCAGCGGGATATTTGCCAGGATAACTGCCTGGAAATTCCGCAGTTCCTCAGGCTTCAGTGCGCTCACCGGCAGCGACGTTACGGCAAAACCGGAAGTTTCGCCGTCTCCGGGCGTGTTTGTTTTTCCCAAAGCGGCTTCGATCCAGCCCGTATCGGTGGTTTTGGCATCGCGCGCCCGTGATCCATCGATCAGCAAAACAGAGACCGGCGGCATCGTTTCCACCAGCACAGCGGCGGAATTGTCCCCTGGCAAAGCGTCGCTTCCCGGAGCTTCGAGATCACACTGGACAACGGTGGTGCCGGGTCCGGGCGGACAGGCGCGCGTGAATTCAGCGGACCTCTCCGCTCCCGGTTTCAGCGCGGAAACGGTGTTCAACCCCGCCGGTGCGCCGTCAATGCTCCAGCGGATACTAACAGGACCCGCATCCGCCGGCCCAAAGTTTTTGATGTGCGCACGAAAAAGCAGCAGATCGCCCGCTGCCGCCTGCTCGCGGGAAGCCGTCGAGCGCGTTACTGCCAGGTTCGGCGGAGTTCCCTCCGGCGGCGGCGTTATCACTTCCACCACGCAGCCTCCCGGCAGGGCGCGCGCGGCGTCCTTTAAGCCGGCCCATGCCGCCGCCGCGTCCGGTTGCAGGGTGGCGGCTTGTCCATCGGTGAGAACGACCACGCGTCTCACCAGGCCCTCCTTCGCCGGACGCGCCAGAATTGCCTCCGACAATCCGTTTGTTAGTCTGCATCCGCCCTGGCCAGGCTTCAACGAGTCCAGCAGCACCGCCGCCTGAACCTTTCCCTCGTCCGTTGCCTGAAGCGCCGATTTCGTGAGCCATTGCGGTGCTTCAGATACGGTTAGGATTCGCACAAAGTCCTCCGTTCCGAGTCCCTCCAGCGCCTGCTTTGCCTGCGTGAGAACGTAGCCCCACGCCGTGCCGGCGCCGGATTTTCCGGACATGGAAAGAGACGTGTCCACCACCACGATCACGTCCCTTGCGCCGGCCGCTGAATGTCCGCCTGCGACCATGGGCCTGGCGAAGAACAGGACCAGCGCGCTTACCGCCAGCATGCGGAGCAGCAGCAGCAGGATGTCCTTCAGCCGGAGCGAGGTCCGGCTTTTGCGCGATTCATCCGCCAGCAAAAACCGCATCGCTGCCCATGGCATGATGCGCGGCTTCTTCCGGTGCAGCAAATGCAGAACCAGCGGAGCCGCTGCGGCCGCGAGGGCGGGAAGAAACCATGGGGACAGGAAAAACATGGTGCCGGATCAGCGCTGGAAGATGGGGAGCAGTTGGCACGGAGGTGTTAGAGACAGCACGCGGAACGCCGTGCCGATTACGGGTCCCAGAATGTCTGAATTGGTCCAAAGCCCGTCCGGCATGAGCGGGTCTTTCAGGTAGGCATCGACCAGGCGCGGATAGAATTTACGCCAGTATTCCCCGCCCAATTGCGCCATCGCAAGGCTGGCATAATAGAGGCCATACACACGGTAGCGTTCAGGTCCGTGCGGATCGTATCTCAGAAGCATGTCCGCCGTCGAAAGCGCCAGCGGATGATCGTTCTTGCCGGCCATCGTCATGCACAGCAAACCAACCGCCGACATGGCAAAGGTAGCCGACTGCCCTGGCTGATAGGCGAAGCCGATTCCCGGCTGCGCCGGCGCCGGACCCTGCCGCTGCACCACGCCCTGTGCCTTGCAGGCGCTGACAAATTGCAGCATCTCCGCCACCCATGACTCAGGCACATCGAACTCCGCATTTTTCGCCGAGCGGTAGAACATGAAGTGCCAGCCGGTTACGGAAAGGTCGGCATCGGCAAGGTTTTCGAAATAACGAACACCACCCTTGTGAGAGGGATTGGGCTTCGGCGTGGATTGCGCTCTACGGGTGATCGCGAGCGCTTTGACGATCGCATCCCGAATGATCGCTGAGCGCGCTCCCCGCGTCAGGCCATAGACTTCGCCCAGCATCAATCCGGCCATGCCGTGCATGTAGGCGATATAGTTGGAAATCCTGACGCCGATGACGCCCTCTGCATCCTGGGCCAGCAAAACGCTGTCCACGGCCTTGTCCAGCACATCACCATAACGTCCGCGGCCCGGCACGTGCCCGCGCGAGAGGAACGCCATAACAGCCATGGCCGTGGAGGCCGGATGCGCTTCTCCCAGATCTCCACCCGCCTTCTGTGACGCGGCCATGGCGGCGAGTGCCCGGTCCACTGCAGCCTCCACCTGTTCCCAAACGCCGGGTGCCAGGCAGGAAGCCATGGAGTTTTCATCCTCTGCCGTTATTCCCCGATTGGGCGGCCAGAGCGCGGCCGCGGCACTTAGCGTTAGGAAACGCCTGCGTCCGGCGAAGAATGAACGGTGCGGCTTCATCTCAAGACCAGGTTTTGAGCCGCGCGGCCCGTTTTCTCAGGTAGTCCGCCAGGACTGTGGCCACCGGTTGGTCCGTGCGCATCGGCACGTAGTCTCCGCGCACGTCGGATGTCAGCCGCCGCAAAGCCGTCAAATGCGCCTCAAGGCGCGTCAGGTAGGTGTCTCTGAATGCGGGTGCATCGAGTGAAATTGAAGTGCCCGCGTCTTCGAGACTAACAAATCGCACGCCGTCCTTGAATGGAAAACTCAGTTCCTCCGGTGCGACGGTGTGGATCAATACCAGTTGATGCCCGCGTCCCGAAAGCCGCCTTAACGCCTCCCCCAGCGGAGCAAGATCACAGAAGAAATCCGAAATGATAAACAACAGTCCCCGCCGGCGGATGCGTCCGCACACCTCCGCCAGTCTTCCCGCCAGTGCCGACGGGCCCTGCGGCGTGAAGCGATGCAGCACGTCGAGAATCACGCGGTAATGAGAGGCCTCGCTGCGCGGCGTGAGAAAAGGCGGCAGGGGATCCGCGGCCAGGGCCAGACCCACCGGATCGCGCTGCGCAAGCAGCAGCCGCGCCAGCGCCGCACCGACGGCCCGCGCGCAGTCCCATTTGGAGGAGCCTTCCCCGGCGTAGCTCATGCCTCCGTTTGCATCCATCACCAGCACCGCGGTCAGCACTGACTCCTCGTCGTATTGCTTGATGTAATAACGGTCGCACTTGGCCAGCACGCGCCAGTCCAGCCGCCGCACTTCATCGCCGATCCCATACGCCCGGTGCTCTGCGAACTCCGCCGACCCGCCCCTCATGCGCGAACGGTGCTGTCCAGGCAAATATCCGTCCACTGCCCGCACACTGGCCACTTCCAGCCCGTCCAGCAGACACTGATCCTGTGGAGTAATGAAGGGTGGTTCGCTCAGCAGCATGACGGAGGAACGGTTGGCGCGGTTGAATTAACGCTTCGTTTTCTTGCCCGCAGGCATTGTGAGGACTTCAAGGAGCTTGGTGACGATATCGTCAGTGGTGATTCCCGCGGACTCCGCATTGAATGTGGGGCGTAACCGGTGTCTCAGCACCGGATGAGCCACCGCGGCGATATCTCCGGTGGTCACGTGGTAACGCCCGCGCATCACGGCCCGGGCTCTCGCCGCCAGCATGAGGCAGATCGTTGCCCGCGGACCCGCACCCCACGCCACGTTCTCCTTCACATATTCCAGCGCGCCCTGTTCCTTCGGACGTGTTGCCCGGGCCAGACCGGCCGCGAACTCATACGCCGGATCACCAGCCGGCACTCCCCGGATGGCGCGACGCAGTTCCAGAAGGTTCTCCCCGCTGAGCACCGGTGTGGTTTGATAGGAATATGCCGTCGAAGCCCGTTTCGCCACCTCCACTTCCTGCGCTGCATCCGGATAGCCAAGGGTGATCTTGAGCATAAACCGGTCCAATTGCGCCTCCGGCAGCGGATACGTGCCTTCCTGCTCGATCGGGTTCTGCGTCGCCAAAACAAAGAAAGGCTCCGGCAGCGCATACGTCCGGCCGCCGACGGTCAGTTGTTTTTCCTCCATCGCCTCCAACAGGGCACTCTGCGTTTTTGGCGGCGTGCGATTGATCTCGTCCGCAAGAACGATGTTCGCAAACAGCGGTCCCTGGATGAACTGAAACACC
Source organism: Verrucomicrobiales bacterium (assembly GCA_035550135.1). GTDB lineage: Bacteria > Verrucomicrobiota > Verrucomicrobiia > Verrucomicrobiales > V1-33 > V1-33. Next base: position 29,709 of record DASZQB010000029.1, read on the forward strand.
CGCCGTCCCGTCGTGTGATCCTCCTGCAGCACGTCACTGCCGGTGATGTCCCCGGGCATGAGGTCCGGCGTGAATTGGATCCGGCGGAAATCCAGCGCCATCAGACTCGCGAGTGTGGAGATCAGTTTTGTCTTCGCGAGCCCGGGCACCCCCTCCAAAATGCAGTGCCCTCCACAAAGGATCGCGATCAAAATCTGTTCAATGACATCCTCCAGTCCCACGATAACGCCCGCCATTTGCTCACCCAGATTCCCAAAATGACTGCGGAAGGCATCAATGATCCGGGCTTCGTCGGGAGGTTCGCTGCTCATGGGATTAAGCGGAAAGTGCAGTGGAATGCTTCCTTACAGCACAGTCAACGTCCCGGCAGACAAAGACGGTAGGGGAATTTCCGTTCATTTTGGTAGGGTATTGGATTACCCTCCTTTACGGCAAGCTGTTTTTGCCAGGAACTTTTTCCTCTCCGATCCCGCCCCCCTTCAGTTACACAAACACCCCTTTGCTTGACCAATCGGTTCAAGCGACTGCCCCCCCAAGCTCGTCTCGCCGGGATTCGCGCCCTTACTTGACGACTCGAAGCTGCGGAACTTTCCGCGGAGTCGGGACGGGCTCCTCCGTTTTGATCGCCGCCAGCACAATGGCGTTGGCGAAGTATTCGCGGAGGATGTCCCGTTGTCGGTCAGTCAGACGACGGGCTGGTTTTTTGTTGGTCTTGTTAGCAATCACGGGTTTTATGAGTGCAAGGTTAGAGGAAACGTTTGGCAATTCTGGAGAATGTATCAGACCACCCAGCAAAATCAGAGCCACACAATGTGACGGTTTCGTCACATTCGCTACTGACGTTCCATTCGCCAGTCCGTATTCAAAATTATTTGACAAATCTTAATCTAATCACTCGCCGGTTCGGTATCCCCGGATCTAACTGGATCATTAAACCCTTAGTCTAAATAGTAGCGAGACTTTGATAATTTCCAGATCTGTAGTAACCTTTATCCTGTAATTGTCATGTACAGTGGTAAGTATGATACCGTCCATCCTTCAGCCCTCCCTTCAGTGCTGCGAATGCGGCAATCCGCTTGCCAGCAGTGTTTGTCCTGTTTGTTCGCTTGGGCTGCTTTTGGAAGGCTCGCTGGAAGGGGACCTTGAGGCACTCCCGGCCCGGGACGAGGAGGTTCCCGGAAATCCGGAGTCGATAGAGTTTGGCCGTTACACTCTCAAGCGGCGGCTGGCGTCCGGAGGCATGGGGGTGGTCTATGAGGCTGAGGACCGGAAGTTGAAGCGTCCGGTGGCCCTGAAAATGATCCGCGGCTCCACCTTCGCCGACGAGGCCGAACTCGCCCGCTTCACCATTGAAGCTGAGGCAGCCGCCGGTCTGGACCATCCACACATTGTTCCGATTTATGAAGTGGGCCGGTTGGAGGGTCAGCCCTTTTTCACGATGAAACTCATTGAGGGGCAAAGTCTTGCGGAGAGGCTGAAAAAGAGTGGAGGGGCTTTGCCGCCACGTGAAGCCGCAACGCTCCTGAGTTCCATCGCAAGGGCGGTTCACCACGCTCACCAGAGGGGAGTGCTCCATCGGGACCTGAAGCCCGGAAACATTCTTATCGATAATGCCGGCGTTCCGTGGCTCACCGACTTTGGCCTGGCCAAAATCACGACTGCGGACAGTTGCCTCACCCTTACCACCGACCATCTGGGAACACCCCACTACATGTCCCCGGAGGTAGCGGGCGGCAGGTCGCGGGAGGTGTCCACGGCAAGCGATGTTTGGGCGCTTGGGGTAATTCTCTGGGAGGTTCTCTGCGGGGCTCCTCCTTTCCATGGAGCAGGGCCGGTGGAGATCATGCGGCGCATTGTCGAGCACGAGCCGTCCTGGTCCGGGGGAGGCCGCGGAGACGAGGATCTTGTGACGCTGGCCCGCCGCTGCATGGAGAAAGAACCCGCTCGTCGTCCGGTTTCCGCCGGGGAAGTGGCGGAGGAACTGGAGCGCTGGCTTCGCGGAGAGCCTATCCGGGCAAGAAGAATCACGCGACGGGAAAGGTGCGCGAAGTGGGTCAAACGGAAGCCGGCCTTGGCTGCTCTGTATGCGGCGCTGGCCCTCGGCGGCGTTGGCAGTTTCGTTTTTTGGCAGAGAGCGGAGAAAGCCGTGATTTCTCTCACTCAAACAAACGATCAACTCGGTGATGCCCTGCGTCTTGCGACGGCGACCAAACTGGCTGGCGACGCCCGGCTGGAAATCAAAAAAGATCCGGCCCGCGCGCTTCTCCTCGCCGTGGAAGCAGTCGAAGCCACGCAGCGAAGGGAAGGCGGCGTTTTGCCTGAGGCGTCGGCGGCCCTCTATGAAGTGCTGCAGCAGGCAGGCGGGCAGGATATTTCCCTGAACAAAAAAGAGAAGTCATCCGAACTCCCGGGCTTCGTAAAACGCACCGTGGTCGACAGCAACAACCTCAGGATCAGTCCTGACGGAAGGTGGCTCCTCGCGCTCGATTGGGAAGACTCTTCGAAAAACGGCATCGTTGCCTCCCTTTTTGATCTGCGGGGAAAGGATAAGTCCACCCCGTCGCGCCGCTGGCAAATGTGGCCAACGCCGGGAGCGGAGGTTTTCCGGGGATTTTGCTGGCTGGGAGACTCCCGGCGCATCCTGAGTGTCAGCGAATCCGGCGAAATCAGATTGTGGAATGCGGTGGAATCCGGGGAGGGGCCTTCAGTTAAAACACCCGGCTGCCGGGTCATTGGGAATCTCGAGGTGGCGGGTCTGAAGTTCCGTTCGGCCTCTCTTCGCGCCTCTACGGAATCGAATTCAGTGGTCATTTATGGCAATGCGGGTGTTCTCGACGCGGGCGGGAGTGTTGAAGAGGAAGGTTTCCTGCTTCAGTGCCTGGTTTCAGTGGACAGCACCAGCCCGCTGGGGCCCGTACATCGCATTCCGTTTCCGCGGGAACTCGGTTCCCGCGTGACCTCTTCCATTTCCCCGGACGGCAAATGGCATTTCACGGGCGGAACTGACCGCAAGGCCCCGGGTTACCTGCGAAGGATCAATGCCGATGGGCCGGTCGGCGAGCCTGTTCTCCTCCCTGAGGGAGAATTTAACATTGGTTCCGTCGTTTTCAGCCCCAACTCCCGGTGGATGGTGATCGTTCGCAGTCCCGCGCTCGCACGGGTCTATGATTTGAGCAGCGGGGATGCGGTAAAGGCCGCGGCGACAGGCAGGGTTCTGGCGGACGGTGTCGAGGGCTGCACCTTTGCCGCCTTTTCACCGGACTCCGCGCAAGTCTGCATGGTCGGAGTGGGTGACCTTGTAATGCTCCAGCCGGTGGAGCCGAATTTGCCGCCGTTAAAGCTGCGAACCGCTGGTGGCCGCGGCCTTGTAGCCGGATTCAGCGCGGATGGGAAATGGCTGTTCGCTGGAGGACACGATCGCGTGGTCTCCGTTTGGCAGATCGCAAAACTGAAGGATGCCGAGCCGCCGCTGGAATTTCGCGGGCTGCCGGGACCTGTGATGAATGCTGCAATTACGCCGGATGCGAAGGTTCTGCTGGCCACCGGGATGTCCGGGAATTTCAGGCGCTGGGACTTTGACGGCCTGGGGACCGGGGCGCTTCCACACCTGGTGGGAGGCAATGATGGCACCGTCCGGGATTTGGCGGTATCTCCGGACGAGCGCTGGATCGCCATGGCTTGCACCAAGCCGCAGGGTTCGCCGGAAAATGGTGAGGACGGAGATGTGATTCTTGCTGAACCCTCCGGCCTGCATTCGTGGAGGTTGACTCCGCATCATGCGCCCGCCACCGGCGTTGCCTTCAGCCATGATGCACGCTGGCTGGCCAGTACCGGCAAAGATGCAGTCGCCCATGTTTATGACTTTGCCGCAGTGCAGAAGTGCATTGGCAACGGGCAACCGCCTCCCGCTCCTCAATACGTGCTGGATATGAAGGATACCCGCGCTCAATACGACCGGTGCCTCGCCTTTCATCCGCGAGGCACTCTTTACTGCACTTCCGGGGATGGAGTCCTTTTTGAATGGAACCTCAGTGACCCTGATCCCGCCGCGGGACGCCGTGAGCACGCGATGCACACCATCCACTACCTGCTGCCGGATGTGGAAGTGTCGCCGGACGGCCATTGGCTCGCAGTGGGCCGCCATGGGTGGGATCGCGAACCTGTGAAGGGATCAAAACAACGCATGAACATGGTGCTGCTCTACAATGTGAGCAAACCCGGTCCGCCGGTGCCGCACGCGGAACTGCCCGCCACTTTCCTGGACTCCACCAATCTGACATTCACGCCGGACAGCCGCTGGCTGGCGGCCGGTTCGGCCGGGTCATCTCCGATGGTATGGGACCTCTCCGCCAGTGATCCGGCCGCCACGGCGCGCGGCGCTCCCGTCAGAGGACATATCATGGGGCCAATTGCGTTTTCCCCGGACCGCCCGTGGCTTGCCATGGGAGGCGACGAGGGCTGCATTTACCTCTGGGACTGGCAGAGCGGAACCACGGATTATCGCACTATTACCACCAGCGAACCAATTCGCACCCTTCATTGGCTCTCCGGCGGCAGGCTCATTTCTGGCGGGAATAAAGGCCAGGCGGGCGTTTGGGAGACGGACATTCCGAACCTGGTCGCCCTTGCCCGAAAAGTGGCCGGCAGGGAGCTCACTGAAAAGGAACGAAACAAGTTCCGGATTTCGTGGAATTCTCCTTTCGGAGAAGAAACGCGTAAATAAATACCATATTTTTTGTAACTATTGAGTCTGGTTTTGCATGATTCCTTCTGAGCGCGCGATTCATTCGGGAATTTCTTCCCCGCCGCTCTCAGAACATAAAACCATAACAATACCAGACCAATGCACTACCAAATCAATGCCAGCAGAAAGCGACGGGGATTCAGCCTTGCGGAGCTACTCATCGTGATCGCAGTCATGGGTGTCATCGCCGCCATGGCCATCACGGCCATGACCGGGGTAAACCGCTCCTCCCGTGAAGCCGCAGCCAAGCGCCAGGCTCAGCAAATCGCCTCGGTTTTCGGAGCGGGCGAGGCCGCTGCCGCTCCCGGCTTTAAGGCCGCCACCAGCGTTGCCACTGCCATGGATGCCGTGGGCGCGGGCTCTTATGGCGGCGGGTCCAACAACGACCTCTACTTCCAATTGCCCGGCATCTCCAGCACCATGGACAACCACCGGCCCGTGAACGAACAGGCGATTCATTATCTCTCGTGGACCGGCGAGAGCCTCATCTTTGAGGAGAATGGTGTCGTCGCTCCGCCTCCGGTGAATAATGAACCGTGGTTTCTGCTGGTGATTATTCCTACGCCCGGTGCCGCGGCTTACGTTGCCATGCAGGACACCATGCATCCGCAGGATGAACACCGCGCCCGTGATCTGGGCAACGGAATGTCGGCCATCGAATGGCGCCCGAAAGCTTGAGTAATTGGTATAGGTATCCCGTCCGGTTCCCTGACCGGACGGGATTGCCGGCTTTTGCATTTTTTATTCCCTGTTTTTTATGACGGCCACCCTGGCAAATTTCCCGTCCGGTAAGACCGGTCGTATCGCTACCCTCGCAGAGGATGAATACGACAGGCTGCTGGGCGCATTGAAAACGAATATTGTTCCTGCGCTGGAACTCCTGGCTGAGAAACTGCGCACGGACGGTTTCGATTTAGTCTCCGTGAGGTGCTCTGGCGGGACTGCTGAGATTTTTGCGGAATGCTGTCGATCAGCGATCCAGGGAATCCTCAAATTTCAACTGCACTGGAGTCTTGCCGTTCTTTTGAAGCGCGATCCGGTCCATTGGAGTTTTACGGTTTATCACCGGAACGGCGGGATGTCCTCAGTGCCCGGACGCCTCTCCGGACTGCATAACACAGAAGGGATAAGTGCGATCATGGCGGATTTCCAGGCTGCCTGTCAGTCGGCGCGACCGCCCCGGACTTCACCGTTGCGACGCGGATTCTGGAAATGGTTCCATACGTGGAGGCAAAGCGCCTGATGCAGTTCCGTTTGTTGCCATGAAGACGCACTCGCTGTATCTTTTTCGATGCGTCTCCCTGCCGTTCTTCTGTTCGCTCCCCTGACGGCCACAGGGCAGCGAATCAATCACGAAGGCCGCATATTGGGCGAACAGCCGGTGGTGACTGCGCCGCTGTTGTTCAACACGCCGGAGGCGGATGAGGTCCTCTCGGCGATGCAGATCATGCCCAGGGACAGCGCGTGGAATGAGGACATTTCGCAGCGGCTGCCGCTGAGCAACAGCGATGCAATGATCGCGCGCGTGAAGGCGGATCTCGCCGTGAACAGCGGGCGGCAAAAGCTCCGGCTGTTTTCGGAAATGAACTTTGCGCTCGTGCCGGATAACCAGCCGGTGCAGCCGATCACGTTTTTCACCTATCCATTGGAGTCGGACCTTGACGGCGGCACACATCCGGTGGGTCAGTATCCGATTCCGTCTGTCCTGCCGATCGAAGGATGGCCGGTGGAAACCGGAAGCCTAACAAATGCCCAGTGGCAGGAGGACGTGAATGGAGACGGCGGCGACCGGCATTTTATCATCGTGAAACCAGGTGCGGGATACGTATGGGAAACGTGGCGCGCAAAGCGTACCGGCACCGAGTGGCGAGCCTCGAATGGAGCGAAGTTCAGCCTCACCGCCAACACGCTGCGCCCTGCGGGCTGGACCTCCGCCGATGCCGCGGGCCTCGCGATGTTTCCGGCCCTCGTGCGCTACGATGAATGCCAGCGCGGCATGGTGGAGCATGCGCTGCGGCTAATCGTGAAACACACGCGCACCGGTCCCATTTATCCCGCCACCCATCATGCTTCCGATCCATCAACGCCCGATCCCGACACACCTGCGATGGGCGACCGGTTCCGGCTGAAGGACAGCTTCGTTATCCCGGACAACTGGACAATTCAGGAAAAGGCGGTGCTTCGCGCGCTCAAGAAATATGGGGCCATTGTCGCGGACAACGGAAACTTTTTCTCGGTCTCCATCACGCCGGATGATCGTTATCCCGAAGACTGCTTCGCGCACATTCAGAACACGATCGACATCAATCAATTTGAAGTCGTGCAGACCACCGGCCCTGCCGGCGGACCGCGTTCCCCCGGCGCACCAGTCGCGAACGCGGGACCTGACAAATGGGTGACGATCAATGGAACCGGCGTGTCGGTGAACCTCGAAGGGACAGTCTCCGGCACCGCTTCGGTCACGTGGAAACCGTATTCAGGTCCCGCGCTGGCCGTCTTCGGCAACGCCTCTTCCGCGGCCACCACCGTGGCCTTCAGCGCGCCCGGCGTTTACACCCTCATGCTCAGCGCCGCCGATGGCGTCCATACAGTCGCGTACGATGCCGCCGTCATCACCGTCACCTTCAATCCCACGGTCACTGCTGCAGGGAATGACATTCGCATCTCATTTCCTTCTCAAGCCGGACACCATTATCGCGTGCAAAAGAGCACCACCCTGACATCCTGGCAGACGCTGCAGGATAACATAAACGGCACCGGAGGGGTGCTAACGGTGACAGATGCCGGAGCGTTGGGCACCGCGGGAAAACGGCAACTTTACCGGGTGATGGTGCTGGACTGAAAGTCTCCGCGCTCCCAAACGGATTCACGCGGTCACCTTCCAGGTATGAATCGCCGGATTCACTATGTCCCTGACAAACCGGTCCGCGAACTTCGGAGTATCCGCAGATTTGCTCGCGTCAAAAACATACAGCCGCCGGTTGATGCGCAGTGACTGGATAGTGAATCCCGGATTCTTGTCTCCGCGGTGGTGGGCGAGGATGGTTTCTTTTTCCAGATCCAGCGCCCCGCCTTTCATGCCGTAGTCGAGGATGAAGGAGGAGCCGTTGAGCGCCGGGGCTCCGCCGGTGGTTAGCGAGTGACTGACTTCGTCGGCGAGAACCTTTTTAAGAAAGCCGGTGAGGGCGTTCCCATCGCCTTCGTATTCGACGGTGTAGCGGCGGGTTTCCTGCGCGGTGAGAGGACGGGGCAGGGGAGTGTAGAGCAGCCGGCTGGCATCGCCGGCGTGGTCGTAGCGACCGGTGACTTCAGCTTGCAGCGAGGGCATGTTCGACGCGGGAGAGAACTTCTGAATAACCTTCAATGAGATCGCCGAGGTCCTGACGGAAGCGGTCTTTGTCCAGCTTCTGGCCGGTTTCGGCGTCCCACAGACGACAGGTGTCGGGAGTGATTTCGTCGGCAAGGACGATGTTGTGTTTGTCGGGGAACAGGCGTCCGAACTCGAGTTTGAAATCGACGAGCGTCAAATTCGCTTTGGCAAAGAATGCCGAGAGAACGCGGTTCACCTTGAGCGCACTGCGCTTGATCTTCTCAATCTCGTCGCCGCGTGCGAGATTCAGTTCGCGGATGTGCTCATCATTGATGAGCGGGTCGCCCAGTTCATCGCTCTTGTAGTAGCATTCGATGATGGGTTGCCGAAGCCGCTGGCCTTCGGGAAGACCGGTGCGCTTCTTCAAACTGCCCGCCACGATGTTCCGCACCACCACTTCCACCTGGACGATTTCCACGCGTTTGACGATGAGCGTTTCCGGGCCGTCATCGCGGCTGAAGTGGGTGGCCACTCCCTCCTTTTCGAGGAGTTGATAGAGCAGGAGGCTGAGCTTTTTGTTGAGCCGGCCTTTGTTCGCGAAACTGCCTTTCTTTTCACCATTGAAGGCCGTGGCGTCGTCTTTGAACACCATGCGCAGTTCGTTAGGATTTTCGGTGGTGAAGAGCTTCTTCGCCTTGCCTTCGTAGATCAGGTCCATCGCCGTGGGGATCGTTGGTTGAGGGTTCTCAGGGGAGGGAAGGAAACACGTCGGACCGTGCGCCGCGTGCGTCAACCGGCTTTCCCCTCAGCGGCAACTAATCTTCTTCGCCGCAAAGATGCGCCGCGATGCGGTCCCATTCGGCATCGATGTCCTTCACCCCGCGCGCTTCCCGTCCGGCGCGGGCATACCAGTAACCGGCGTTGCCGGTATCTCCTTCGATGAGGTGGAGCAGCGCATGAATCCACGAACCATCCCGCGTGTGGATGTCCTGAGCGATGTTGTGAGCCTCGTCCCAGCGGTCCTTTTTCGCCAGCCACAGGGCGCGCAGCTCCGGAGAAAGGCCCGCCGGCGGAGCACTGTCAGCGTCGGCGCTTTTCCGAAGTTCTGCGGCGGTCATTTTTGGCGGCATCTTCACGGTTCAGCGCGGCGGTGCGCTCACGCCACGCTTTCTCGGTTTTGGCGTCTGCTTCATCCGCAAGGTGCAGGGGTGCCGTCACCGTATTGACTACGCTGCCCACGAGGTTAGTCGCAGTTCCCAGCGTTTTGCCCACGAAGCCGCAACTGGTGAGCAGCAGAGCAACGGCAGCGGGGAGAAGAACGCGGAATTTCATGGGGAAGGCCCGTTTCTACACTGAAACCCCGGGAAAGCCAAACTGGAAAAATTCGGAAATCTGCATTCCCCTGCCGGAATTCCCAAAGGAACGATGAATCGCTTCGGTCTTCCAACCCCGGCATTCCTTTCGGATTTCGGGTTTCGAACTTCGCCATTTCCGCCAGAATGGCGGACCATGCCCCTCAATTCCCCCAGCCTTCGCCGCCGCCGGTTGCTGACGGCCGCTGCGGGCCTCTTCCTGCCCGGTTGCCGTGAAAAGACGGAGACAAAGACGGCATCGGCCCGCCGTCTGGTCACGCCGGGCGCCTCCGTTCCGGACTGGTCCCGCCTCGATCCATGGCAGGGAAAGGTGACGCACGACCAGTTTCTGCATCTGCTGCAGGATGTGCTCACCGGCGACATGCTGTGGTCGCGCCACATCGAAGTGCGCGGGGACTCGGCTCTCATCCGCATGGCGACGCCCGTTGACGAGGCGGACAGCACAGGGGCGCGTTACCTCTTAAAGTTCGCACCCTCCGGAAGCACCGACACTGCCGCGGCCCAGCGCTATTGGCGGCGGCTGGAGGAACTGCCACCGCTGCACGATCCGGCACGGCCACTGGAAAATGTCCACATTGCGTTGGACCCTGGCCACATTGGGGGATCGTGGGCGGTCATGGAGGAACGCTACAGCAATCCTCCCGGTGCTTCTGCTCCGGTAAAGGAGGGAGAGATCAACCTCCGCGCCGCTCAGGTTCTGGCACCCATGCTGGAAGTGCTCGGAGCGCGCGTTTCGTTGGTGCGAAAGAGCCTGGAGCCGGCCACTCCGGTGCGCCCGGAACAACTGATGGACGAAGCACGCGCCAGTCTTGCTCAGGGCGGCGTGGGAATGACGGCGGGAAATATCAAAAGGGAAGCCGAACGCCTCTTCTATCGCGCTTACGAAGTTCGTGCCCGCGGGCAACTGGTGAATGAAACGCTGCGTCCCGATTTAGTCCTTTGCCTTCACCACAATGGAAACGTTGCGAGCAACTCGCTCTCGAATTCCAACCACCTCCACGTTCTCGCTCACGGGTGCATTGGCGATGATGAATTTCGTTTCGATGATCAGCGACTGGAGGGATTGCTGCGTCTCGTGCAGCGCATTCCGGAAGTGGAACTGCCGCTCTGCATTGCGGTCGCGCGGGGAATGGCGGAGGCAACGGGTCTGCCACCCTATACTTACCCAGGCAGGAACGCCCGGCCCGTCGCCGGTCAGCCATACGTGTGGATGCGCAATCTAATCGCCAACCGTGTGTATTTGTGCCCCGTGGCCTTTCTGGAACCGTACGTTATGAACAACCCGGAAGTCATTGAGCGCCTCGCCGCCGGCGACTACGAAGGCCTGGCGCCAATTGCCGGGAAAGAGCGGATCTCAATTTACCGCGAATACGCCGGGGGAGTCGCCGCGGGGCTGAAGGAGTTTTTCCTGACAAGACCACGCGCGTGAACATCTCCGCCACGCCGGGATTGCGCGCTCGATTTCCCGCGGCACTGTGCGCGCCATGAAAGGCTTCTTTTCGTTCCTCAATCTGAATTTTCTTCCGGCAAGCCAGGACTTTGGCCTGCTGCTGCTTCGCGCGGCGTCGGGCCTTGGTATGCTTTTTGTGCACGGATGGGGAAAGGCGGAGATGTTCTTTGGCTTCGGAGCATGGACGGCTGTTAAAAATGCGGACCGGCTCAAAACGATCGCCGCGTTTTCCGATCCACTGCATATTGGAGGAAGGTTGACCCTTGGACTGCTGGTGTTTGCGGAAGTGATCTGCGCCGCCATGCTGGTCATCGGTTTTTGCACGCGTTTCGCAGCTCTCGCTCTTTCCGTCGCGATGGGGGTCGCCTTCTTCGTGCAAAAAAAGATGATTCTTTTCGGCAAGGATTCCGGTGAAATGGCGGCCCTCTATTTTGCAGCGTTCCTCGTCATTCTTTTCTCAGGACCCGGCAAGTTTTCCTTCGACGGAAGCAGCGGTGGAAATGCCTAGCAGGAATATTTTCTCCTCCGATGCCCTCTTCTGATTCCGCTGCAAAACTTGCGGCGTTTCGTGCCCTCAAACCGTCGGGCCGCAAGGTGGTCATGCTCACGGCGGCGGACTATCCCACCGCGCGACTGCTTGACGAAGCCGGCGTGGATCTGGTGCTTTGCGGCGACAGCATGGGAATGGTGGCGCTGGGCTATCCGGATACCGTGGAGGTGACGCTCGCGGATATGGTGCATCACACCCGCGCCGTGTGCCGCGGTGTGAAGCGCGCGCCGGTAGGCAGTGATCTGCCGTGGCATACCTACCTAACGCCGGAGGATGCGCTTGTCAGTGCCAGGGCACTGATGGAGGCCGGTGCGGATGCCGTGAAACTGGAGGGCGGCACCGCGATGCTTCCGCAGATTCAGGCCATCGTGAATGCCGGCATTCCCATTATCGGTCACATCGGGATGCTGCCGCAAAGCGTGCGTGAAGAAGGCGGGTACAAAAAGAAAGGACGCACCCCGGAGCAGGCGGCCGCGCTTCTTGCCGACGCCCGCGCGCTGGATGCGGCGGGCGCCATTGCCATCGTATTGGAGGGAATGGTTCCCGCAGTGGCAAAGGAGATCACAGAAACGGTGCAGTGCCCCACGGTTGGCATTGGCTCGGGGCCGGAGTGCGATGGCCAGGTGCTCGTTACCGCGGACTTGACAGGGTTGTTTCCTTGGTTCCGTCCGCCATTCGCCAGGGCACGCGCTGACGTTGCGGGGGAAATGAGCCGGGCGGTGAAAGAGTTCTCAGACGAGGTCAGAAACTCCGCACTCCCGGCGCCAGGCGCCAAATAAATCTCAAACAGCAAACTCCAATAGTGGCTGCAATGTCGGAACGCCCACACGGGCTTTTTGATGTTAGGATTTCATTTGGTGCCTGGCTGCCTGGTGCTTTCAGTTCGACGTCGAAATGGTGCTGATGTTCAGTGACGACTTGTTCATCGTCGTATCCACTGCTCCCGTGGCGCTGAGACGCACGGTGCCGTTGCAGGAGACACCGTTGAACGAGACGAAGTTGCCGGTAAGAATCATGCGGCCGTCTTCGATCAGTTTAACAGAATACACTTCACCGTTGGGGCCGGTGCCGGGATTGAAGCCGCCGTCCACTTTGCCGTCCGGTTTGAGCTTGACGACCCCCTTGCGTGCGGTGCCGTGGAACGAAGTGAACGCACCGGCCAGAATGACGCTGCCATCAGTCTGGACGGCCCCGCCGTAAATTGTGCCGTTCGCGCCGGTGCCCTGATTGACGAAGGCGGTATCGACGGTTCCATCGGCGTTGAGGCGGGCGATGTTTCCGCAGGTGACGGTCCCGACCTTGCTGAAGGTGCCGGCCAGATACATGGCGGTGCCGTTGGTGCCGACCCAATTGACGTTTGTGGTGTTGGGTTTGGCGGGGCGGGTGTCCAGTGCGCCGGTGCTGGAGAGGAGAGCCACACCGGTGCTGGAGGCGCCATTGTAGGAAGTGAAGTTGCCTCCCACCAGAATCAATCCGTCACTGCGAACGGCGATGGAGCGCACAGAGTCGTCAAAACCGGTGCCTGGATTGAAGGTGGTGTCCACATTCCCGTCCGCAAACACCTGCACGATATTCCTCCGGGCAATACCGTGGGATTGGGTAAACCGGCCACCGAGGATCTTGCGGCCGCCGTTGCTTTCGGCAATGGCCCACACCGCCGGTACCGTGGCGCGGTCCCTCAAGCCTGCATCCCACGTCAAATCGATTTCGTTGGTGGCGATTTGTGTGACGGGCATCACGCCGATACGACGGCCATTGCGGACCATCGTTTGGACATCGGAGTCCTGCGCGGTGGAGCTTCCCTGGGCGGCGGTGGTGAAGCCCCAGGAATCCGAGGGACTCACGACCGCGAAATAATTGCCCACCGTGAATTTGCCGAAGCGGTAAGTGCCGGCTTTTCCGCTGACCGTGGTTGTGTAGGTGTTCGCCACAAAAGTGTCCGTCGCCGGATCGGCGATGTTGTCTCCATTGTCGCGGTAGAGTTCCACCAGCACGTCATCGACACCTAGCTCACCGGCATCCTGGATGCCGTCGCTGTCGGTGTCATTCCATACCGTGTCTCCATAGGCAACGCCGGTGGGAGTCAATGCCTGCACACCTGGCTTGTTCGATTCGAGAGGCGTGATCCATGTGCCGAGGTCATCCCGCACGGCGGTGGCTCCCACGGAATTCCACGCGGTAGTATAGGCCGTGGCGTCCCACGGAATGGTCCCCTTCCAGGTGATGATAATGTTTGCTCCCGCGGCCAGCGTCAGACCGGTGCCGTCAAACCTGAGCGATCTTACCTTTGTCGGGTTGGAAGGCAAAACTCCCCAGTGAGGCGGCACACTTCCCGGCGGATCAGGGAAGATCATTTCAGAGCGGCGGGGATTCTGCTCCGTGCTGTAGGTGACGTTCACACCCGCAGGAACGGTAGCGGCCTCCGTCAGAAGGATGGGCCATGCGCTGTTCCGCGCGACAGTATTGGTGGTGCCGATATCCCCCACCGCGGGAAGAAGATTTTCAATGAGCGGATCGCGCAGGGTGACGGTGCCGGCGTTGCTCAGCGTGAGACGATACTCCACAGCGGTGCCTGCCTCCACTGCAATGGTGGTGGACCACGTGGCAGTGGTTAGCGGCCGGACCTGCAAAATCGCAGTCATGCGCATGTTGTCCACCGTGACGCCGTAGTCCTCCACTTCCCCGTAGCCGCTCGTTCCCGTGGGACCCTGCCCGCCGATGCTGGTAAGGCGCACCCGCAGACCCCGGGCAGTGCCGATGCTCGCAGTCAGCGGCACGGTAAAGGTGACCTCATGAGTCACCGGATCGTTGGCGGTGGGAACGGTGATTTGATTCATCAGCCGCTCTCCGCCGGTGGTGGTGTAGATCGTATTGTTGAGCGTGCCGTTGTTGTCGAAGTCCATCCATGCATTCAGATAGGCGCTGGTCCCGGAGTGATTGTAAACAGTGATGGGAATGGTGACCACCTCACCGCGCGACATCGTGACCGGCATGATGACACCGTCTTCGTCGTCGCTGCCATTGGTATCGTCGGCCGTGCCGGTGGAATTGCTCAAGGGAGCGGATTCGCCGTCTACGGAGCCGCCAAGGCGCAGGGTGTTGGTGCGCAGGCTGCCGGCGGTGAGGAATTTACTGTGATCCCCGTAGTCATTCAGGGGGATGCCGGCGGGAGCGGAGTACGGAGCGGGCGCGGTCAGGTCCGCCACGTTTTCCAGCGTGGAACCCGTGGTGGTGGTGAGGATCGTCCCGTTGGTTTGGCTCAGCGTGTACCAGGCCTCGTTGTTGCCGAAGAGTCCGAGACCGCCATACAGCTTTCCATCGAGACCGAACGCCACCCCGTTCTGGCTGATGGGAGGAGTCCCGCGCAGGGTCGCTGTCGGTGTTCCTCCGGCGAGACTGAAGGTAAAGAATTCGGGCGCGCCGGAGCTCGCATTGAGCGCGATGGCAAGCGCGGTGCCGTCCGGCTTGACATCGAAATCCCCGTAAACATGTCCGCGGGCGTTCGACCACATATCCGCTGCTTTGACGGCGGTGGCGATCCGATAGTTTCCGGAGGTTCCGGTCAAAGTGATTTTCCAAAGGTCATCCGACGCGTCCACGACCGTCCAGAGATAGCCGTTGTAGAAAGCGGCGCACCGCAGGACCTTGTTGGAGGCCATTCCAAAGGAAGTGAGGTTGCCGGCGATGTTGTTGGCACCGGTCTGCCGGTCCCACGTCGCAAGTCGCACATCGTTCGTCTCTCCCGTTCCATAGACCAGCACGCCGTCCGCTCCCAGTGACGGGATGAACGCAATGGCGTTGCCGGTGCCGTAGAATGCCATGTCGAAGATTTGCGATCCGACACCGGTCTTGGCGTTGATTTCATAGACGCTGCCCTCGGCGATGCCATAGGTGTAGCCGGGAGTGCTGATATTGACGACATAATCCTCCACTTCACCTTTGCCCTTTGCGCCCGTGGGCCTGGCATCATTCGAATCTGTCAGGCGGACGCGCATGCCGCGGCCGGTGCCGGGACTGGCGGTGGTGGGCACGGTGAAAGTAACATTCACCGTTTGCGGCGAACTGTTTTGCGCGACGCTGATTTGATTGGTCACTTTTTCCCCGCCCGCGGTGGTGTAAATAACGTCATTCAGGGTGCCATTATTGTCGAAGTCCACCCAGACATTTAAATAGGCCTGGCTGGCGCCGCTGTTATAGACGGTGATTGGAATGGTTACCGAGGCACCCTGGGCAAACTGTGGCGGAATGGTTATACCATCCTCATCCTGATCAACGCTGGCGTCGTCCGCGGTTGCGGTCGAGTTCGGCGTGAACAGGAGATTGAGGACCCCTTGTAGAATTTCTCCGAGAAGCCCGCCGTTGTCGGCATCGTCATCCGCATCCACCTTGGTTCCGAGGCGGATGATTTTCCCCGGATCTATTTCGCTGCTCGCCGCGGCAAAACCGGAGAAGTCTCCGTAGTCGGATGGGTTGCCGGCGAAGGCGCTGCCGGCCGTCAGCGGCAGCAGGAGAGCCAGCAGGAGGGAGCGTGAAGGCATCAATTTCATGGTCGTCGTCAGGGTAGAGGAGGAGGAGTTTTACGAGGCGGTTTTTGAAAGCTGGCCGATGCCGCCGCGGAGCGCGGCGGAAGCGTTTGCGGTTTCACCGGCGCCGGCGGACGGCGCTTTGGCGGGTTCAGAGCCGGCGGAGCCGTTTGTCAGGAAGGTCATGAGTTCCTTCATGTCGGGACTGGCGGGGACGAGCGCGCGGGAGCCGTGAATCAGAACGGGGACCGCAGCAGATTTCCCGTCGCGGCGGCTTTCATCCAGAAGAGAAGCGGCGAGTTCAATTTGATGCGCGATTTTGTATGCGTTCAGGTCGAGCGCCTCCGCCCATTTTTCCGCTCCAGCGAGTTTCCGGGCAGCGCGCTCCACGGCTTTGTATTCGGCGGGGATTTGTCCGGACGTAATCAGCGCGGAAAGGGACCGCCACGCGATGCGGTCGGTAAGATACAGCGCCATCACCACGCGCTGAATGTCTTCGTTCTCCGGTGTCAGCGCCGCCGGAAGAATGATGATGCGGACCGGCTTTGCTTCCGTGGGAACGGAGGATTGCACGGCAGCGAGATATTTGCGGCAGAGATCCGAGGTATAATCGCAGAGCAAAACCGCAGCAGGCGCGCCCGCCGCATCGCGCCCGACGACCGGCAGGTCCTCGGGATTGACGTGATACTTTCCGCCATACAGGGCGAGTCCTGTTTGGTCGGTGTTCTCCACCGGGCTGAAGTAATCCGCCGCGTCCGAAGTCTCCTGCGCCGGAACCTGCGACGCGCGGGACAACGCGCCCGCCGCCAGCACCCCCACGCAAACTGCCGCGGAACAGCCGGCCGCTACCCGGCCGAGCACCAGATGGCGCTCCAGCCTGCGTCTCTCCGGCACCCCCGCCGTCCGGTCGGTCACCGGGCTTGCCTGCTTCATGCGGGCCACGCAAAGGAGAGCCGCACCCGATGCGGCAAACCCGTGAATCAGTGAACACCACAGACACACAAAGGAGACAGCCACCAACTGCAGGCAAGTGAACCAGATCGCTGCGGCCACCACCGCTGCGAGCACGGCCATTCCTTCAAGACCGGCGAGTGAACGCTCCCTCCGGACGTAGGGTCCGCTCAACAGCAATGCCAGACTATAAAGCACAAACGCGGGAAAACTGACGGGCAGTCCGAAAACGAACGCCCATGGCGTTTGCAGCGCTTTCCCGCAGGCCGATCCGGCCTCGCACCCAGGCAGCGGCATGCGTCCCAATCCCGTGCAGGCGAGATACAGGGAAAGGCACGCGGCAACGCCAAGGGAAAGGCGGCCGATGAGTTTGAACGTGCTGGCAGGAGCGCTCTTCATGTCAGGGTCTCAATTTCCGGTTAGCTCGGCGTTGAAGGAGGTATCCACGGCTCCCGCCGGCGTGAGGAGGACGGCTCCCGCGCGGGCCACGCCGTTGATCGCGCCGAAATCCCCGCCGGCCATCACACCGCCTCCCACCTGGCGAACGACGCCCACCAGACTGTCAACTGAGGCGCCGGTGCCGGTGTCGAACCGCGTGTCCACATAACCGGAGTTGTTCAGCTTCGCGATGTTCCGCATCGTGTTCCCTGTGGAATTGACAAAAATGCCGCCGACATACACATCCGTTCTCGGAGGCAGAGTGATCATCGTGGTGGACGGGGCGGCGGCGGTGAAGAACTGCGGGTAGGCGAGCGGTGCATAGGCCCGTGCGATGATCTGCTGCGTGGAGCCCGTGGTGCCTTCCAGCGTGAAGGGCACGCCCGTCCAAACGTTCCCGCGGATGGGGTTGCCAGCGGCGTCCACGCCAGGGTCCGTGCCGTCCGTGGTATAATAGATCCGAACATTCGCCGGCGTGTCGCGACCGCTTACATCCGGGGCCAGCGTGACATCCCGTCCGTCGATGGTCGCGAGCGGCGGGCGGAGCGCGAGTGCAACCGCAGTGAGGGCCTGGCTAACAGTCGGTGAACTATTTACCGACGATAAGTCCAGGGATTTGATCGCGCCCTTTACCGTGACGGCGGAACTGCTGCCAAACGCCGTTACGGCTACAGGAATCGCAGCGGGGATAAACCCGTTTGTGAAGTCAGGCTGGGTCTGTGCAGTGCCGGAAGTTTTCGGATTCGTCCCGTCCACCGTCCAGACATACCGGAAGAGAGTGCTGTTTTGGAACGGTACCGGAAACTCATCGAGATTGGCCAGGCCTCCGGTTCCGGTCGCACTCGGTGCCGGCAGCGGCCCTGGTGTCGAGGGATGCAGCGGACCTCCCAGCTCCACATAGTTGTATCCCGTCTTCGGGAACCCAATACTTGCCACAGCATCGATCGCAGTCGCCGTGTACACGCTGCTCGACGTCGTACTGTCGTCATACTTGTCCGGATCGAGCGTCACGGAAATCGCAGTGACCGTCGAATTCGCCGCTACATTGATCGGTCCAGCATAGGGGATGAAAGGGCTGCCGTTGATGCTGTAGGAAATCGCAGCGGTTCCGGACGGGTTGGTAGGCAGCAGCGTCAGGGTTTTCGGATAGTTCTTGCGCTTGTCCGCTCCTGACGGGAGGCTGAACGCCGGTGGATTCAGAGGGATGTTCGCGGGTGTCTCCTGATTGGAAGAGGGAGTCGTCGCGACCACAGGCGGCGGGTTGCCTGGGGATTTGCGGGTGTTTGGCGTATCGTTATAGTCCCACACCCAGGGATCGGTTTTGGCGAGCTTCATGTTCACCGCCCGGTCCTCCGTTCCGTAGTCCGTTCCGGAGAGACTCGAGTCGAGGAAGAACCGCCGGATGCCGGCCACGCCGCCTTTTTCGATGACGAAGCGCGGATTTCCTGGATCAGGAATGAAACGGGCTCTTTCCACCTGGGACCGGGACTCCTCGGTTGATTGCATTTCATAGTTGAGCCGCTCGTCCGCCATTGAATGCTTGACCCCCGCAAGCTGTTTCGCTGTATCGGTGCTCGCCCGCGTCTTCAGCTTGCTGAGCATCGTCCCCGGGTTCCGCAGATCCGCCTGCACGAACGTTCCGCCATTCACCATATAAAGGCGGATCGCGCGATTGATCACTGCCACGTCTCTTCTCAGCTTCGTGTTCTCGGTCGCCTGGGTAACGTTTGAAACAGTCACCACGGCACCTGCGGCCACTGATGAAAGGACAGCCACTACCATCAAAATTTCGATGAGGGAGTATCCGCGGAGGCGACGGGGTTTTGTGTTTTGAACCATCATGACAGGGATAATTTCCATAAAAACTATCACAAATAGGATTTTTGTCAAAAATTGTATTCGTGCGACGATTCTTTTTATTGAAATTCAGTCCTTGGGATATTTAGGAATCGTCGGGAATTCAACGTGTGTATGAAATTCGGGTTCGGTTTCGGTCCCGCCCGGGAGGTTCATTCTGAATAGGGACGGTGCTTTGGGAGGCTCCAAACCGGAAATTGAATCTTGCACACGGGTCGGGGCACCGCGTGCAGCAAACTTCAAGCGCCGTCCGGAAAACGCTGCGCTTGAGGAGGGGCGAGTCGGCCCCTCTGGGGTGAAGGGCGTAGTCGGCCCTCCTTTTTCTCCCTGGCCCATATCCTTCTTTTCCCGCCGTCCTCGTCAGCATTTCCCTGAAGCCTCCGGCCCCGGACCCCGCGCTGCATCAGATCGGGTTGTGGGCCGTGGGAGCCCCTCTGGGTCCAGCTACAATGGCGCCGACCCGGGGTTCGGTGCGCGGGTTTTCTACGCTCACGTGGATTTGGTATGCTCATATCTGGCAGGTTTACCGCGCGGTTGCCTCGATTAGCCTTGATTAACCTTGATTAGCCTTGATTAGCCTTGATTAGCCTTGATTGGGTTATTTAAATCCCGTCTCCGTTGATCGCCCGGTTGGCGGCTGTTAGTTTCTTTTCGTTGGGGCTTGTTCCGGCAAGGACCGCTCCGTACAGCCTCTCCCGGATGGCATTCATCCGCTCCGCTCCGGTCAGACAGCCATTTTCCAGAATGCGGGCGATCTGGGGAAGCCTCAGGAACATCTCGAATTCCCGCAGCGTCTCCTGCCGGATTTGAAAATCCCCGGGCTCGACCCGCTCGGCCGCCGCCCGCGCAAACTCCTCCCGCTCCATCTTCAGCCGGGCCGCACTGTGTTCGCCCCGCTGCAGCGCCACAATTTCGCGGGTGATCTCAGCGAGTTCCCGCAGCCTGGCAAATGCGGGGTCTTCAGGATCCCCGTTCCATTCGCTGAGGTTCACCGCGTAGTGGCCCGCGATCAGCCGGGACGCATGGTCCGCGATTTCGCCCCCCGCTTCCTGCGCCTCTCTGGATTCTTCCGCCACATCCCGCAGTTTATGCATGGTCTCCTTTCGGCTGAGCCACTTCGCGTAACCGGTTTTTCGCCAGTCTGTGAGGTTCTGTTCATTGAGAGGCCTGCCGTCGAAATACTTGCGTATCACCGCTTGCATCTCCGGACGCGCGTTGAGCCATTCCACAATGGAACGGCCATCGGCACCGTTTTGAATTCGGATGTTCACCTCCTCGCGGAGTGCCCAGGGCAGCCGTCCAATTTTTCCGCGCGCGCTCATTTCAGAATTCTCTGTTTGGGTTTTCATTCCGGGTCCATTGGTTCCGAAGGTCTGCGGCGGCTCCGCAATTTTTCTTGAGTCTCATAACGGATAGGGAAAAAGGGTGAACTTAACCCAGCCGCCTGCAGGCATACCGGTTCCGGATATTCGCGTGAAAATACCGGCCCTTCGATCCCGCCGCCATCAGACTGCGATGCACCGCGGATGGTACTTGTTCATAACCATAAATCCGCCCGCCGCGGAATTCGATTTTCAGATAGCTGGAGGCCGCATCGTAAAAGACGGCACTCAAATTCGAGGACTGGACACGCACCCAGCCGGGAGGAAGAATAGGGAAAACGAACATAAGAATGGAGTGGAGTAAATGATCCACTTCCTCCGCCCCGCCCGGTACCTCCGCACCGGCACCCGCCGGGCGGCCCGAGCCTGAACAGAGTTGTCAGCGGACCCGGTCCTTCAGATAGCCATCGAATCCCGTTCCGCACCAACTCTTCGCGTAGGTACCCGGGTCTATCCAGCCTGCCCACGGGCAGGCTTTCTATGGGCAGCACGCACAAACCTGCTGAATTTATTGCGGCACAACTTCTCCAGCACCCGCCACCGGTCTTTAACCGTTGAACGGAGCGTCTCTCCCGATTTTCCCAACTCACGCCATAACCGCGGATTGCGTTTGGGATTGCGGGCTATCGCGTCAAATTCCTGTTTCGCCATTGTGAGCACCTGGTCTCTCCACGCCTCCGGGTTCTTTTCCCACTCGGGCAATGCAGCGCAGGCCAGCAGCGGTGTTAAATGGTCCGTGTGAAACGTACTTCGGAGGTATTCGTCCAGTTCCACGCCGCGGTATTCGTCGGCCCTTTCGGAAAATCTCTTGATGATTTCCAAGCTTCGCCGCTCGCGCTCGTACATTGCCCGTTGCCAGTGAATCTTTTCCAGAATAGTCGCCACCAGGAGGTGTGCCTCTGCACCTCCTGGGCTCCGGTTGTCCGTAATGTCCCCGGCTGGATGCTTTTCTCCCAAGTGAATCGCTTTTGCGATTTCCCCGGCGCCTGCGGTGAAATCGGGATTGCGCGCCCGCAGTGAGGGCATGGTTAGCGACGATTCTGCAACTTCCCGGAAATCCTCCGGATCTGCATGGGCGATACGCATGAACGCTTCAGTCAATTCTTTCGCAGCAAAGAAAAGCCCCGTCCTCATTCCAGGCCTTCCGAGTTGCGCATGCATAATAAACTGCCGGATCATGCCGTGCAGTAAGTCGACAAAAGTTGAACAGGAACAGTCATTCTCACGGTAAAGGCTCCCATCGTTGCGCTCCAGACGGACAATTAGCCTCCTTGATTGGGCCAGGCGGGAAAGCGTAGCGATCGCCGTCAGAAACATTTCACAGGCCTCGTCAAGCAGAGCCCGCGGTTCGTTTTGGATGCGTCGCTCGAGTGCATCGTATTTGGCGAGTTCTTCGCGGTCGGTCTTCGTTCGAGGACCGGCGAGACGAAGCTTTTCCATATGCAGGGCATACCATCCCTCCAAATCACCGCTCTGCAGAACAGCTTCCTCATCCGCCGGCCATTGGAAGGTCAAAACTGCTGGAGGTATCTTCCAACCTTTTTCTTTCCTGTTCGTGCTCGCCCCGCTGGAATTGACCGCCGGCGTGGATTTGCGTTTTAGGGGCATGACGGAAGAAGCGTTCGGGTTTCGGTAACCGCCGGAGTTTCTCGAGCCATTGCTGCGGCTGGGCAATCGCCGTAAAACATGTGGTGCCGTGGCATTGCTTAGCTGGAATTTCTTTCAAACCGGGAAAAAAAGGATTCCGTCGTTCCGCGCCTGGCCCAGCGCGCACAATGTTTCGAGCAGCGTGTTAACGGCCGCTTTCGGAGCCTTCTGAAACTGTCCGGCGATCTGAGCGGCCTCGGTGCCGTGAGGAAAAACCGCGAGCGCCTGCCGGAGGGCCGTGGCCTGGGACGGAAGATCGGCGGGCCAGGGAAGCTTGGAGGACTTCGCTTTGGCAGTGGCCGGAGTTGTGGTGGATTCCGGCAGCGGCAGTTCGGTTTCAACTTCTGTTTCGGCGGAAGTGGCTGCAGCGGTCCGGCCCGGAGCCTGAAAGTCGGGGCGGAGGTAGCGGATGTGGCCGGCGGCTTCTTCGGCGGCGCGTTCGGCGTTCAGGGCGGCGAGGCGGGTGAGGATGGCTTCGCGGGTGGAATTCCACAGTTCCCCGGGGCCTTCGGGCGGGGGTTCGCCGGGGCCGATCACATCATGATAGGCCATGCCGGTGTGTTCGCCGGGTGCATAGCCGATTTCAATGTCGCTCCAGCCGTAGGCTTCGAGCACCGCGCGGTCGAGATCGTCGTGGATTTTTTGCAGCACGCTCACGAGGCCCTGCTCGTGAATGACTTTTTCCTTTGCCGTCAGTGGATCACCGCCGCGCAGTTTGGTGAGGACGTTATACATGCCCGTCAGCGTCAACTCCGGATGCGCCGCCTGCCGGGCCTTGCGGTGAGCGTCGAGTTGCTCGCCGAGGGCGCGGATGCGTTGGGCGGTTTCGCTGTTGGGGGCGATGGCGGGGAAGGGAAACTTCTCAAGGCAATCGGAATGGTTGTAAGTCGAATCATTTCCCACCCCTAGCCAACCACCCACGCGGTTCGCGAAAGCAACGTGGATGCACGAGGATAGTATCCCAAGCTGTTGTGCATCTTCAAATGCCAATATCAGTACCTTTGTTTCAGGAAGGAATGTGCAATCCAGGAATTGGAACACGCGGTGACGTGCTGTTCGTGAGGTGATAACAAATCGGCGCAAACCGTGCAATGCACTGCGGAATTTACCTCTTGGCTCTGCATGAATCCACCAGGCACGGCGATACTTCTCTCGCGGATTGTGGTCTCGTTCGGGTTTTACTCGGTCAAGCACCCATTGGTAGGCGTCAGGGTAGGCCCCAAAAAGCTGCTCCTTCGTAGTTCCGTAGGTATCGAGAACGTATTGCTCTCTCATCCCTTGCATCACGTCTTTGCCGGTAATGTAGCGGCGCAGCATCTTCAATTTCGTTGCTTCGCAAAACTGATCGACTTGATCAGACGGAACGATAAATCCTTGCCCGGATAGTTGAACACCGGGACAGGCTATACCAAAATTCGCCCTCAGTGCTTTCAAGGAGGCTGTATCGACGCCTATCGTCATATCAGAGAGGATTGTACCCCGTGAAAACTCCAATGATACTCGGACGGAACCGTCCTCCCCAGCCGAGTCATCAGGAGCCTCGGTGACAATCCCAAGTTCCCCTACCTCATCGAGCAAATCTAAAACGCTCATCGCTACCCTAACCTGAGCGCCATCTGCGGAATCAACCCAGGGATGGTCGCCAACCGCAAATCGAATGTGTCCTCCGGCGTCCAGAGCTTGTTGCGTTATGGAACGGTTGAAGATTTGAGTGATCGAATTCGTGGTGATCAGCCCAAACCGACTTACTTTTCTTTGGCATAATAACGAGGCTGCGCGGTGCCACCAATACATCACAAAATCGGCGCTTTCGGGCACATCTGGCCAGCATTTGCGCAGCGCATCGGTGTAGCCGTCCCCCAGGGCAATCCGCATCCGCTTGTTTCCAATGAACGGCGGATTCCCCACGATGTAATCCGCCTCCGGCCATGGCGGCGCGGGGCGCGGATTGACGGGCCGCAGCACCGGAACTTGCGCGGATTCATCCGGCACTTCTTCACCGGTCACGGGATGTTTCTTCATCGTGCGCCCGTCCCAGCGGCGGAGGGCTTGACCGTTTTCATCCTTCACGGCCTCCATACCGTCATAAGCGAGGACGGCGTCGCCGCACTGAACGGAGCGGGTGGAGGAGAGGACGGGATCGTCCGGGAGGAACTTGCCGGAGCGGTGCTGCCACTGGAGATAACCGATCCAGAGGACGAGTTCGGCGAGGGCGGCGGCGCGGGGATTGAGTTCGATGCCGAGGAAGTGAGACGGGTGGACGCGGGTCACGTCCATGTCGAGCTGGGCGCGGTCGGAGAGGATGGCTTCTTCGAGTTCGAGGACTTCGCCTTCGAGGCGTTTGAGGTGCTCGAAGGTGACGTAGAGAAAGTTGCCGGAACCACAGGCCGGGTCGAGCACGCGGATATCGGCGAGACGTTTTTGAAAGGCGATGAGCGGAGCGGCGGCGGCCTGGCGGAGTTTCTTTTCATCCGCGATCCAGCGGAGGCGGCCATCGGCATTGAGCGGCGCGGCATCGATGCGGGCGCGGAGTTCTTCCGCCTGGAGGGCGGAGACGGCAGCGGCGGCTTTCACGGAATCCCACTCGGCGCGCAGCGGATTGATGACCGTCGGAAACACAAGCCGCTCCACATAGGCGCGCGGTGTGTAGTGCGCGCCGAGCCGGTGCCGGGTGGCGGGATCGAGCGCCCGCTCCAGCAGCGTACCGAAGATGGCGGGCTCCACCGTTGTCCAGTCGGCTTTCGCGGCATCGGCCAGCAGACGCAGTTGCACCTTGTCCAGGGGCAGCGCGGTGTGGACCCTGAAAAACTCTCCGTTAAAGCGCCGGATGCGCTCGTTGAGCAGGGTGGAGAATTCCGTGCCTTTGTCCATTTCCGCCCACATTTGTTCGAAGAAACGAACCTGTCCCTGCGGGTGACTGAGACTTCGCTCGATGACGGAAGTGAAGGCCTTTTCCGGGAGCAGGCCGGTGTCCTCCGCAAAAAGCGAGAACAGGCAGCGCTGAAGAAACGCCGCGACCACCTGAGCGTCGTGGCCATCGGCCTCCAGGCTCGTCGCCAATTGTGCGAGGAGGGCGGCAATCTTCCGCGTTACTTTGGCGGACTTGCGCGACGGATCCAGCGACAGCGGATCAAGCCACAGCCGGCGCAATCGCTCGCGCACGGGTTCCAGCCGCAGATCGTCTAGCGTAATGCGGTGCCGGTGCGGGTCCGGAAAACGAACATACGTGCCGCCGGTGCAGGTGAACTCGGAATAGAATTCGAAGCAGTGGCCTACATCGCACACGATGACAAAGGGCGGCCGTCCCTCCGACGAGGGCAGGTCTTTGACATAACCGCAGGCCTGATGGTACGCGCGTTCCAAGGCGAGGTCCCATGCCGCGCTCCCGCGTTTTCCATGCCCGGTTTTCAGCGGTGCCGTTCCGCCCGCCGCAATGGCCGCGGCTTCCACGCCCTGGTTGGATTCCAGCACGAAACATCCTCGGCGGTAGAGATCGATGCTGCCCGTGGTAATGGTGCCGTCAGGCCGCACCCGCTTCACTGCGCGTTCGAAAATATAGGCATTTTGCGCGTCGTCAGGTTTCGCCGGTTCCGGCACCGGGAGTTCGAGCAACTGGCAGAATTGGGTGAGGAAAAGCTGTGAATTAGCCCGCTCCGCCGCCCCGGCTGCTTTCCAGGCGGTGATGAATTGTTCGAGAGCGGTGTCAGCGGGCATGAGGCGTATCTTCTTTCCCTTGGCACAAACGGGCATTGATGGCAAACCGAACCGCCGTCAGCTGCGTCCCATTTGAAATGTTCCACATGCAATCCCCGCTGGCGTGATCCCATCACCTGTTAAGGTTGGTTTCGCTTTGGTTTGACGCTGTTAGGGGGCTTGCGGCTCCGAAGTTGATTACGCGCAAAGCTTCAAAACATGCGGTGAGACTGAAGAAACCGGGCCGCCGGGCCGTTCAGAAACCGCCCGCGTTACAGCCCCGCTAAAATCTGGCTTTCCGCCGGACGCCGATCCAGGGCGAGCCGGAGAAGAAGCTGATTTCCATTTCCTGCTTGGAAAAGCAGAATCACACGAATGCCATTAACAAAAAGCTCGCGTGGAACTACCCAGACGACGGACAGAAGCGGGCCGTTGCGGTTCTGAATATCCCGCCTACCAGATGCCGTGAGAGCCGCGATCGCCAGCGGGAAGATTAAGTGATTATGCGTCCAAAGAAACTCCTGAAAATCTTCATCCGCGGCTACGCCGGCGTCTCGGTTGCTGCCTTCACCTACTTGCTGGTGTTTTTCACTTTGATGGAGGATCATCATCGCGGTTACTCAGAGGACGGGCTCACTGAATATCGATTCACCTCTCCTTTTGATCAGTCCCGCCCTTTTATCCAAAAAGGCGGCACCTTCACGACGATAATCCGAACGGTTCAAGACGACTCAGTCATCCACTGGCTGTTTGCGCCGGTTGAAGCGTTGTTCGGCCTGCGGCGTCCTCTCGCTACGCCTATGGACAGGGGTTATTAATCTGCGTGAAACATTTTCCGTCAGGATTCAAATTAGAACACTACCCTAGGGTCACTTCCCGCTTCCAAATCACCGCTGTGCGCGAATACGGATGTTCAAATGGGGACATTGCGGCAGGTAATTCTCATACCGCCATGGATACCTGTCCCCATTGCCATTCCCCGCGCCGCTCCAGCCGGGACGAGTCTATTTGTTTGACCTTAAGCGGCCGCCCGGAGTACCGCGGGCGACATTGCCGCGCGTGGGAGTTGCAGAGCCACGTACACGCCGTACTGCATGTCCTTTACGATGCGTTCGCCGTCCTGCCGCTTTTCCTCCATTCGGCTGGTCTGCCCGTCTCGGTCGAAACCGTACTATTTTTTGCGCAGGAACGCATGGCTACGCCGCGCTCCCGCGGGTTCCCTCCATCCGGCGTTAAGTCCCTTGATTGCCTGATGGGTAATTATCCCCACGAACCTCGATTTTAATTGTTAAGGCGGAAATTTGCGCCGATGGCAGGGTAACCATGAAAAACATCCAATCTCTTCATCTCATCGTCGGGGGATTTGGTCTGGCAATCCTAGCCGTATTTTTTCCGGGGGTCTCGGACGCCCGCAGCATGGGCCGCCCAGCAAAGCCAGATCTGTCGCCCGTCCAAATGTGCTTGGCTTGACGCTTACCCTACAACAACCCCAACCCTAAATATATGAGACACATTATGTTCATAATCTGTGCGGGTGCTCTTGCATCGGCAGGAAAGGATGGTTCACGGGGATACGATGACAAAGGATTCCCGCGAATAAAGTTTGTAACAGTGACCGGGGAGGCGGTTGACTGGCCGGCTCGCAATGAGCCCGCTTCTTTGAAGGACGTATTTATTGTGTCAAAGGAGGAAATGGCGAAATTGATGACGCAATCCGGATTCGGAGACGCAGAGAGCGCGGAAAGGATTTACAAGTTTGCACATCACACTATTTCCGATCATGATATGGAAGCCCGATGGATTGTGATTAATGCGCTTCTAGGTGGGGAGGAAGACAAGTTTGGTCCAGCATTTTATCTTGGACTGCAACGTAAAGATCCTGGCGAACGGCAAAAGTATGAGATTTACGGGGAGAGGCTTGAGAGGTTCTTGAAAAGCATCAAACCTCCTACCGCCGATCCCTTTTCTCCGTCGAAATAGTCCAAGAGCTTAAAGACAAAGATAACGCATTGCAAAACAGTGCGACAGCCAGCCGACGGTTTGGCAATTGTCCACACCCCGCGGCAGCAAGGGTAAGACCGTGAAGGTCGAGAGTTACCGGAATGAAGCGGAAGCTATTCCTTCGGCAAAAGCGATAGCGCAGGCCGATCCCCGCGGGGTATACCTCACAATTACCCGGTTCGTTGGCTATTCGGCGTGTCCGGGAGTGCTTCGAATCTCCGCCGCATCGATAACCTCCGGAGGTTCGCGCTGCATGATTCGCTCTGGATTGAGATGCCGCAAGCTCCTACGTGCGCACCTATGATGACCGATGAAGAACAACTCGATGCGGCGCCGCGATCAATGCACGCTGTGAGTATCAGGGATCGGATAGCCGAATTGGAGGGACTCCCTTTGAAGCCGCAAGCGCTGGCGGTGATTGCGGAGGCGGTGCGCGTTGTCGAGGCCGCAATGGATTCGTGTTGGTGCTTGGGGACAAATACGAGTCATCGAAATGACTCCTGACGAATACGCCGCACGGATCCTTGCCGAGTCGAGCGAGGGCACCCAATGGGAGTGGTCGTGCCCGCTCCTGCCGAAAGGCTACCGCAGAGGCCACGACAAGCTGACCTTCGGCGACGAACTGCGGAAACTGCTGCCAGCGGAATCGGAAATCACTCAGGACTTGAGGACGGATAGGCTCATCGTACGGCGGATGAACCGGATTGATGAAGTTCCGCGCTGGCACCGGGAACCGCCGAAGGAGCAGCAGCAGAAGCTTTTCTAAATTGCTCCTGGAACGTTTGGGCTGCGCCTTGGAAAGGCACCCGCAGGATTTCTGCGAGTTCGTTCTGTGCGGTTCGGAGTCCTTCGCAGGCCATGCGGATGGTTTTACTCATCCGTAGGGTGGCCTCCATAAATCGAGATCGTGTCTCTCGGCAGGCCCGTCTCAGTTTTTCGCACTCTTCAGAGGAAAAGCGGTCGTCGTGGACAAGGGCAGGTGCATGGGTATGGTCAGAGTAACTCATTTGGACAAGCCACGGGTTAAGGTTTCCCGGCTCGCCTCTCCTCTGCATGCTTACTCCATTGACCGATTCTTGCCGGCACTCTGGCGGCTGCGGCTGATGGTGTCCCAATTATTCGGCTACGGATGTCCGGCAGTCTTGGGGGGAGCATAGTGCAGGGGGGCCGCTTCGCCCCGGGGGTATTCGGTTGGATGAAATCATCCTCGGGAGGCCGGATTGCTCCCGGTGGCGCTTGGGCTACCATCCATCGATGCCACGTCTGAGCCCCGAAGATGAACTGAAGCTTTTCCGGCAGGTCGTCTGGTTTGTTTACACGCCGCCAAAGGGAAACCTCAAGGCCCGCCTCCACTTGGCCGGCTCTGGCGGGCGGCTGAAAGATTTCAAAGGAAGAGTCGCAACGGAGGTCTGGGAGCGGCTTGGACGGTGGCGTCACAATCGCGGGATGTATCCGGAGTGATCGAGTGCCACAAGTGAAAAGCCCCGGCCATCGGAGAAGAGACCCGGCAGACGGGCGTAACGCCTGCCGGGTTGGGGATCGAACCGCAGCCCGTTCACGGCCGATCTACGCGAAAAACCCCGTGCAGCTTTCAATGGCAGCCGACCCCGAAGTCCGCCTAATCCCCGGAACGTTCATTGCCCTCGGAATACAGCGTCACCGGCGATGTTCAATCGTCACCCGCCATCGCACGCATCTGCGCAGACAATTCCTGACGTAGTTCTGGGCCGGCTGCATTGGGCCGGCAGCGCCCGCGGGGCGTCGGAGTCTTGGTCGTTCTGGCGTTCCCGGGCGCCCTTTACTCCGATGAGCGATGTCATCCGTACCCGCCGGTGTGCGGGTGGCCGCGGACGACCACAAGCCACCCGCACACCGGCGGGTGCCGTCCCTCGCCCTATCTGATTTCTGATTCCATCCGCTCACCCGATTGCGGATGCCCTGCGGTGTCAGTCTCTGGTCAGCCGGCATTGCAGGGCTTCTTATCCCTCCGGGCATCCTTCATGCGTCAGCACCGTCGTGCGAAGCGGCCCCTCGCCTGCATACGCCAAAAAGGTCCGTCCATTGGCGGACAAGCCTCGCGGTGCTGTTCGAGTAGTTTCGTGCGCGCCGCGGGGTTTCCCTTTTGGCATCCCCTCCTGCCACGCCAGCGCCACCTGCGCCGCAATACGTCGGGGTAGCCAGGACCTGAATCAAGCCGTTGCGGCTCCGGCTGACGATGGTATTACCTATCCAGAGACATGAGCCGCGAACCATACCTGTCTGAAAAAGAGGCGCTTCGCCGGAGAAACTCCGCATCTGGTTCCTTTTTATGTGCGGGCTGACGGTCTCTCTGTTTTTGCGTTTTCTGCGAAAGTAGCGTCATGTTCGGGCCGGGCATTCGCGGGACTTCTCTTTGGCATCCCCTCTGCAACTTCTCTGGTCCGTTGGATTAGCGGAGAGTCCCGTGGCGCTGAATCCTTGACGTGGGTCAGTGCTGCGGGGCTTCTCTTTTGCCTTGCCCCCGTTCCGCGGAATTTGCTCCATTGGTATGTCTGCCTGCGTTTGGGCGGATAGCTCCGCGGGCCGGGAGTCGGGAAAACGACCGGCTCTGCGGGGCTGCTTCTCCTTCACATTACAAGCCGGCGCGTCCCTGGATGACTTCGCGTCGCCGCGGCACGGGGACTGCATTGGGGAGCGGACCTATGAATTATCACCTCAAACCCACGGCAGACGAATGGAAGTTGCTCAAAGAAGGCGTAGCGAAACCGATTGGTTCATTCGGCAACGAACTCATGGCCGAATCGGCGGCGATAGAGTACGTGAAAGCCCACGGCGGGACGCTCAAGATCCTTGGCGATGATGAGGCTGTCCGGCTGGTGCTGAGACTTCCCGCACCAACGCCTTCGCTTCAGTCCTATCCGGCTCTGGCGATGTGACCACAGCGGAAATGGGCACCCGTGCTTAAATCGCCTCCTGGCGCGTTGATTGCACTGATGTCGCCCTGTTCTCTCGGTCGCGGTCGTGTGTCTGCCACCGGTCCGTGGTCTTCATAAGCCCGGCCAGCCGGCGCTTGTCGTGATTCGGCACCCCGGCGGTGGGCGCTGAATGAGGGCACTTGAACGCTATGGACACAGGATGCGGAAGAATCTTGCCCCCGGAGTAACGGGCATCTCCAGCGTGCGCGTGCTGCCATTCACCACTGGCTGATCCGTGACCGGTTGCCACGGACCGGTGGCGGGGTTTGTCGTCGCCTGCACCACGCAATCCGTGCGCGCCGTTGTCCAACTGAGCACGATTTTGCCGGGCGGGCCTTTCGTGAGTGCCACGACGGGGACCTCCGCCACCGGCGGTGTTGGATCGTTCGTCAGGCGGGCGCGAATGATGGCCGAGTCCCCTCCGCTAAACGTCACCTTGAACGCCAGTTGCCCCGAGGCATTGACGCAGCGGGCCTTGCCGTCATCGCCTGAAGAGCCGGTCATCATGTCAAACTCATTGAACGTGCGGTTCATTCCGTTAGGGAGCGTGATGGTGTCGCCGCGAAGCGCCATCAGACGCAGTTGGCCGGCGCGGTCCGTCATCCAAATCCCCCGGTTTGCCTGGGCCGCAGTCGTCAGGAAGGAATAGAAGACGAGATGCCCGGCGGAGCCAAG
This sequence comes from Verrucomicrobiales bacterium, assembly GCA_035550135.1. Classification (GTDB taxonomy): domain Bacteria; phylum Verrucomicrobiota; class Verrucomicrobiia; order Verrucomicrobiales; family V1-33; genus V1-33. Next base: position 61,257 of record DASZQB010000029.1, read on the forward strand.
CGAAAACGCGCTCACGTCGTCATCGCGTCCGGTCACGTCGCTGAAATGAGTGCCCGGGGACACTCCCGGCGCCTGCATTCCCCCGCGCGCAACGAGAGCATATTGATTTCCCGTCCCCATCCAAAGCGCGGTTTCATTCTGCTGCGTCACTCCCTCCCCGCGCAGATAACTGCCGAAGGCGATGCGGTCCTGAGCATTGACCAGCGGCCGGGGCGAACTGAGACCCTCGGGGCCTGCGAAACTCACACCGCTGAGCCCCGGTGCCGGCTGAGGATAGCCGGTCTCGTACTGCAGTTGACCCCGCGTGCTTGAATACAACGCCATTCCAATATCCTCAGAATCCGACGGGTTCATGAGCAACTGTTTCATTACGATTTTGCCCGCCCCGTTGATGCCAATATCCCTGTCCGACGGGGCCTGCACATTGTATCCCGGCGGGGTGCCGGTCGTGACCTGGTCAATAAAAACAGAGTTTAGCGTTCCGCTTTGATTGCTCCAAAGACCGTAACCCTTGAACTGCTGATTGGAATTCTGCCAGTACTCCCCTTGAAAATAATACGTGCCCGATCCCGTGGCGGAAATGACGTCGAAGAGCCGCCAACCGAGCCCCACGCCCAGCCCCGGCGGCTGCTGGCGAGAGCGTGCCACCAATTGCAGATTCCCGGGCTGCCCGGCAATGACGACCTGATCCACAGCCGAAGAAATATCGGGGTTCAGCAACACCAAGCCGTTGTTACCGAATCGCACGGCACCCGACAAAAACGGGGCGAAAAATCTGGAGCCGGGCACCCCCGGGGAAGGCATTCCCTCACGCGCGATTTCGACCAGCGTGCCCGGCGAGCTTTCCGCCCAGTAACCTTCGTCATTCGCTGAGGTGATCCCGCCCGTGCCGGTCTGGAGTTCTCCATCGAAAAGCACCCGTCCGGCATTGTCCTGAATCAACGAGGAAAACGACTCAAAGACGCCGGTCGGAGCCGCTCCCCCTTTGAGAGCAACTGCCCTCAAAGCATTATTCGCCGATCCCTGCCAGATGGCGTCATTGCCGGAACTGGAGTAAAACGCCACCGCCCCGCTGTCATTGATGCACGGCGGGTCCAGTGATCCGAGCGGCAACGTTCCCGCGGGCCTAATGTCCCCGGACCAGGCGATGACTGTGTATTCTACATTTGGCGGAGCGCCGAGGGACGTGACCGCCATCAAAACGATTACTGCCATTTGCCGGAGTGCTGAATGAGTCAGGGAAAGAGAGCACATAAACTTTGGGAAAAGCGCCGCCATCCTGTCTCATCCCCAGTGGACGGTCAAGCTTCGGCGATTACGCACAACCATGTGCATGCGTGGCAGTGGGAGCCGGTTTTCCCTCGCCTGCTTGATCATGTTGCCGGTGCCCTTACTCTTTTTACGCCCCCACCGCCACGAGCGCGTCAGCATAGTCGGCCATCTGAGCGTTGCGGATTGGTCCTGCTGCTCTGCCGTATTTCTGCCAGTCTGCCGGGAACTCCTTGACCGCCTTCCCGTGCTCTGCCGCCCACCTCTCGCCAAGCGTGTCCACGCCCGGCGCTTTTCCGCTGACAACTTCAGTGATCTCGAAACCGGAATCCGTCACGGCACGCGCAACCGTATCGTAGTCGTGGAAATCCCGGGGGCCTGCAATGATGACTTTCATTCGCGCTGGGATACTCCATGACGGGCGATGTTCAATCGTCTCCCGCCATCGCGCGCTGGCATCTGCGGAGACGATTCCTAGTTCTGGGCCAGCTTCATTGCGCCGGCAGCGCCCGCGGGGCGTCGGATCCTGAGGGATGTCATCTCCCGCATACTTTTCACGACGCCCGATGGGCCGGTGCGTGACCTAACTGATGGATTAAAGCAAACGCCCCGGCGAAGAACGGCGTCCGTGGTATCCGCTGCGGGAAGCTGACAGCGCCGATTCCGGCGGCAGCAAGCCCCAGGCACTGAGAAAGTTGTTTCCATGACATGATGGATGAGCTCAATCTGCAAAGGGCTACCCTCGGAACTTGTTCCCGGCGCGCAAGAATTAATTCGAAGCCTTTCCGGAATGACACCCTCTCAGCAAATGCATTTTGAAAATCGAGTCGCAACGCAGAGACCGCTCCGGAACTTCACTCATCCGGGAAGGATGCCTGGTCTGAAGCGATCTCTGTGGAATCAGACGTCAGACTTGAAAGACGCCAGTGTGCTGATGACACTAATAAACGCCTGCAATTGTTCGCTCGCCTCCCTGCTGGTGGCGACGGTTCCGCTCTCCGAAACCATTCCTGTGTGATCCGAAACGATCACGTGTGACCACTCGGCCCCCGCTTTTTCGCTGCTCTGCCGAAATCCAATGCGCGCCTCCAGCCCGAATGCCTTGCTGGTAATTGTCAGGCTGCATCCCTTATCACCCGGCTGTGGTGGCCCCGCTTTGAATCCTTTCCGGGCAAGAGTTCTCGCCGATTCCGAGAGAAGATACATCAGCCCGGGAACGTCGATTGAAGTGTTTGGGCAAGCGTCCGCCGCAATGGAACGCTCAGGGGTCTTGATACCAGTCATGAACGGGCACCCGGTTTAGGGCGCGTCTTGTGTAACTAGCTCCGCGGTCTGAGCCTTCAAGTAAAGGCGCTTCCGGATTGACGGAACGGACCTGGTGCAGGATTTGCAGCGCGGCTCGGCCCATGCAGCCAGCGCCGGCGCGGGAGTGTGACCATGCGCCGGCCACCCCGGATCGGCAATTATCTCCATGACCCTCGATTTTCATTGTTAAGACGGACATCCGGGCCGATAGCACGACCTCCCATGAAAAATATCCACCCTCTTCATCTTATCGTCGGAGGACTCGGTCTCGCGATCATTAGTGTATTCCTCCCGTGGGTTTCTTATACCTCAAAACTTCCGGCGGAACTGGTCGCTTTAGCCGGCACGTCCGGTTCCCATTCGGCCTCAGGAACCCGTTCCAACCTGGGAATTCTGGCCCTTTTGCTCATGGCGGGCGTCATTGCCTCATGCTTCATCAAAGTCCCGGGCAAAGCAAAACTCATTTCCACTTCCGCCCTCGCGGCGGCAGGACTGGCCGCGTTGCTGATTCTCATTGAGTTTATCCGCACGCTCTCCGACTCGACAAGCAACGAACTGGTTTCCATCTCGGTCGGGATCGGCCTCTATCTGTGCGTCCTCGGGGCGGCGGCAGGAACCTTCGGCTCCTTCCTGCGCTGGCGGAACACGCCTGCTGATCCTCCTGCTGCGCCTCTCCTGCCTCCGCATCAGTAGGCGGCCCATTGGCGTCTTTCTGCCAACGCAGCGAAAACGGCAAAGGCCACAAGCGGAACGGCAGCGGCAATGGCATCACTACAATGCCGGCGCGGGCGTGACGACCATGATAATCCCCGCCAGGAGAACGGCTCCGCTGGGAATCACCACGACAACTTTCTGAACCGTCCGCGGCAGCCCGTCGAGCCGCAGAAATCTTCTTACCCTTTGCCACCAATGAAGCGATTTCTATTCGATGGAAGGGAATTCCTGCACACACGCCGCCATTTGATCCTGAGCAGCCGAGTCGCGCACACGGCATTCCCTTCCGTATCCGCACTGGCGGTTGTACCGTCCCTTGCGCTGCCCCATCGTTCTCCTTTTCTTCCGACCGTCCATCCCCCTGTGCGGACTCGCCCCGCGGAGCTGTATCGCTGGAATGGTCGGCCTCCGCGGGGCTTTTTTCGCCTTGCCCTGACGGGCCGGTTTTTGATTTTCTTTTCCATTCCGTCTGCGTTTGGGCGGATAGCCCCGCGGGCCAGGACCGGGGATTGTCATGGTACCCGCGGGGCTGCTTCTATCCGCGCCGGCGGCATTAAGGATGCAAATGCCTGCGGTAATGGCGATAACCGCGCCCCCGGCTTATGAATACCTACCATCTCAAGGCCACTGAGGATGACTGGGAATTGATTCGGGAAGGAACCCAAAAGCCCGTCGCGCTGTTCGATGGCAAAGGAATAGCGGAGCCGGCATCGATTGCTTTGGTTCAATCTCTCGGAGGAACGCTCAAAATATACGGTCCGGACGACAGGGTGGAACGAGTGCTCAGGTGGCCCTTGCCCTTCACCGCGTCGGTATGATCTCACCGATCGTACCGGCGGCTCGTCGTATCCCCCGGGGTGGCCTTCACGAAGGAATTCTGTTCAAACCGGCCAGGGCCGCGGACGCGGGCCAAACGGGGAGCGAATCGTGCAAGGTGCCGCTCGTAACTTCGCGATTGTTGAAGCCCGCGCGCGCCTGGATTGATTTTTGATTTTCGCATACGGCTCGGCTCCATGCGCCTCTCCCACCTTAGCAGAATGACCCGTCCGGATCCCCTTCCCCCTTCCGAAAAGTTTTCTTCAGTGCACAACCTGCTTGGAGCCATCGTTGATTCGTCGGACGACGCGATCATCAGCAAAGACCTCAATGGAATCGTGACCAGCTGGAACAAAGCCGCGGAACGAATCTTTGGGTATCCGGCTGCCGAAATGATCGGAAGGTCGATTACGGTTCTGTTCCCGCCCGACCGGCAGAATGAGGAGCCCGCGATCCTGGACCGCTTGAAAAGAGGAGAGCGGGTCGACCACTTTGAAACGGTGCGGGTTCGCCGGGATGGCGGACTGGTCCATGTTTCCCTCACAATATCGCCGGTGAGGGATGGCGGGGGCGAGGTGGTGGGGGCATCAAAAATCGCGAGGGATATTTCAGAGAAAAAGAAATCGGAAGCATCCCTGCTGGCGGCCTCCGCCGAGGCGGAACACCAAAGCCGGCTGAAGGATGAGTTTCTAGCGACCCTTTCCCATGAATTGCGCACCCCTCTGCAGTCCATTATTGGCTGGACACAGCTTTTAAAGGACGGCAGTTCCGATCCCGCTGAGGTTGCCGAAGGCATTCGGGTCATCGAACGAAGTGCCTTCGCGCAAAGCCGGATTGTTGAGGACCTTCTGGATATGAACCGCATTTTGTCAGGGAAAGTGCGGCTCGAAGTTCAACCCGTTTCTCTCACTGGCGTCATCGAAGATTCGCTGGACTCGGTGAAACTCGCCGCCGCGGCCAAAGGAGTTCGGCTGGAATCCATTTTGGAACCCATGTCGCTCCCCGTAAGCGGGGATCCCGCCCGGCTTCAGCAAATCTTTTGGAACCTGTTGTCGAATTCCATCAAGTTCACGCCCCGGGACGGAAAAGTGCAAATTACCCTGCAACGGGTAAACTCCCATGTGGAAGTCACGGTCTGTGATACCGGTATAGGGATCGCTCCCGACTTCCTGCCCTTTGTTTTTGACCGGTTTCGGCAGGCCGATTCGTCCCCTACGCGGAGGCATGGCGGCCTGGGGCTCGGTCTGGCCATTGTAAAACATCTCAGCGAGCTGCATGGCGGCAGCGTTAGGGCAAAAAGCGAAGGTGAGGGCAAGGGAAGCTGTTTTACGGTGTTTCTGCCGCTCCCCGTCGTCCGGGCCGAGGCCTCGAACGAGTTGCGACGGCACCCCTCCGGACCGGAAGCCCCTTATGAACCGGCAGATCTCCCGGATATCGGCGGCGTCTCCATCCTCCTGGTTGACGACGAAGTTGATTCGCGGCACGTTCTTGCAAACCTGCTTACCCGCGCGGGCGGGCGCGTCGTCGAAGCCAGCAGTGCCCGGGAGGCCCTGGAATCCATCAGCAAAGAGCTGCCCGACGTGCTGATTAGTGACATAGGAATGCCGGAAGTGGACGGCCTGGAATTTATGCGGACCGTCCGCAGCCTGGCTGGCGAAAAGGGAGGTCACGTCCCGGCTATCGCCTTGACGGCCTTCTCGAGGAAAGAAGATCGCATTAAAGCGGTGGCGGCGGGTTTTCAGGCGCACATTTCAAAACCTGCCGACATCGTGGAAATTCTCACGAACGTAAAAAGCCTTGCAACAAGACGGGCATGAGTTGCTGGTGGGTTGCGCCGGCCAATTCCAGGCTGCCGCTCCCTGCGCCTCCGCGGTCCACCGGTTTCCCGGCCGCCGTTTTGCGGTTTCAGTTTATCCTGTCCTGCCGGGACCCGACACGCGGCGGGCACCCGCGGGTGCCGGTGGAGTGCGGTTTTGACAGCCGCATTCGCCGCGCACCGGTGCGGTGCAGCGCTGGCTGCGTTATGAGCCATCGTGACGATCCGGGAAAAAGTGGGGGAGGGCCGCTCTATCACCGTTAAGGCTCTTCTTGAAAATCCACCGCACCGCGTCCTCAGCGAGGTCGTAGGCTGGAATCCTTCCGGGGAGCCGCCCGCCGCAAGCTTCACTGCTTCAAGCGCAGCCGAGGACGCGTCATGATCGCCACCGCCGCAAGGGCGAAAGAACGCTTCTTTTTCATTCCTCCGGCACGGGCAGGAAAAAACGATAAGCAATTCAGAGGATGGCATTGTTAGAGGGAGCCGAACGGCGACCGGTACAGCGCTTGGCCGCTGTAGGAGGCCTCGTTGCGTTTGGAAATGCTGGCGATGTCAGGTCCGGCGGCTGAGGGACTACGAACCGCAGGGCCCGGCTGGGAACCACCGGCGATCATAGGCGGATTTTGCTAAGGGACCAGACCGGTTTTAAGCGAACCGCAAGGACGACGGATGGGGTGTTCTCCCCACGGAGGTGATAAACGCGTAAATTGACCGGGGCTGCTCGCTGCCGACAAAATGCCGTATGAAAACCCGGGCCGAATGGAGTGAGATTATCGAGGTGACCGAGCATCCCGGAACGGGGCTCGCTCATCATTTTGAAAGCCGCTGTCCGATTTGCGGTTCGGTGGAGACTTCCACCTTCTGGAGCGACGGGTCCACCGCGCGGAGGGGAGCAGTGGGCGCTGTTCTCTTTCATATCCAGAGAGCCCATCCGGAAGAGATCGAACTCGAAACTCCACCGACTTTGAAGTCCGAAATTCAGGCCCGCGAAGCAATGACAAAGACAACAAAAATCCTGCTTTCTTCGCCTCCGCGACGACATTGCACTTCGGCAGGCTGAGAGATGCTGAATGTCTTGGCGCTTGCCGCGGGGTGTGCGTGCCAGGCTAGGGGGGAGGTTTCTCCTCCGGAAAGGGCTTCACAGAAGGGCTGGAAATTTGGCTGGTCAAACTACTCAGAGAGACTCTTCCCATCAGGCTCACCGGCTCGCTTGACCGGCACCCAGAACGTCTATCAGGGCCGCCGCAGAGTGAGGCGGGAAAGGTATCTGTTCCGTGGGGTACGGCGGTTATTTCCGGGAGCGCGGGAACGGAGAAAAGCAACACGCCCGGCGGCGGATTCGAGCGTGATGATTCACCGGTTGCTTAAATGGCAGCGTGCTGTCTTCTGAAGGATGTTCATCAACCGGGCCGAATGTCTTTGAGCGGCTCTATACTGCCTCAGCGGATGGCGTTTCTTGGAGACTTTCCTCCGCGGCTCTGTGGCATCGCGACGTTCACGCAGGATCTTTGCGAGGCCGTGGCCTCAGCGGTCCCGTCAGCGCAATGTTATGCAGGAGCGGTGAATGACCAGCCTGGCGGTTATAAGTATCCGGACCGGGTCAGTTTCGAACTTCAGGAGAGGGATCTGGACTCGTATCGTCGAGCGGCCGACTTTTTGAACTTCAACAATGCCGACGTCCTGTGCGTTCAACACGAATTCGGCATCTACGGTGGCCCCGCCGGGAGCCATCTGCTGGCGCTGCTTCGTCAGGTGCGGATGCCTGTAGTGGCCACCCTCCATACGGTGCTCAGCAGCCCAACAGCTGCGCAGCGGGAGGTAATGGAGGAACTGACTGGCCGCAGTGACCGGGTCGTGGTCATGGCCCGAAAAGGCGCGGAAATCCTTGGCAGGGTTTTTCAGGTGCCAGAAAGCAAAATCGACATTATTCCGCACGGCATTCCTGATATTCCGTTCATTGATTCGAGCTTTTACAAAGACCAATTTGGTGTCGAAGGCCGGACGGTGCTGCTGACGTTTGGTCTTCTCGGACCGGGGAAAGGCATAGAAAATGTCATCGAGGCGCTGCCGGAGGTCGTGCGGCGTCATCCGGAAGCGGTGTACCTGGTACTTGGGGCCACCCATCCACAACTGGCGGCGAAGGAGGGAGAAAGTTATCGATTGAGCCTGGAACGGATGGCGGAGGATCGGGGCGTCAAGGAGCATGTCATCTTTTACAACCGTTTCGTCTCTCTGGATGATCTCAAGGAATTTATTGGAGCGACGGATTTATACGTGACTCCTTATTTGAATGAGGAACAGATCACATCCGGGACGCTGGCGTATGTGTTTGGCGCGGGGAAAGCGGTCATTTCCACGCCGTATTGGCACGCGAAGGAATTGCTGGCGGATGGCCGGGGGGTTCTGGTGCCCTTTCGTGATCCTTCGGCCATTGCCCGGGCGGTGTGTGAATTGCTGGATGATCCTCAGAGGGCAGGAAGAATTCGCCGCGAGGCCCGCGCGATGGGAAGGGAGATGATTTGGCCCGCAGTGGCCCAGCGGTATGTGGAGACATTCCAGCGGGCGCGGTCGGACCGGAAATCGATTCCAAGGACGGCATTCGCCGCATGGACACTCGCGGCCCGCCCCTATGAGTTGCCGCCTCTGCGGCTGGATCACATCATGCGCATGACGGACAGCACCGGCATTTTTCAGCATGCCATTTTCAATGTGCCTAACTTCCTTGAAGGGTATTCCATAGACGACAACGCGCGGGCTTACATTCTTTGCAACCTTCTGGACGATCTCGGCAACAGGCCGCCTGCGGAAAGTCTCGACCGGCTGGCAACAGCCTACCTTGCCTTTTTGGCAGCCGCGCTCAACGGTCAAAACAGCAGGTTCCGTAACTTTATGAGTTTTGGAAGGCAGTGGATGGAACACGCCGGCAGCGAAGACAGCCACGGCCGTGCGATTTGGGCGGTGGGAACAGGTGCCGGCCGGTCAAGAAACAACGGCCACCGGAAGCTCTGCGCAGAACTCCTGGAGCGGGCATTGCCGGTCACTGCGGCTTTCACATCACCGCGCGCATGGACCTTTGCGCTGCTCGGAATTCATGCCTATTTGCGGCGAAATCCGGGAGACTCCGGCGCCACTGCGGCGGGGATTCTCCTAACAGAAAAACTTCTTGGCCGGTGGAGAGAATCCGCCAGTGAGAAGTGGCCGTGGTTTGAGCACAGTGTCACTTACGACAACGCCCGGCTCTGCCAGGCATTGATCCTCAGCGGCCAGTGGATTCCAAACACGCAAGCACTCGAGACCGGTCTTCAGTCGCTGCGCTGGCTCGTCGGCCTGCACAAAACGGAGGCGGGACATTTCCGTCCGGTGGGCAATAACGGTTTTTACAGCCGGGAAGGGGTGCGCGCGGATTTTGATCAGCAGCCAGTGGAGGCGCAAGCGATGGTGTCCGCATGTCTGGAGGCGTTCCGGGCGACGCGGGACGTCTCATGGTCCCGGGAGGCAAAGCGTGCGTTTGAATGGTTCCTTGGCCGCAACGACCTGGGCCTGCCTCTCTACGACTTTTCGACCGGAGGATGCAGCGATGGCCTGCATCCGGATCGCGTCAACGAGAATCAGGGAGCGGAGTCCACTCTCGCTTTTCATCTGGCCCTTGCCGAACTTAACCACGCGGAACACGTTGTGCAGTCAGAGACTTTGCCGAATACCGTATGAAAGGTTTAAAAGTTATCGTCACGGCCAGGAAAGCAGGCGGCGTCACACCTGGCCGCAATCCCCGCTGGGAGGCGTGAATGTAGGGATGCTCACCAGCGCTTTTAGCATGATTGGCTCTCCGCGGCCGGACGGAAAGGCGGTGGCGAAGGTATATTTTCTGCACTGAGAAGACCCGATGAATTCCACCGCCTCCCTTGAAGCTACACCGGCAACAGCCGTCCCTGAGTGGAAGGCTCTCGTCTTACCGTTTCAGACCCCGTCCATTCCAAAGGCGGTTTGGCAACTCGTGAATACTTTTGGCTCGTATATCCTTCTGTGGGGCTTGATGTATTGGACCGTTTCCATTTCCTGGTGGCTGACTGTACCGCTTGCGATCCTCGCCGGACTGCTCGTCATCCGGGCCTTTATTATTTTTCACGACTGCGGGCACGGCTCCTTCTTCAAATCCCGTTTCGCCAATGATCTAACTGGGTTCATCTCCGGCGTGGTCACCTTTACCCCTTACTATCACTGGCGCTGGGAACACGCCCTGCACCATGGTGCATCAGGCGATCTTGACCGGCGCGGCACTGGTGATATCTGGACCATGACAGTTCAGGAATACCTTGAGTCCACGCGGTGGAAACGGTTCGCATATCGCCTCGCACGGAATCCGTTTATACTTTTTATCGTGGCGCCCGTCTTCCTTTTTCTGGTTCGCCAGCGCTTCCCGTCTTCGAACGCAAAGCCCCGGGAACGCCGGTCTGTCTGGTGGATGAACTGCGCGATAGCAGCCATGGTCCTGGGGCTGGGCTGGATATTCGGATGGATGAACTACCTCATCATTCAGTTGATCATCACCATGGTCTCGGGTGCCGCCGGTGTCTGGCTCTTCTACGTTCAGCACCAGTTTGAGGATGTCTATTGGGAACGCCACGGCGATTGGGATTACGCCACGGCCGCTCTGCAGGGAAGCTCATTCTACAAACTTCCCGCCGTGCTCCGCTGGTTTTCCGGGAATATCGGTTTTCACCATATCCACCATCTCAGCCCGCGGATTCCCAACTACAATCTGCGGAGGTGCCATGAATCCCATCCGCTCTTCCGGGACGTGAGACCGTTAACCGTGCGCAGGAGCCTGAAGTCTCTCGCCTTTCGCCTGTGGGACGAGCGCGGACGCCGGCTGGTCGGGTTTCGCGCCTTGCGGAAGGCGAACAAAACTGCGCCCGATTCGCAGGTGTCCAAATATCGCGTGGGGCGCAGAGAGTAAAATCTCCGCAGCTACTCGCCGTGGCCGCATGGCCGGCTGCCTTTTGAGTAAGCAGGCCGGCCACCGGCGGGAATTTAATTGCGGGACCTCGAATCGGCAAGAGCCCGGTCCGCGCGCGGACGAGCTTCATTTACAGAAAGCCTTCGACCGTTCCAGTCTTTAGCATTGAGGGTGCCAATAGCGCTGCTCATCGCTCCGTGTTCCTCCATTGTGACAAAGGCAAAGCCTCTTGGGGTTCCCGTCGTGCGATCCACGGGCAGTTCCACGGCATTTACGGCACCGAACTGTTCAAACAAACCTCTGAGTTCATTTTCCGTGGCGGAGAAGGGCAGATTGCCCACATACATCTTCGTATTCATTTTCGTTTTCTCTATCCGGTCCCCCGAGATGAACACGCAGACTCCGTTTGCCGGATTTGTTCTCACCGCTGAATCCTACGACCCCTAAGTGTTCTGCCGTTTCCACCATAACTTCAGGAGGCCGTTGCGGATACCATCCGCTGTCTTTCCCCGATTGCAAACGATTTACCCGTAATTCAGTGGGCGGGGGCATTGAGCGTCGCAAAAACCGGGTTTCAGTCCCGCATGGACCGCATCCCGGAGACGGCGGCGCTCTGCATCTCCTCAATCATGCTGTTCACAGGAATTCCGCCGATGCGATAGCCCGAGTCCCCGGTCAGGAGATCGAAAGAACGCGTGATGCCCCGGCGTGATTCAATGCCGGTCACCTTTCTGCCGGCGATGGTTTGGCCGGGCCGGATTTTGCCGGCCCGAATTCCGGCGATACGATGCATGGAGCAAAGCTCCGCCGAAGCGCCGTCCGCAAAAGTGATGTGCAGAAAAACGGTGGCGGGATTTTCGAGATACGAATGCTTTTGCAGGATACGCACGGCCCTGCCGGAAAAGCCCGTCACCCAATCACCGGGTTCCAGCCGCGCGACCTCCCGGGGACCGGTTGGAGTATCTACGCAGGAATGCTCGGGAATGCAGGCGAATATTAACTTGACGCCCGCGAGTGGTGCGGCGGTTTTGACCAGTGGGCCGATAAGGCTGCAACTGGAAAGGCCTGGCAATAGCAGTGCCAGCGACAGAAGAGGTATTGTTAGGTTCATTATCACATTCCGGTCCACCCTGCCGCTAGTACGGAACGTGATTCCCAGTTTCCGCCACAGGCACCCTCTAACCATGCCCCTCAAGCGGTATTTCCGGTGTGCCCGATCGCTACGTGCTGGGCAGGGACGCTTCTGAACTTGTCCAGCGTCATTGTTAGGAATCGGCGCCGCCTGCCCGGACCCTCTTTTGCACCGCCCCCCGCATCCAACGGTTCAGGCAAACCACGGCAAATCCGAAAAGCAGATGCCGGTCACACGATTTGCCTCGTAAGCCCCCGGGGTGAAGCTTTCAAGCCACTCGTGAAACCGGCGGTTTAAGTCACCGTTAAGTTTATCCGCGGACAAGGCCGGGTCGTGCTCGAACGACTGAGAATGCGGCGTGCCGTCGATCAGCAGGCTGTAGAGTCTCACAATTCGGTTGGATAACATCAGGACGTTTCTCCTGCATAAGCCGTTCCCCGCAGAGCATTCCGCAAACCGGAGCGTTCTGTCGTTCCTGAGTGTCTCTCGAAACGCCTGCAGAGGACAACAGCGCGGTGAGCAGCACCCACGATTGCGCGTCGGCATTCGCCTCTCAGTTTCCGGATTTCCTCGCATGTCGCCCGTGCCTGCCGGATCATCGCTTCTCCTCTCTCGAATAGATTCCACAGTACCGCCTCCGTGTAATCACGGCGGAAACGAACAGGGATTTCTCTTGTGTGCACTGGAGAGCGGAATAGTGCGGCTCGCCTCCCCTCTGCATGCTCCATTGACCGGTTCACAGGCAGTCTGCCCGCCGCGCTTCCCATGTCCCGCTGTTTCGGTTACGGAACACCGGTGAAATTCGGGGACCCGTTTGTGCAGGAATGGCTTCAAACAGACACGCCATGCCGTCCGAACCCGAAACAGACCCCGCCGGTGAAGCGCCGGCAGAGGGGGTGGACGTTCACGATCCGAATCTCATCCGGGAGTTTCAGGCGGCAGTGAAGCGCGGCAATGAATCAGCGGATGCCGCACAGCAGAATACTGTTCGAAAAAGATTGGTCAAAAGGCGGCAGGACGCGGATCGAGCAAACCAATAGTTCATCACCTTGGCGGGATGCCGCGTGAGCGTCCCTCTGGCCGATAAACAGGTTGACCGCGCACTCTCGGTTAGGTAAATCCACCCAGTTTTTTTGCCTGTTCCGACCGCTCCGCGGGGTGCGTCAAGGGGGGAGGTCTATCCGCGGGCTTCTTTTTGCCTCGCTCTGACGAACCGGTTTTTGATTTCTTTTTCCATCCGTCTGCGTTTGAGCGGATAGCCCCTTGGGTCAGCACCTGGATTGTCATGGTATCCGCGCGCCGCTTCTCCTTCACAAGCCAAGCCACGGCCACCGGCCGAGAGCCGGAAGGAGGGGTTTCAGCCCGCCTCGAACAGAACCCAAACACTCGTATTGTCATTCCCCCCTTTCGGGAACTCCTGATCCCAGGGAGCGGGGTGCTCCTTCATTTCCACCACAAAATTCTGATCCTCGGACTTGTGCGCGTGATCCTTGGCATAGAGGTTTGCGACCGCCGAGCGCCCGATCATTTTGGCTTCCTGAAGTCGGCCATCACGGTCAGAGTGCCGTTCTGTGATTCTCACCACGACAGTGTATTCTTTGATAGCGGCTCCGCCAGGCAGATAGTGGCGCGCCGGGTAGACCATCGCGCGGAGAGTGAATGTCTGTGGCTTCATGACCAGAATTAGTCGCTTCCGACGCAAACCGCAAATGCTCCCCTTGTCACAGCATGGCGGTGGAACACGGAGGCGAACCCGGCGGAAATTGGCACATCCTGCTTAAATGGTCTCCTGGGGCTCCCTTGCGTTCAGCCTCAGCAGGTCCACCTCATCGCCCGGTTCGCCGTGCATCCGGGCCATCTCATCGTGTTGCCTTTGGGCGTCTTTTACTTTGATGATGGCATCTAACTTTTCCAGCGCCACTTTCAGGCCGTCCCGAATCGCCCGAATCTCTTTTTCTTCATGGGTCATGTGCCTCACATCGACCCTATAACATCGCCAGTCCAGAGGTATCTGGGGGGATTGCGAAGGTCAGCGGGGTTTACACCTAGACCCGCCGAGGAGACGCTGGCAACAAACGGCGGCAGCCGTCCAGTTTTCCGGGAATCCAGAACGCGATTAACCCTTGGCGGATTACACTAATGACGCTCTTAAAGATTGCGCCACCTTGCAGCTGGAAATCGGACTCAACAACCGCACGTTTTGCGGACGCCTGGGCCGGTGCCCCGGACCACTTTTTCCGGCGTGCGTGCAGCAACGGCATGTTCTATGCGTTTCTTACGCAAAGGAGAACTCTATCTGTAAATCATCGGGTCGCGTTGCCCTGAAGCGCTTCCGGATATCAGAATGGCGGCACCGGAAAGAATCCGTTTAAGCAACGAGGGAGATTCGCAGGGGGAAGCCGCGCCGGCGGATAACCGCGATTTATCCGGTCAGGGATTTGAACATGACGCGGGAGTTGCGGCCGCTCTTGAGGAGCTTTTCGCGACGGGCGGGGGGAAGATCGCCAGCCTCGGCGGGAAGGAAGCCGAGTTTGTTCTCAAAGAAATTATACGCCTGGGTGCTCAGAGCGAAGAGGCGATCGTAGCCGGCGTCGCGGGCGCGCTTCTCCGCGTATTGCACGAGCTTTCGTCCGTAGCCCATGCCTTCGTGGGTTTGACGGACGTAGAGGAAAGCGAGTTCGGCGGTGTGGTGTTCCGGCCACGGGTGCAGGGCGACGACGCCGGTGACATTGCCATCCACTTCCAATACAAAGTAGTCTTCAATACTGGAACGTATTTCCTGCCGGTTGCGCGCCACGAGTTCCTCGTCGGCCACGGCGTGCCGCACCATACGGAGAATGCCTTCGATGTCGGCTTTTCTGGCGGGGCGTATTTTTTGATAGGCATCGCCATAGACCATGGTGCCGACGCCTTCGATGCTGAAGAGTTCGCCGAGGAGCGCGTCGTCGGTGCGGCCATCGAGAAAATGCACGCGGGCGACGCCGCCTTCACAGGCGCGGGCGGCATGACGCAGGAGGAGGTCCTGAGAATGTTCGGTTTCCTCTCCGTCGCCCGCGCGCGCGGAGAGCGCCCGGGCCTCCTCCACGGAAAGCTGGCGGATGCGCTGGCCTTTGGCGTCCTCAACGACACCGGCGCCGACGAAGAGCAGCTTGGCCGCTCCGATGGCGCTGGCGACCTGCA
This sequence comes from Verrucomicrobiales bacterium, assembly GCA_035550135.1. Lineage (GTDB taxonomy): Bacteria > Verrucomicrobiota > Verrucomicrobiia > Verrucomicrobiales > V1-33 > V1-33. The sequence goes on from DASZQB010000029.1 coordinate 76,446, forward strand.
CGGCTGCTGCCGCGGAGTTGACGCGCAGCACGCGTCCGCCGCGCTCAAAGCCGACGGGAGCCACGAGAGGGATGATGCCCTGCTCGATGATGGCGAGAATCATGCCGGCATCCACGCGATCGATGGTTCCGGAATGGCCGAGGTCCCGGCCCTTGATGACGCCGGCGGGGTGGGCGGTGATGGCATTGGAAACCGCCGCGCGGAGGCCGACGCCATTGAGTTGCTGCAGCAACTGCATCGTCAAACGGCTCACTGCGTCCACTGAAACTTCCAGCGTGGTGTCATCGGTGACGCCGGTGGCATCCGGACTCGTTAGGGTGACGCCCCGGCGCTCCGCGAGACTGATGACCTGCTGCCGCGCGCCGAAGACCACCACGACGCGAATGCTCAGCGAACTGAGCACCGCGAGGTCGAGCAGGACGTTTTGCAGGTTGTCATGCTCGATGAGTGCGCTGTCGAGAAGCACGACGAACGTTTTGCCGCGGAATTGGGGGACGTAGCGGAGGATGCCGCGGATGTCGTCGTATTTCATTTGTGGGAAAGCGCCGGAAGCACCGTCGGCTGCGCCGAAAGCACCAAGCACCAAGCACCAAGCACCAGAGAGCCGGAGCGCAGCGGAGACAGCCGAAGGCAACCTTCAAACATCAAGCACCAAGGGGGGGCCGTCATGGAGGCGTGGCGGTGGGTGAGGACATGTTGGTTGTTGCGGGGACGGAATTTTGGAACCTGGGGCTTGGGCTTCCGGCGCAGCCGGCTGGGTTTTTACTGTTCCAGTCTTGCGACGGCGGCCTGGAGGACGGAGTCGCCGCGGCCGTCGATTTGGTCGTCGAGGGTGGGTTCCATGGTGACGTCGGGCTGGATGCCGCCGGCGTCGGAGGGTTTGCCGGAGGGGTAGAATGAGGCGGTGTGAGGGAAGGTGACTTCGGTTTTGGTATTGGGGAGGGCGAAGGTGGTGGTGCGGCCGCCGCCGCCGCTGCCGGGGGTGCCGATGAGGGTTACGTTAGGATGGCCTTTGAAAGCGGCGAGGAGATTGTCGGCGGCATTGGAACTGCGGGAGTCCATGAGGACGATGACGGGTTTGTCATAGTATTTGGCGTCGCCGTTGGATTCGGCGGAAACCGCCATGACGTGCCAGTCGGTAAACTTGTCAGGCGGGAGTTTCCATTGGGGTTCCCATGTTTTGAGGAAGGCGCTGATTTGCGCGGCCTGGGGAGCGGACCATCTGGCGCTGGAGACCGGATGCATGCCTTCGCCCAGAAAGCCTGAGGGATTGGGCGGTTTGACCGGCAGGGGCAGACGATAGGCGGAAATGTTGATCACCTTGAGAGGTGATTTCGGTTTCATGAACCACGGCAGCAGGGTGCGGATGATATCCTGCTTGCCGCCTCCGGTGCCGCGGACGTCGATGATCATGCCGCGGGTGTCCTTGAATTTTTTCATCCAATCATTGATGCCGCCTGCGTCCCCCATGTACGGAATCCGGAGATAGCCGATGGTTTCCTTGAGAATCTGAGACTGCGTGTCAGGCCAATCATCGCGCTCCCCGGCGCGGGCCATGTCGAGATTGTTGAGATCGGCGGTCTGTTTGTTTTTTCCGTCCTGGGAGACAAAAACCGCAGGCCACGGGGCGGGCATCGACAGCTCGCGCCCGACGGCGGCGAGGTCACTCAACTGCCGCAAAGCCCAAAGGCGGTGGGACACGGCTGAAGCGCGCGGGACGATCCTCTCCGCGGCCGCAATCCAGTCGCCGACGGGCCGTCCTTTGATCTCCGTAAGATAGGGAAAATCAGGGACAACGAACTGCGTGTGGTCCGGGGTGACGGCGGCGACCTGTTCGCCGTACATCATAAAGAGGGCGGGGATGCGTTGAGGCATGGGCCTGTCTTTGACCCAAATCTGAGGATCGCCGAAAACCGTCAGGGCGCGCCACAGGCGGTGGCGGAAAACGGAAACAGGAAGATCCGCGGTGATGCTGGCGCGGAGGGCATCGAGCGCACCGCGGTAATTGGCGCTGCGGCGCTCGAGACCGGCATAGCAATTTTCGAGGAGGAGTTCGAGGTCATCGATATCGGCGAGAAGCTTTTTGCGCGAAACCAGGTCACTCTTTTTGGAGTCGTCTTTTTTGGAGTCGCTCCTTACGGGTTCGCTTTTGGGGGCGGGTTTTGCCTCCGGAGGGGTATCGGCGATGAAGCGGAACTCCGCCGGAATGGCGGCGGGCAGCGAACGGGCGGCGGGTTTGACGGGCAGCCCTTTGCGGGCATCCACGTGAGCCCGCACCCATGCAGACGCCAGTTCTATCTCTGCGGGCGCGGCGGCGCGGGCTTTGTCCAGAAGGGTAAAGTAACGATCGTCGAACGGGGCGCCGCGCGCGGCGAAGGACTTCCATGCGCCGGCCATGAATTCCGCATAGCCCTGTTTGGCGGGGTCGAGATTCAAAACGACCTTGTAGGCTCGGTCTTTGTCCTTGTCTTTCAGCGCCGCAAAGCCCTCCGCGAAATAGTCCATGTGATGCAGAGGCTCGCCCGGCGCGTAGGCTACCGCTTCGAGATCGAAAATGAGATCGCTGCTGCCGGGATCGCACTGGTGGACTTCCACGCCAAGGATATTGGATCCCTTTACCACCTGCCCCTTCACCGAAGCGACGGACACATGATAAGTACCCTTCTCCATTTCCGGGTTCAGCATGTCCACGGCGCGGGTGGTCGACGTAATCTCCCCCGCAGGCATGTTGCTGCGGAAAAGCTCTTTGCCATTCCAATAAACGACCGCGCCATCATCCCGCCGGAGCCGGATGACCAGATTTTCGATCTTTGCAGGATCAGCCACCTCAACGACGCGCCGGAACCACGCGGTAATGGGCTTGGACTTCGAATCGGGACCAAAGGAAAGTTTGGTCACCATGTCCTTGTTTCCATAGCCGAGAGGGGCGGGACCGGACTTCCATGAGGCGGCATTGAAGGCGGGCAGGGCCCAATCTTTACCGGGAGCGGCGGCGGTATCGAGGTACTGCCATGTACTCTGACCCCCGCGGGCCACGATCATTTCGCTGGCAACAGCAGGCAGATTCCAGAGGACGATGCAATTGGCAAGGAGCAAGCGGCAGAGATTCATTGGGTTAAACAATACGCAATGTCTTGCCGGATGCCAGTGCCGGAGCAAAAACAACCCCGCGTCCCTTTCGGAAACGCGGGGCTGATATTCCCCCCCAAAGAATATGATGGGAGAATAATGAAGAGTTTGGCGAAAGGCAACATTTATTTAACGGAAAGTTAAGGAGGAAGGGGAGGGGAGAATTGTGAATCGTGAATGGTTGAATCGGCGGGGGCGGGAGGCGCGGCGGCGGGGCCTCTTGACTCCAGAGGCGCTTTAGCGAGCGTTCGCGCCGGTCGCCGCTCCGGCACTTCGGATACAGTCTTTCCGCTCTCGTTCCCTCGCATGCCGTTTCATCGGCCTTCATTTTTGGAGGGGAAACGATCTTTTCAAAAGTGTGATCCGTCTTTCTGCACCTGCGCCGCCGCTGGAAGGGCAACCCACGCATTCGGCTCAAGAAGGGGCATCGGTGGAAAATCGAACTTGAATTTCAGAGGGTCGCCGTTACGGCTTGAGGCTCCCGCGAGGCCGGTTTAGCTCAGTGGTAGAGCAGTTGATTTGTAATCATCAGGTCGCCAGTTCAAATCTGGCAACCGGCTCCATGAGGTTCAAGGAGTTACGTCGGTTGTACGTTAGGAAAAAATCTTTTGCTTGGCCATTTCCTGGCCACTTCCGGAGGGCGAAAACACTTGGCCACTATCTTAGGGTAGCGAGTGGTCATGGCCTCTCTCGGTGGATGAGTCCAAGGCGTTCGCAGGGAGCGCAGACGTTCCTAATGGGCCTGTGGTCGGGTGGTCCTCATGGGCGCGGCTATGGGGCAACTGGGAGCGTGTGTCAGGGCAAGCCGAGTTTCTGTTTTGCTTGGTGTTTCAGGTAGTCGAGCAAAAGGGAGAGGGTCCAGGATCCCGCGGGCTTGATGACTTTATCGCGGACTTTTTTCCAGATCGTGTCGTTGCGGGCGGCGTCCAAGAAGTCGTGGCCGGCAGAAGTTAGTCTGAGTAGTCGAACCGCTTTCCCGTCCAGCGGGTGGCTGTCGAGAATCACGGCGAGGCCGGCATCGCTGAGGAGGCGGATATTATAGACTTCAGCTGGCTTGCTGGTCTTGAATCCCTGAAGAGTCTCTGAGGCTTCAGCTCTGAGCATGAGTTGCCGCATCAAATCCATGTCTCGCTTCATACGGGAGAGTGCTGGCCGCACTCGGAGGCGCAACGGGAGAATCCCACAAGCCGACGGCTCACAACGTGACTCCAGCGAAAATGCCGATTGCTACGGAGGCTTGGAGGCTTTCCGTGACGAACCCCTTGAAATGGGTCAAGCGCAGCCTTGAGCGTACGTCTTTCGCTTAAGGAAGCGTCCAGCGAATCCGAGAGTGCACAAAGCGAGTGCAAACTCCAATCCGCCGCCTGACTCCGGCAGGCTTGCCTCCTCTGGATCGTACCAAACTGTTGCCCCGGTCTGCGCGGTCACTAGAAGAGAATACCGCCATCCGTAGCCCGCTGTAAAGCCGCCGTTCACAGTGCTCCCGGCGAAATCCGGCGATTCAAAGGACCCAGAGTCGCTGAATGCATATTGGGTATTCCGACTCTTGAAGACATCAAAATCGCCAAATGGCGCATTGCTCGATAGCATGACAGTGCTAAACGCCCACGCGTCGATGGTCACTCCGGGAATGTGAGGATTGGGGCTCCCGCCGCTTGAGCCGGACATGTCGAACTCAAAGCCGAGGACGATTGCTTTGTTCATGTCTGCGGGATCGTCTGGCAGGATCATGAATGAATAAGTGAAACTCACATTGGAGGTACTTTCGTGAGCCACATCCATCACACCGGGTACGATATTGAGTGAAACGGAACTGTTCAAATGAAGCTCGGCGGGGCCAGGGGTAAGCTCAACCAAAGTGCTGTTGCTGGGGAGAGAGACCTTGATATTACCAAGGTCAAAGGTCGCCGAAGCGCTTAGTGTAAGCGCGGCGCGCGTCCCTACGGGCGAAATGAGGAGCGCAGCCGCGCAAAAGGAAGAGATTTTCCAATTCATGGTCCGTGGTTCTATCAAAAGGGCACGGGAGGGACAGGCCGCATGCGCGTGTTCGGATAGAATACGTTATGCCCTTCTCGTCATATTTCTCCACAGACGAAGGCCCGTTCCAATCCTCCGCATGGAAATTTGCCCCGCAAAATCCCTAACGACGGATTGCGCAGCGAAGGAGGGAGGCAATGCGGAAACGGAATAAGTGCCGCAAGGCCAAGCGAAGCGCCGTTATGCCGGATTCCGGATTGCCGCCGGACGCTGCTGCGACTACGAGGGAATTAAGCGAGCCGGGAGGATGGTTCTAACCGTTGGCGCGGCGCTACGGCGGAGAGATTTCCGACCCATTCCCAGCGTGATCAGGGAGATGGCAAGCATCATGCCAGATTGTCCGCCGTCAGGAACTCCATTCGGTACTTCAATTTGAACAGCGCGTACACTGCCACCGACCAAAACGGTGTATTCGTACCCGACTCCGAGAGTTAACTCGTCGCCCAATCCAAATTGAGACCAATTTGTGATTCGGAAGTCTCCAGTGTCGAAGAGGTTCATAGGGTATCGCGGGTCGCTCGCGACCATTGCTGACGGTTTCGTGAAGAGGTAAGAAACAGCATTGTAATCTGTAGTTTGACCCGTTGGGGTCTGGCCCCAGAACTCTATCACCCCCTCTACTTCGGCCCAGCCAGCGACCTGGGAGACGGGAGCCGGCGTAATTGCTTCGGTAGTCCCCTCAAACAAAAAGGTGAACGTAGTGGAGACGAAATCACCTATATTGTGTGTGGCATCTGGATGTATCACAAACTTGTAGGCGAAGACGCCTCCGTCGAAGTCGTTTGGTCCAAACCGAGTGTCTTCAGCAGGCCAGTCCAGAGCTGCGGTGGCGTGAAGATGGAGTTCAGGTTGGAAGGGAGTGAGTATTTCAAGAGTGCCTCCCGATGGAATGATGGCGAGGTCTTGAAAATCCAAGGATGCCGAAAACGTGCTAATGGCCGCTCGAGATTGGCTGGTGGAGGCAATCAGCGATAGAACGGCGATGCACATTCCCACGGCTCGTGCGGATGGGTTGGGTCTCTTCATGGGATGCGAATGCGCATTTCATGTGCCAACTGGGGGATGTATATGCAAGCCATTGATAACCAATTAATAATACAACAATTCCGGTGGTGGTTGGATGTTAGGTGTGTAATGTATTCCGACGGCTGGACTTAGCCAATGCTCCAGCATTGCTGCGGTTCAATTGTCCCAGCCCACGTAGGCCACACGCACTAGGCCGCCAATTATTCGAGGGGGAATTCTCAGTCCCCTTGCCAGCGGAAGGGGTCAAATTCGACCCGGAATAAGTGCCGAAGGCCGAAGCGAAGCGGAGTTATGCCGGAAGCGGATTTGAGGCCGGCTGATCCGGTGGAATCCGGCAAGGCGTTTTGGTAAATTCTTGCAACGCATGCGGCGCCACCTTATCAAATTAAATGACCGTTATAAAAACTATGCGCCGCTCGTTTCCCCTAAAAGTCTCATCCCTCGTCTGCTTGTTGATCATCGCCCGCGCCTTGAGCGCATTAGGTGGCGATTTTCAATTCGATTTGAATTCAGGGGTCCCACCGGGAACCAAGCTGAACGGATCGGCCCATTGGTCTGGGACGGGCGGGATCGGCAATAGTGGCGTGGTAAAATTAACCACGGCAGGCGGGGGTCAGGGAGGGGAATTTGAGTTGCCGGATTTGGAACCGGGAAGGCTAATTACAGCGTTCACATTGAGTGCAAAAGTTTTCATCGGCGGTGGGTCGAGTCCTCCTGCCGACGGTTTTTATATCGCCGTGACCCCCACTCCTGGCGATTTCGGAGGCCTCTTCCTTGAATTTGATTCCTACGACAACGGAGGGAATGAAGCGCCGGCCATCGATGTCTTTTGGAAAGGAATCTCATTAGGACGGGTGCACACAGGGATAAGTCAGGGACCCGGAGGAAACTCGTTTTTTGATGTTTCGGTGAAACTCGATGCCGACGGTACACTGGACCTCTCTTACAACAATACGTCCATCTACTCGAATCTCGCTACCCCTTATTTTCCGCAGGCGGGTGCAAAATTCAGGTTTGCCGCGCAGACCGGCGGACTCTACGACAATCACTGGGTCGACAACGTTGACATCTCGACGACCCTGGTGCCGATGACCCCCTTTCAGGAATGGTACGATTCGTTCATGCCCGGCAAAGGAGGAACTGCCGATCCTAACGCTGATTACAACGGCAACGGCTGGTCGAATTTCCTGGAATTTGCCTTCGCGATGGACCTTCTCACTGGCGGCGGAATCTCGAATCTGCCAAAAATGGAGGGTTCCGACATTGTGATTTACAAACGGCGCGCGGTGGGCGGACTTCGTTTTGATTTTGAGTTGGCTTCAACGGTGAGGACTACGGAGTGGATCACCGGGGTTGCCGGCATTGACTACACGGAGAATGTCACAGCCGCATCGGGGGTAGAGATAGTGCGTGTTCACATTCTTAATCCTCGTCCCTTGAAGCCGCGGTTTTTTCGTGTTCGGGCCTCATCGCTACCTTAATTATCCCGCTCTTTTCCGGGCCCCGGGCGATTCGGTGACGCGTTATCCAAACGGTTTTCCTTCAAGCGCCGGTTGTCGATGGACGCCCCAAACGCGAGGCGGATAAAGGCCGATCAGCCGGATTTTGCCGAATGCTTCCAGCGTCGAATGATCTGCGAGCCAAATCTCGACGAAGCCCGCATCTGCAAAATCATTGCTGAGCGACGCATCGCTTGCCCAACTCAATGAATTGAAGGTGTAATCCACAAGTTCGATGACGAGAATGGTGTTGTCGGGGGTTCTCCAATGAGGGGCCTCGCGCTTCGCCTTTTTCGCTGCGATCATCTGCCAAACTGCTTCGAGGAGTCGGTAAGTTTCCATCGTGCGATCTGTCCAGTGGCGGTCGTGGGAGGCGCTTTCGTAATCATGAGGAGAACGCGCCAGTTCGACTCCAACAACCTCACCCGAAGGGCGCGTGCAGATGAAATCTGGGGATTCGCCGCTACTGGATACAGAGAGAGTCTCACCAGTCACTTTGGCATACGCATCAATAAAGTGTCCGAGGTGACCTTCCTCGATCAATTTCTTTCCCGTGTCGGAATCTGACATACGTGTGGATATGCGGCGTTGGCTGATGTGGCGTTTTCTCGCCTCACTACTAATCTAGAGGCTAATGACGTAGAGCATCATTTTCGAATCCTTACCGAAAAGACCGTGCCGCTGGGGCCGGGGGTTTTCTTCAGTTCGAAGGAATCGATGGCGGCGAAGAGGTCGCTGAGCTTGGTGAATCCATAATTTCGGCAATCAAAGGACCCTTGGTTGGAAATGTGCGAGCCGACACCGGCGAGGGAGGACCAGCCGTCTTCGGCGGACAGGGCGGTCACTGCGTTTTTGAGCATCACCTTTAGCTTGTCGTCAAGGGGCAGGCGGACGGGATCGGGGGCGGGATCAGACACGAGGGCGGGTTTTGGGGATTCGTCTTCGTCGAGGTAGAGAAATCGCGTGCAACTGTTGACGAAGGGTTCGGCGGATGATTTCCCGCCGAAGCCAATCACCTGTTTGCCGTCGGCGCGGAGCCGATGCACGAGAGGTGTGAAATCACAGTCGGACGAGACGAGACAAAAGGCGCCGACTGATTTCGTGTAGAGGATGTCCATGGCATCGATGAGGAGGGCCATGTCTGCGGCGTTCTTGCCCTTCACCAAATCGAACTGCTGGATCGGTTGGATAGCGAATTCATGAAGCACCTTCTCCCAACCGGCCAGTGTGGGTTTCTTCCAATTCCCATAAGCCCGCCGGATATTGACCACGCCGTAGGAAGCGAGTTCGGCAATGATAAAACTGATTCTGGCGGCCGGTGCGTTGTCGGCATCAATGAGCAGGGCGATGTTTTCGAAAAGGGACGATGGGGGCATGAGAGCATTTAAGACCGTGGATTTTCGGACATCCCCCGCCCTTCTTCACTGGAACGATAATGAAGCCGGTGGAAGGTTCGCCAAATGCCTGCGTCGGTTGATCCGAGGCAAACCAATACGCGGTAAAGGCGCAGAGAGCGGCATCTACAAAATCAATGCCCGCTTTCTCCAGTCCGGTAATCTGTTGATCTTCGAGTAGATCCCGGCGATCCCCGCGTTTGTTGCGCGCAGAAAGAACTTGGTTCGAAAAACAGCAGGCAATAGCGTGGGGAAACGTTTCAAAGCAATAGCTGACGGAAGGCCGCACCTGAGGGTCCCGAATGAGAGGATGAGTGTTTTTCAGAGCGCGGATCAGTCTTTCGCCCTGAAGCATCCAGCCAAAGTGCTTCCTCGGATGACTTAGGGCGGTCAGGCGGTCGGGAGTGGCAAAACACCAGATTTTTTTGTGCATCAGCAGACGCTCCGCGGGGCGGGCACGTCCATCCAGACTCCAGGCGCTTGGTGCATCAATGGCAATGGCGCTCGCCTTCGCTTCATGCCGGCACCAATTGACCACGTCGGATACGCTGGTCGACCAAAACGGATTAAGGTAACTTTTCCCACCTTTAAGGGCGGCCGCGTGATACCCTTTTTTTGTTCCACCAACATCAATTCCGACAGTGATGAGTGATTCAGCGTGAGTTTGGTCAATCAGCATTAGAGAGTATCGATTGTAAATTCCATAAAGTCAAATTTACGTTAGGATCCGGCTGTTCTCAGACCGGTCACGCTGTGGTACCAGGCCACGCGCACTCTCGAAAAATCCCGACGGCGGTTGATTCGGATGCTGCGCTTGGGATCGTAAAAGAAGGGGCCGTCGTCGTCAGCATCACTGACCACCCAATGCCAACCGTCGTCCTTTTTGAGATGAACGGCCACAAGCGACCCAGGCGGAACTTTACGCCAGGCGCGGCAAGAAACGCGCCGGCCGAGTTTCCATCCCAGAGAATTGAGCATCTTTCGCAACTCGGAACTGTCCGTGCGGTGCGAGGAAGACCAGTGACTCGCTTCAAAGCAAAGTATCCCGGTACGGAAAGCATCCCGGTAACTGAGCCTCGCCAGCATGGCCACACAGGCAACGCCGCAGGAGGTCCCCGTTTTTTGGATGATGCGGCGGATGGGCTGGCTCATCCGACTTTGGGAAATGTCGCGGAGTGTGCGGAGGGCCGCCCGTGACTTGTGTGACGGGTGCATAATCTGAAGTGGACTAGAACAACATCTCAGCCTGCGGCTCCGGTTGGGTGGCACGGCCAAAACCGATCGGGATGTGGCCTTCGCCACGCATCCAATTCAGAGTCTCGTGCCATTTCTCCCTGGCAATCTGCTGCTTATGAGGATGCCAATTTTCCCACACCTCCCGGAGAATGGCATCATCAGTTGCCGGCTTTTTCCAGTGGATCAAGTCGTTCCAAGCGGCATAGAGAGTGGCGAAACGCTCGCAGCGTTCAGTGGGCCAGGTCTTCATCATATCGATCAGCCTGCGGATAGCATTCGTCTTGTCCCCCCATTGTTCTTCGAAGACCGGTCGATGTTCACCCGCCTTTGCCAGAGCTTTATATTTCCAGCCCTCCCTGCCCTCGCGCCGGACCGGCTCGAACCACTCGCGCTCTTTCATGTTGTACTCGACCTGGCTGATCAACGCAGGGTCGTGGGGACCACGGGCAAAACGTCGCGGGAGGCTGTTTATCCCGGGCAGTTCTTGAAGATACTCGGTGAGGTAAAGGACCTTTTGGAGTTTGGTCTGTCCAAAAGATTCGTGCCCGTGCATGCGCTCTACAACCTCTGCAGCCAAGGAGGCTTTGATAAGTTCGGGCGTGGAATGAAATGGAACGACCTTTGGGCGTGAAGTGCAGTGTCCGCTCGCTGCGGTCAGTTCGGCGACAAGAGCGGAGAGGAGATTCGAAGCGGTGGCGCGAGCAGTGGCGAGTTGGGTTTCCAATGCGTCCACCAGGGCCATTAGTTCATCTACTTTCGCCACGATCCGGCGTTGTTCGGCGAGGGGTGGGATGGGAATGACGAAGTCCTGCAGGAAATCTGTTTTCAGTTTGCACGTCCCGTGCGATGAATGCTCGATTGCAACAAGGACATCCGGCTCAAAGGCGCGAAGTGCCGTGAGGATGTAGCCCTTTGTCCTCGGCTCGAATGGCAGCAGTGCCTTCATGTCTTGATTGATCGTGACTTCACGTGTGGTGAGCGCGACGGGGAACGCCCGGGCAAGAATCATGCCGCGCACAACCATGAGCAGACTTCCAGAAGGAATAAGTCTGACTGACGAACCTTCAACCGCTGCTGGAGAAATATGGTCCTGAGCGTCTGCAATGTGTAGCACCTTCATGTCCTTCGGGCTTACCCACGGAAGGTCGCCTTTCCAGAATTCCGGACGTGATTTTGACGGCGTCCCCCCTCCACGCCAATCGCCCATTTTTCCGAGAGGCACGCGGAGCCAGTGCGCCGGAAAGTCGTCATCCTCCGATTGGACTGCCGCCGCAGCGAGTTTTGGAAACGAATCCTCCACCGGTTCGTCATTCGGATATTGAGGGACGAGTTTGCCTTGGACGGCGAGAGTGAGGATGGATTTGCGGAGGTCGGCGGGGGGGATGTCGGAAGATTTATGGAAGAGGAAGTTGAGGTTGGCTGGGGTGGGGGCTTCGGAGAAGCGGGCCAGCGAGGCCCGGGCGAGGGCGGCCTGTTGTGCTTCCCGTTCCGACTGCTGTGCCTCCAGCCGGTCACACAAGGCCATCAACTCGTCCACCTTTGCCACGACGCGCTTTTGCTCGGCGAGGGGCGGAACGGGGATTTCAAATTGTTCGATCATTCCTTTCGTCAGCGCCTGGCGCGTTGCACCCACCTGAATGTCGTTAATCATGGTTTGTACCGAAGGACTGGCCAGAAACGTAGAAAGAAATCTCGGAAGCAATTCTGATCTCGGACGGATGATAGTAACGTGTTGGTTAACCCTCGCTCCAGCAAGGTCATCAGGTGCGATCGTGACTCGGCCAATGGACGCTCCAGTGATGTTCAGCAAAACATCGTTGGGTTGCACCGTAACGTACGAAAGCTTATCGGCCTGGTCATCGCTTAAGAATACGAGGCCGGTTCGGTCGAATCCACGGAAGTGAACATTCATCGATCGAATCAAAGGAATACCTTTACTGAAATAGGATTCGCGTCCGCCCGCAGGTGTGGCACCACTACCAATTTTGGTCGCGAGCGATTTTAGCGAACGAGTTTCCCATTCGCCGTTGCGGGGCATAAGGCGGCCGGATGCCGCTAAGTCCAGCACCAGCTCCCGCATCCTCTCCACCGCCTCCGGTGCGTCGGCGAAGAGGTCAAACTTTTCGAAAAAAGTTTCCAGAGTCATTCAGCAGTTCCGGTGGTTGCGACTAGGGCGTGGTGTAGCTCCTGTTTCAGCTTCGTCCGCGTTTCGGCTATCTGGGCGAGGAGCTTTTCGTATTCCGGCAGCAGGTGGTCCACGTCGCCGGGACCCGTGTCGGCGTTGTGGGGATTCTTGAGGTCAAGGTTGAAGTTTCCAGCCTTGATGGTGTCGATGGATACTCGCCATGCCTGCTCGTTTTCCACGCGGGTTTTGAAGCCGTCGGCCTCGCTGCCCCACCACGCTTTCTCCGGCTCGAACTCCTCAATGCAGATGGGTTTGCCTTTGTTGTAGCTCTTGGCACCGGTCGGATAGGGGTGCTCGTAATACCAGACGGCGGTCGTAGGCGCGCCCTTTGTGAAGAGGAGAAGGTTGGTGCGGATTCCAGTGTAGGGATTGAAGACGCCGTTGGGCAGGCGGACGATGGTGTGGAGGTTGCAGTCGGTGAGGAGGGCCTCTTTGATGCGCGTTTTCACGCCTTCACCGAAGAGGGTGCCGTCCGGCAGCACGAGTCCGGCGCGACCCCCGGGCTTGAGGATCTTCATCAGGAGCACGAGGAAGAGATCGGCCGTCTCACGGGTGCGGAACTCGGACGGGAAATTAGCTTCGATGCCGTCCTCCTCCATGCCGCCGAAGGGCGGATTGGTGACGATGACATCCACGCGCTCCTTCGGACTCCAGTCGCGCAGCGGGCGGGCGAGGGTGTTGTCGTGGCGAACATTAGACGGAACGTCGATGCCGTGCAGGAGGAGATTCGTCATGCACAGGACGTGCGGGAGATGCTTTTTCTCGATACCGGAGAAACACTCCTGAATGGTGCGCTCGTCGGCTTCGGTCTTCGCCTGTTTCCGCAGGTGCTCGATGGCGCAGACGAGGAAGCCGCCCGTGCCGCAGGCGGGGTCGAGGATGGTTTCACCGAGCCGGGGATTTACCTGCTCGACGATGAACTGGGTGACGGCGCGCGGGGTGTAGAACTCGCCGGCGTTGCCCGCGGACTGGAGGTCCTTGAGGAGCTTCTCGTAAATGTCGCCGAACATGTGGCGGTCATCGGAGGCGTTGAAGTCGATGCCGTTGATTTTGTTGATGACCTGGCGCATCAACGTGCCGTTCTTCATGTAGTTGTTGGCATCCTCGAACGCCATGCGGATGAGGCCGGCGATTTTGTCGCCGCCGCCGGTGAGGGCCTTCAGCTTAGGGAGGAGGGTGTTGTTGACGAAATCCAGCAGGGCCTCGCCGGTGATGCCCTCCTCATCCGTGGCCCACGTGGACCAGCGGAGATGCTGGGGGAGGGGGGACCTGTATTTGTCCCGGAGGAGTTCCATCTCCTTCTCCCGGTCGTCGAAGATTTTGAGGAAGAACATCCAGCCAAGCTGTTCGAGCCGCTGCGCATCGCCGTAGGTGCCGGCATCCTTGCGCATGATGTCCTGAATGGTTTTGACGATGTTGGAGACGTTGGGCATGAGTAAATTCAAATGCGCTCCATTCTTACGCATTCTTCAACGTGGGGTTGATCGCTCGCTTCCATCTGTTGTTTTCGAGCAGTAGGGACTTCTTGATTGAAAGTTGGTCGCAATCCGGCTGAAGATTTAGAACTTCAATCACCGAATCTGCGACGGGTTTGGGCATCCACGGGCTTAGTGTAATCTTGTTGATCCACGAAAGATCAATCTGGATTGACTTGCTTTGTTCATCGCGTTGGCGGCTTTCGTACACCAGGCGAAACTCCCCTTCATCTCTGTATGGCTCTCGTTTCAAAAATGGCCAATCATCCGTATCAGGCATAGATGACTCAACTTCGGCAATCGATTTGTAATCTACCAAACGGCATCGAATCCCGTTCTGCTGTAGGTGGGGGATCAGCCGTGCACCGTCGAACTCAATACAGACCCCGCCAGAGCCATCGGAAAAGACTTTCCAATGATGAAACGTCTGGCTTGCAGTGGAAAAGCAAAGCGCTAAGACCGTCTTGAGTTTCTTCTGCTCTCGGTACCTTTCAACATAGTATGCATCATTGCGATCTGCCCATGTCTCCGGGCTGAGCAAGACAAGATGCCTCTTTCTTAGGATATCCAAAAGGACCGGAAGGCTTGTAAACCGGTTGAGGCGAATGGGAAATTTGGACTTTGCCTTTTTCATGCAGCTTCCTGATACAATTCGGTTTTAAGTTCACGGACAGCGGCAAAATACCCTTCCCTGTCGCCAAACAGTCTGACGATTTCCGTGGGCGTCCCGTGCTTGGTCAACGGGTCCACCTTGAGAATCTCCATGGATTCGACACTGACAATGCCGGTGTCAGCATACTTCTGAAGGAGTGCTTCCAGGACGGCGCGGGCTTTGTCGCCGTATTTGGCAAAGACGTTCCGCTTCTTCACCTTCTCCACCCGTTCCCTGCGGGTGAGGGGCGGTTGGTCGAAGGCGATATGGCAAACGAGGTCGAAGGGATCGAAGGCGCTCTGCGCCTGTGTGGCGAGTTCCTCCATAAAAATCCCGTGTGAAGCGAGTTCGTCCATGATGGCGGCTTTGCGGTCCGCTTCATTCCAGACGGTGAGGAACGCATCCAGGGAAGCGTAGTGGTGCTGCATGGTTTTGCGGGTGTAGTCGTGGAGAGACTCCGAAATGAGATTGCCGTTCCCGTCCATGTACTGGACCCGCTCTGAAAGGACGGAGACGGGGACGTTGTCCACGACGTAGCGGGCCGGACCGGGGCCCTGGTCGTTTCCGTCATCAGGAAAGGGAGGATCGGGATCACCGACGGGGCCGCCTTCGTCACCGTCGCCGGGCCCCGGCTCAATCTCGGGCGGAACCACCGGGTCTTCGTCGCCGGGCACGTAAATTTGCACGGGAGCGCCGTCAAATGCCGGGTCGGCAAAGAGGGCGGTAGCGCCCCGGAAGTCCATGATGGTGAAGTAAAGCTTGTTGTGGTCCTCGTTAATGCGGGTGCCGCGGCCAATGATCTGCTTGAACTCCGTCATGGAGGAAATGGAGCGGTCGAGAACGATGAGGCGGCACGTTTGCGCATCGACGCCGGTGCTCATAAGGCGGGATGTGCAGGCGATGACCGGATACGTGGATTCCGGGTCAATGAAGTTGTCGAGTTGCGCCTTGCCCTCGTCACTGTCGCCGGTGATGCGCATGACATATTTGCTGTTCGCACCGGCAAGGTCCGGATTCGCGTTGACCATGGCCTGGCGCATGCGCTCGGCGTGGTCGATGTTCTCGCAAAAAATGATGGTCTTGGAAAAGCGGTCGGTGGCCTTGAGGAATTCCGTGACTTTGGCGGCGACGAGCTCCGTGCGTTTGGTGAGGATGAGGTTCTTGTCGAAGTCGCGCCGGTCGTATTCGCGGTCCTCGATCATTTGCCCGTATTTGTCAGTCTGCCCGAGGTGAGGCCGCCAGCCATCGAGGTCTTTGTCGAGACCAATGCGGATGACTTTGTAGGGAGCAAGAAAGCCGTCGGCGATACCCTGACGGAGCGAGTAGGTGTAGAGGGGATCGCCGAAGTATTCGATGTTGGAAACATCCCGCGTTTCTTTTGGCGTCGCGGTGAGGCCGATCTGGGTGGCAGAGGTAAAGTATTCAAGGACCTTGCGCCATGACGCGTCTTCGGCGGCGCTGCCGCGGTGGCACTCATCGACGATGACGAGGTCGAAGAAGTCCGGAGAGAACTGCCGGTAAATATTTGCGTCCTCCTCCGTGCCGGTGACGGCCTGGTAAAGGCACAGGTAGATTTCAAATGACTTGTCCACGGTGCGATTCGTGATCTTCGTCATCGCGGTGCCGAAGGGCTTGAAGTCATTCGTCTTCGTCTGGTCCGCGAGGATATTGCGGTCAACCAGGAAGAGGATGCGTTTCTTTGCGCCCGATTTCCACAGACGCCAGATAATCTGGAAGGAGGTGTAGGTTTTTCCGGTGCCAGTGGCCATGACGAGGAGGATGCGTTTCTCCCCGCGGGCGATGGCCTCTACCGTGCGATTGATTGCGTTCACCTGATAATAACGCGGCGGTTTGCCGGTGCCGTAGTCGTAGTAATCCTGCGTGGCGACCGCCTCCTGTTTGGCGGTGTAGCCTTTGGCGGCGCGATAACGCGACCAGAGTTCGTCCGGCGAGGGAAATTGATCGAGCGGAATTTCCCGGGTAACGGTGCCGCTGGTGACGGTGCGGTCGTGCTCGAGGAACGCATCACCATTGGAACTGTAGGCGAACGGGATGTCGAGTATCTCCGCGTATTCCAGCGCCTGCTGCATGCCGTCGCCCACGGTGTGGTTGTTGTCCTTCGCTTCGACGATGGCGAGCGGCAGGTTGGGCTTGTAGGAGAGAATGTAGTCGGCCTTTTTTGACTCGCCGCGCTTCACCGTTTTGCCGCGGACGATGACGCGCCCCTTCGTGAAAAAGACTTCCTCCCGGATTTGAGTCATCACGTGCCACTTTTCACCATTCGCACCAGTGATGGCGGGGGTGATGAATTTAGTGCGGATGTCCGTCTCGGTGAGAGCCTTTTTATCCATGCGAAGATGGCGAGCGATAAATCTCTCTAAAGAAATAAAGGTGAAGCTGGTTGATAGGAAAGGAAAAAGGAATGACGAAATGCGGGCCTTCGATGCGGCGGGCAGCGGGGGATGTTTGGATCCCTGCCGGGCGTCAAAGATGGCCCGGAGGCGCATCTTTGGCAGTCTGGCGCTGTTTCTCGCCGGCGCCCTTTACGGCGGCCAGCAGGCCAGCGTAGCCGACCGGTGGGCCGGCAATGCCTTCAAGTGAGGGGAGCGTGATGG
Source organism: Verrucomicrobiales bacterium (assembly GCA_035550135.1). Classification (GTDB taxonomy): domain Bacteria; phylum Verrucomicrobiota; class Verrucomicrobiia; order Verrucomicrobiales; family V1-33; genus V1-33. The sequence goes on from DASZQB010000029.1 coordinate 93,694, forward strand.
AATGCTGACTGCGTTTCCGTTCGTCCAGGACTCGCGTCGCGAGAGCGAAGAAAGACCATTGGGCGGTATTCATCGGGTCGATAGTTTCCTGGTCCGGGTGATGAAGCAGGGCGAAGACATAAACGTCCGCCTGGCGCCGGGCTTCTTCGGCAAGGCGGTTCGTCTGGAAGTCCCATGCCCGCGTGGCGGGTGTTCTCCACGTAATTTTGGAATGACGTGCCTGGAACCAGCTTTGGATGAGGGCGGCGGATTTCACCTCGATCTTCAGGCAGGAGGGCGGGGGCATCGTGAGGTCAAACGGATCCCATTCGGAGCGGACTCCAGAGACATCGATGCCGAGAGCGGTAGCGACGATGAATTCGGCCAGTCGACCCCGGGTAACATTGCTAACGAGATCGGAAACACTCCACTGCCAGAAGTCGAGAAGCGTGTGTGGCAGTGGATTGCCATCGATGTGTAACGGCTCCTTTCCGGTGAGGCGGGTCGGGATGAGGGGAGGAAAGGGCTTATCCGGCATATGGGTTATTCGCTGCATGACCACTGGGAATCAATGACACGGAATACTGCGGCGTAGGGAAGCAGTGGCAATATGGGATCCTTCGCCTTAGCCGATGGATGCCGACGGTGGCGGGGCGTGGTCGGAAGAGGCCTGAGTTGTGTAGCCAGATGCTGCGGTAGGTGACGGGGCGGCCTTGGGAAGTCGAGGATACGCTGGACAAATTTGCATCCGGTCCATTCCGCGAACGTGGGCCGAGCGCTAGTAGGCTTCACTAGCTAGTCGGTGCGCTTAACTCGCTGGAAGGCACGGAAGGGACTCGAAGATGTAATATTCTAACGTTTTCCGGAGTGCGATTTCTTTTCTGATCTGCTTCTGCTTGAACAGGTAGTTGATAATTTTTTCGCTAGTGTAAGCAGTCTCGTCGTCGATCTCTTCTACCTGAAACGCTTCCGCGACACTTTCAGCCAATGCCTCGGCGGTAGCCAAATCACAGCCTGCTTTGACGGCGTCAGCGATAGCTAGCCTTATCGCGTTATCAACAGCCTCCCGCGAGGCGCTATCAACTGTCGCCCGGATGGCCTTTTTCACGGCATCGCCGGTTTCCGGCATCGGGTCTGAGATCAGGCTTGAGACAAAGTCTTGCAAGGAAAGGACATAAGTTCCCAGGCGTTTTGTGTCCGGCCGGGAATTAACTTTCTTTGCAGCAACTTCAATCGAGTGAAAAGTACAAAGCAATCGCCAAGCATCCTCTCGAGTAGAGTGAAGATCGCTGTTCGACGGCTTTGCATCTACTTCCACAACGTGGCACGCGGTATTCACGTTCCGCAAAATCGGTGCGAGATGCCGGCCCGTGGTATGCTTGTTATGTCGTCCCCCGCAGGAAATCAGCACCAGGAGCAAACTCACAAACCGACGGTATCCCGTTGTCAATTCCCTAGCAATATGCTCCCGACGTGTCGCGGCTAAGTCATGAACGGAATGCTTCGGGTCATTGGCTCCCGGACATTCCGCCGCGTCCACGATTATCAGAATTCTGAAGTCGATAACCGCGATTCGCTCATCGGCCAGGAGATCCCAGAGATAAACAAAAATCAGATGCTGCTTGTCGATCCCGTCCGTTCCGTCACCCGTAGGCGTTTGGATTTCCGTCATGGGCCGACCCTCGATCCGTCGATTGTCTTTGTCCCTGACTCCAACGTTAATTTGAACAATGGCTTTGTTTTCGGCGGCGGAAAGCACTTTGCTTTCCGCCTTCGGCTGCTCGAGGTATGAAAGGTGACAATTGACCTTCTTCCCGCAAATCTCTACTGAAGGGAGCAGATGAGGCACAAAGACCCAAGCCGTTCCTTTTGAATTACCCTGCAAAAACCCGTTACAAGGTCTAAGGTCGAGGCGCCCCTTGGTGTCCGACTTTTTCCGCAGTCTCGCGACATGATCCAGGATTTGGGGAACCGAGCGACGAGCGAATGCGAGGCGGGGGAAAATTGTAGTAAGAATGCTATGGTACTTCACGGCGGCATCCAACCCATTCAACTATTTTCGTCAACCCCTCATTAATGCAACGATAGGTTCCGGAACCGTCCTAACCATTCAAGCGGCTAACGCGAAGCGTTGGTATAACCTCCGCGCCTTTGGTTAGGGTCATCCGACTGATCGCCAAGCCGTCTTCAGCTTCGCCCCCAAGAGCGATCACGAATCCGCTCAGATCAGACCGGTGGCAATGGCATCCTCGTAGTGTTCCAATGCCAATGCAGCCGAATGTTGCGCAACAGCGCGAGCCCGTTTGTAGTCCATGCCATCCAAGCCATCTAACGAAACGATGCCGAGCGTCAGAAGATCTGCTTCGATGGTCAGTTCTTCCTCGGGCGTAAGCGCTTGCGCCTCTGGCATTATAGTTTCCATAATTTGGTCAGGTTAAGTTTTACAGTGCAAACTGTCAAGAATCTTGACGTTTTTTTTGAAAGAACGCCGGTTTTGGCGCGGCGTGTGGGGAGCAGTCAATGGGGCAGATTGTATGCCAACTTTTCGGATGGCAAGAAATTAATCGGCCTAAGTTAAGTAGTCTCAAGCGTTCGCCGACGCCTTATTAGGCGTCGCAGGTCCTGGTAACTGTCTGCCCTCGCGGGGGCATTCTGGCGTCTTAAGGGCCTCATGCACGGTTCAAACGCAAGGACCGGGCGAAACGCCCGCCGTGACCCTGCGGACTACTAGGGGAAGGCATGGCACCCGCGACACCACTTGCATGTTCCGGATGGCTGCGACGGGGCCATGGCGGCGTTTCCCGTAAGTCTCGGCCGTGCTGCTGTCGGCTTTGCCCGTAGGGCCGCTCCGGAACCGGAAGGCTCGTCCACGGCGAAGCAACAGAGGACGTGTGGCGGGGGAGCGGAGCAAGTCGAAGCGTCCGCCGCGGGCGATGGCTGCGAGCCGGCGGTACTGGAACTTGTGGCGGCTGCGGTGGCGTGTTGCTGACGGTATTCCATCCGCGTGTGGCCCGTGTGCCGCGGAAAGATGGCAGGGCACGAAAGGGCCATCAAAGCGGGGGAATGACCGGCAGGGACACGGTGGCGGGGGTCCGGATGCCTGGAGAGATCACCGCGGGCGAATGCCGGCGGTGCTGAGTGGTTGCGGCGGGGAGCGCTGCTGTGCTGGCTCCGCGTGTCCTGCTTCGAGCATCGAAAAGGATCGTCGCGGAGAGCGGCACAGGGGCGCGCCGGGGTGCGGAGCTTGGGGAGTGAGCGCAGCGCGGGCGAAGGGGGCATGGTGGCGCGGAGGCGGTTGGGCGGGCACCGGAGGTTGGTGAGGCGCGGAGCTTGGGGGAGCGAAGCGGGGGCACCGGAGGTTGGGAGGTGCGGAGCTTGGTGGCTGGGTGAGGGGCTCATTTCTGCGGGGGCACAGCGGCGGGGCGCGTTAGCGGCCCCGGCGCTGCGAGCCCTCGGGCGGGCGGGGGTGTGCGGGGGTTGCAGCGGCGGGCAGGGTGCGAACGGGAATGAACTCGCCCGTAAAGTGGAACGCCGAATAAACGCCAGCCCGCACCTCACGACTGACCCCGCAGGATGAACGCCAGAACGGAAGCACTCAGCGAACCGGCAGGGAAGCGTTAGAACAAAGAACATCCCTTCATGGCGAGCCCGGACCGCGAAGCGGGTAGTTGGGGCTCCACCGCGGCCTGGCATAGCTGGAATTGCCACGCTGCGCAGGGGAGAGATTGCCAATGAGGACGCAGGCTAGGGGTCCGGGGGGACTGACCGCCGGAGCGAAGTATGAGCGACAAGGGAAGTGCCATACCCCCCGGCACTAAGGCGCCCACACAAAGCCCCCGAAGCAGCGTGGCGGCTTGCCTGCGGAGCAGGGGCGCGGGGAGGCGCGCCAGGGCGGAGGCGGTCGGGAATTCTGCGAGATGAGTGGGTGCGGAGCGGGGGCGAATTCGATGCGCGCGCGGGCGCGGAGCAGGAGGCGAATTCAGTGCATGAGTGGCGCGGAGCCTCGCCATGTTGAGCAGAGGCAGCATGCCGCGATACCTTGGGTCGCACCATGCGGTCCCGTAATGCCGGCATTGCTCCACGCGTGTTCCGTTTTGCCAGATAACGCGCCAGGCACCGAAAAGACTGACAGTTGGGCGGGCAGAACAGACAGTTAGGCGGGTAGATGGCGAGATGTGGCGTTTGATCTGCCTTCGATTTTTCGGATCAATTGCGTGCGCATGGGTTCACACGGGATGGAGGATTGGGCTTTTAGCAGACGGACAGTAAAAATTTTTGCGCGCGTAGAGCGTGTGTGCCACCCGAAGGGTGCAGGTGCAAAGGGGGTGCAGGGAAAGAGATTCCTTTATGGGGAGGCTGTCTGCGAGTTGTTTGCGTCGTGTGTTTAGAGGCAGCGCATGGGCACTTGGTTTCCATGCGAAGGCGTCACCAGTCTTCGATCCCGTTTCCAGCGATGACCCGGAACGAAGGGCTTCGTTTCCAAAGTGAGCCTTCGTTTCCATGCCGTTTCCGGAAAGGTGCGTTTGGTTTCCGTCCGAACGGGCGTTCGTTTCCTGTTTCCTCTCCTAAGGGCGGAAACCGGAAACGAGAGCGCAGAGTGACGTGTCAGACAGCAGGAAGGTATTGCCGGCCACTGATAATGATGCGTCCCGCGGCGCGGGCCTTGTGAGCCCACTTGCTGATGGCTCCGGGGGTCACACCAAGTTCGGCGGCCAGTTCGCGGGCGGTGGACATACCCCCGGTGACGAGTTCCACGAGAGCGTCCACGTCGCTGTGACGACGACAGGAGACGGTGAGGTGGTCGCCTTCCGTCGCCAGGGTCCAGATAAGTGGAGGACAGGAGGCACTGCCATGGCGGGTGTTCCGGTTTTTGGTAAAGGTGGTTTTGAAAACTGCACCGGTGCTGTCGCTGTCGCCAGCGTCATCGAGCTTCAGTATCCAGTGAGCAGCGTCCTCACGCCGCGAGGTGCCTCGCATTAGCCCGTTTCGTCCGGCGTGGTGAATGAGGAGGACGGTGATCCCGGCGCGGCGCAGGTCGAGCAGCCATGGGAGGACCATGTCCCAGTCGTCGGCATCATTCTCCGCGACCCCGCGAAGGAGGCAGGAGAGATTGTCGAGAAAGAGAACGCGCACAGCCTGCTTTTGCAGCATGTTCAAGAGGGCCTCCTGCTGTTCGCGGTCAGCGAGGTTGAGACCGCGGCCGGTGAAACCAGTGATGGTCTCGTGGTGGATCCAATGGATATTCGGCGACAATCGGGCGAGACGGGCGCGCTCAATCGCATCCGGCAGGTTCACTTCTCCATCCACATAACAAACACGGCGCGGACCGGCGTCGCCGGCAGCCCACTCTCCCATGGCGATACTGTCGGCCACGGCACTTGCCATGAGCATGGCCAGCCAAGTCTTTCCGACGCCACGCGGGGCGTAGATAAATCCGAAGTCGCCTTCGCGAAAGAAACTCCCGAGCAATGCGGGCCGGGGCGTGATGTCCTGAGCAATGAAATCGGCTCCAGGCAGGAGCGCTTTCTCGAAGGCGGTATTCCAGTCGAGCCCTTTCCCTGCGGTGGCAGTGGCGATCGGTACGAACCGTTGCAGGCGCTCGAACGCGAGGGTGGGACTTCGCCCGCTGTGCAAATCCTCCTGGAGGGTGACAGTGGCGGCGATCGCTTCCCGGCGGGCGTGGCCAGCGATAACTTCATGGGCATAGTCGGCGGCGTGGCTGGAAACGGGAATATAGGAGGCCGAGAGTTCCGAAACGAGAGCACGGCTTTCGTTATCCGGCTGTGCCGCGATGATAGCGAGGATGGCGGATGCGTCCGGCATACCGTCACTGCGCTTTTTTGCATCATGGCAGATGGCATTCCAAATCTGTCCACACGGGGCGCTCTGGAAGTGTGTGGCCTTGAGTCCTGCGGCCAACATGGGCGCGGGACCGGACGCGTGCAGTGCGCACTGGATGACTGCGGTCTCGCTGCGGGCGGCAGCGTCGGCGGGATGAGTGTGCATAACTCAAAAGGGACGTCGAAAAGCGCTGGCGCCGGATGCCGCGGATGGTAGTTTGGTTGTACCGTGAGAAAGTACAGCCGGTGCCGTCCGCGAGGGCGCGCCGGCTTTTCTTATTCATTACAGGAGGTGTTAGGGTTTCCGGTGGCGGGTGCAGCGACCGAAGGTTTCGGAGCGAAGAGGGCGCGGATGTCATCGGCGCGATACCTAACAAGTTTCAATCCGAAGCGGTGGCCCTGGAGGAGACCGGAGGATTCGTACCTTTTCAGTGTGGGAATGCTAACCTGGGCGAAGGCGGAGGTCTGGATACGACTCCAGTACTCGGTGTTGGCGGGTGCGGTGGCGGGAGGCGGAGGAACTGACTTTGGTTTCATCATTTGATTCTGGTTCGATTGATATGATGAGAACCGCGGAGGATGGTCTTGATCCGATGTTCTCCCCTATGGGCCGGAGTCAAAACGCAGACGCCTTTTTGGGCTCCTTTAGGCCCATTTTTGTCACCTTGTCACCTATGAAAACCATAACTCCTTCACAAATAGCTGATTATGTAGGGTGCTCAAAACGCCAAATTCAACGTCTGGCGTCTTCAAAATGGGGGATTCCCGGTGTTCTCGGTACCGGGCCGCGTCGCCGGTTCCATTTAACACCCGAATTGAGGCGGTGGATGGACCGGAAGAAGAAGGACCGAATTCCAACGAACAACCAGCCGGGCACCCGCACCCGGAAGTCCTACGAACGGTCACCGAGAGGAGAGGTCACCAGGGGCGCGCCGGTACCCAGTGGGGGGAAGCGGAGCGGCGAAAGAGATGAGCGATCATATCCGGCGATGCATGCGTTTATTGAATGGGCGGTGGCTGGCTTCGTGGAACAGAACAAGCCATTGTCCGACTACGCCGGGGATGATTACGACATGGTGGGTCTGCCTGCGAAGGGGACGGCAGAACATCGACTCCTATCTGAAGGGGCGACGTTACTTCGCCAGTTTGCGGCGATAGCAGAACGATTACAAAACCGTGGCAAGCTGGACGTGATAACCAGCAAGACGGGACGGGTATTTCCCGCGGTGCACGAATGGATGGAAAAGGCGTCGAAGCGGTTAGGAGCAGGACTGCGGAACTGCACGTGAACGCGAACCGCTTAGGCGGGGTCACTAACCGTTATGCGAGGAGGGGGAGGGCTGGTCTGTCCGCGAGGGATTGGAGGTGATAGGGGTGACGTTGGCGGGCGGCAGGTCTTCGGTTAGGAGTTTGCCGAGTCCGGTGGAAAGGCGCGCTTTTTTATCGAGGTAGTGCAAGGCGGTAGTCTGCGGGCTGCCGTGGCGAAGGAAGAGCTGGGCGGCGAAGAGACCGCTCTGCTCGGCGAGAATGCTGCCGGCTTCTTTGCGGAGTTCGTGGATGGCTTTGCGCGCGGTGATGCCCTGAGAGCGGAGCCACTCGCTGAGGGCCTCGAAGGTGCGCTGGCATCGATAATAACTGTGGCGGGCGTCGGGGCGCGGCAGCAGTGGGCTCTCAAGGAAGAACGCGGGTGTCTTCTTTGACGTGGCGGGTGTGGCTCTGGCGCGGAGGCCGCGAAGGGTCTCGACGAGTTCTGGTTCCATGTCCACGTCGGCGGCGGAGCTTTCGGTTTTAGGGGCGAACTGGTCGGTGCGTTCGATGCGGATAAGGCGGCGTTGAAAGTCAATCTGGTCCCATATTAGGGTATCGATCTCGCCTTTTCGCAATCCGCCGAGGAAGGCGAGGAGGAAGGCTTTCCACTCTTCGACGCGCGACGGATCGCCACCAAGCTGCTCGCGTGCGGCGCGAAGGAGGGCGGGGGCGTCAATTTTGGATCGGTACTTCATGGAGCCGCTCTTAAACGGTTTGACGCCGTGCAAGGGGAGGGGTTGCGGAAGGCGGTGTGTGCCGGCAAGGCGCTCGACGAGTTCGACAGAGAATAGGCCTTTGGCCTGACGAAGGATGGAGTTCCATGAGTTGCGACGGCGGGCCTGAGCGGCGGGATCGGCGCCGGCCTGTTTCACGTAGGCCAGGCCCCATGTGGAAACGCGCGCGGGGGTGAGGTCGGCGAGGGGGGTCTTGTCGATCTTTTCGCGCCATGCTTTGGAGCCGCCCTCTTTGGGGGCGAAGCGTTTTTTGTCGCCTTTGATCCCCATGGTGCCAGCGACAATACGGCGAAGGCTGCGGCAATAGCCTTCGAGGGCGCGCGGGGAGACTGCCGCGGCGGCCCGGGCGGCGGTGATGTATTCGCCGAGGGTAAGAACGTCCTCGCTGTCTTTGGGCTGAGACTGCGGCTTGTAGTGCTGGAGGACGGTGTCCCAACCTTCGGCGATGACACGGAGATAGATGTCGCGGGCGGCTTTGGCGGCGTCGCGCTGGTTGGCGATGCCGAGGGGGAAACGTTCGCGGCGGCCGCGGGCCTGAATGCGGGCGCTGTAGTGCGGGGACTCGCGGGTGATGCCGTTGTCGTTGTAGGTGAGCTTGAAAACACGGGTGAGCCAGTGGCGGGAATCGGTCTTCGGGAAAGTGTTAGAAGCTTTTTCAGCATCGTTTTCCCTGGCCACTCCCTGGCCACTTTTGGAAAGGCTCACAGAGGTTGTTTGCGGATCATTGGGGCTCATGACAGAAATATAACTCGCTTATTTTGAATGAATTAACAGGATTGAATCCGGGTATCTGCGCATTATATCGGCTCAAAGGGAAAACCGCAATTAAATAGATTTGTAATCATCAGGTCGCCAGTTCAAATCTGGCAACCGGCTCCATGAGGTTCAACGGGTTTCAGAGAATCCTGATTCAGCCAGTCCCTGCCACTTTTTGGGCTGCTAAAGCGCAGGCAGGCTGGGCTTGTGAGGTGACGTCTGTTGCTGTTAGCGCGTCCGGCGTCTGCTCACAGGGCCGGACGGCGGACCTGTGGCCTAACATCCATAGGCGTCGGCCTGAATCAGGTGCCGGATTGGAGAAAGTTGAACATACCCGCTCGCTGCGATGTCGAACGGCGGCATCATGAAACTGTCCCTGTTTGCTGTCGTGGCGTTTATCGCCGCTCTCTTGACTCATAAGGCGCCTGCCCAAAGCTCTCCGCTCAAGGCCAGCGATCCGGTGAAAATTGAACTGAAGGTGCCCGCAGAGGATTCAGCGAATGTGACGGCCACCTATACCGTTTCCGAAAAAGGTCTGCTGAAAATGCCCTATCTGGAAACGGAGATTCAGGCCTCCGGTCTTTCGGTTTCGGAACTCTCACGGAAAATCGAGACCGCCTACAAGGCGCAGGGGATTTATACAAACCCGACGATCATCGCGAGCATCAGTACGCCGGGAATTATTGCCCCCCATGTGGTGATCGTCGGGGGAGAAGTGCGGAAGCCGGGGGAGGTGGCTCTTCGCGAGAACATGCAGCTTTTCGGAGCGGTTGCGGCGGCGGGAGGATTCACGGAGTTTGCCGACGTGAGGCGCGTAAAGCTCATTCGCGACAGCGCGGAGAAAGTGTATGACATGCGCAAGGTCGAGAAGAACAGCAACCCGCCGCTGAAGGACGGCGATCAGATCATTGTGCCAACGGATTGAGGTCACCGGGTTAAACATCCGTGAATGCCATTCTTGCGGAAGCCGTGGTGCTTCTGTTAAAGAGAAGGCATGCATTTGCGCCGTACCCTTGCCGCCGCTTTCTGTCTTATTCCCCTGGATGCCCTGAAGGCTATCCCTGCCAATCTTGCGCCGGCGGGGACGGCCACTGCTTCCACATCGGACTACGGTTCAGTGCCGGGGGACATCAATGACAACAACCGGGATGGCGGCTTCTACTCCGGCGGTTCCGTTTGGCATTCTGTTATTCCGGATGCAGCTCCATGGGCGGAGGTGGATCTGGGAGCGGAGTATTACATCGACCGGGTGATGACCTGGCCGCGCACGGATGTGGCGCAGGGGACGATCAAAAACGTCCGCATCCAAATCACGAACGCTGCGGGGGCGGAGGTTTTCAATCAGGTCTATCTTGCGGGGACGGCCGCGGAAAATCCGTGGGGAACGAACGCGATGCGCGGGCTCAAAGGCCGGAAGGTGCGGGTTTCGCGTGCGGACAACCCGGTGAATCCCAACTTTTTCAATCTGGCGGAATTGGCGGTCTTCGCTCAGTCAAATCCCATTCCGCCCAATCTCGCGCTCAATAAACCGTTCACTTCGGTAAGCCCCGGCGCCTATACGACGCCGGTAAATGCCGGCAATGACGGCATTATCGATGGCGACTACACTCATACGGGCCATCCGATTTATCACAGCGGCGCGACGGCGGTGGGGGACTACTATCAAATCGATCTGAGCAACGGGGTCGCCGCGAATCAGGAGGTGGATATGGTGCGGATTTTCAACCGCAGCGACTTCACTAACAACACCAGCCTCAAGCTCAGCCTCAAGAATGCCGCCGGGACGGAAGTGTGGAGTCAGACGGTGAATGTGGCGCGCGAAACCCTCGTCAACGGCGGGCGCCAGTGTGACATCACGGTGGACTTTCCCGGCACGGTGCAGGCGCGCTATGCGCGGGTGGAAACGGTGGCTTCCGAGCCGCTGGTGTTTTCAGAACTGGAGGTCTTCGGACCGGAAACAGATATCACGGCACCCGCGGTCCAAAGTGTTAGTCCACCGCCGAATGATTTGGTGGCGGAGCTTTATCAGGCTACGGTCCAATTCACTGAAGGCGTGAACGGTGTGAACGCCGCAGACCTTTTGATCAACGGCACCGCCGCCACAAACGTCACACCACAGAATGACACGACGTATCTCTTTGCCTTTTCCCAGCCCGCTGCCGGACAGGTGACGTTTTCATGGGCGGCCGGGCACGGCATTACTGACAAAGCGGCCAATCCGTTTACCGGATCATCGTGGCAGGTGGTGCTGGACACTTCGCTTCCGTCGCCGCGTCCGTACCTTTCGGAATTCATGGCGGACAACCAGGGCGGACTCGAAGACGCGGATGGTGAATCGCCGGACTGGATAGAGATCACGAATCCCGGTCCCACCGTGGTGAATCTCGGAGGCTGGTATCTTACCGATACGGCTGCGGAACTGACGAAGTGGCAGTTTCCATCGCCGGTGATCCTTGCGGCGGGACAGAGCCTTGTCGTGTTTGCGTCGTCGAAGGACCGCAGCGTGGCCGGCAGTGAATTGCATACCAACTTCAAGCTCGACCAGGATAGCGAATCGATTCTTCTCGTGAAGCCGGACGGGCTTACGGTGGTGAGCCAGTTTCTCGATTTTCCCGCGCAATCGCCTAACATATCCTATGGCACCGGGCGCCTCCTCAATGCCGTTCCCAGTGTGGCGGCGGGAGCGGCGGCAAAGGTCCTCATTCCATCCGGTGCGGTCACCGACTGGACGGCGCGCACGGGATTTGACGACTCTGCCTGGCAGAGCGCGACGATGGGAGTGGGATTCGATCAATCGAACGGGCTCAATGGCAGCGGACCGCTGGGGTATTGGAATTTCAACGACGCCGCGGTGCCCGCCTCTGCGGTGGATGCCTCCGGTCGCGGTCTGACCGGCACAGTGACGGCCGCCACTTACACGGCGGATGGGGGAGGACGCACAGGGCAGCCGGGGGACCGCGCCATGAACTTCGCGGGGAACGGCGTGGTTCGCATTGCAGGCGCGGCGAATGGCGCGTTCGATGCCATCACCGCGCGCAACGGGGTGGCTATCAGCACGTGGGTTTACGGCGCGGCGGCACAGCCCTCCGCCGGGTTTCTTTTCTTTGCAGGAAGCGACGCGAGCGGCAGCGGCATTCGCGTGCTCGATGCGCACCTGCCGTGGAGCGATTCGGTCATCTACTGGGATACCGCGGGGTGCTGCGACACTTCGCGCCAGCGCGTTCAAATCGGGGAGCCCAACCCTGACATGTGGCGCGGGCGATGGAATCACTATGTATTACAAAAGGATGGCGACAGGAAGGAAATCTGGCAAAACGGTTCCCTCATTCTTCCCGGCACCAGCACGGATGCGATGATGAACTTCCGCAGTTTGTATATCGGCGCGCAAACGGCGGCGGGCGCTACAGGTTATCGCGGATTAATCGATGACTTCGCGATTTGGGATGGACCTTTGACACCGCAACAGATTGCCGCGCTGGCAGCCGGCGGTTCTCCGCTCAGCGTCCGTTCTTATGCGTCGCACATCAGCACGGATATCGCCGCCGCCATGCGAAATGTGAACGCCTCGGCGCTCATCCGCATTCCATTCACCGTCGCCAATCCCGCGGGTCTGGATCTTCTGATTCTGAGAATGCGCTATGACGACGGTTTCGTCGCATGGTTGAACGGCACGGAGATCGCCCGGCGCAATGCTCCCTCTGGATTCACACCGGCATTCAACGCCGCGGCCACGGCTGCGCGTCCGGGCGGTGCGGCGCTGGTGAGTGAAGAGATCGATGTCTCCCGCTATGCGGCGCTCCTGACGGCGGGCAGCAATGTGCTGGCCATTCAGGGCATGAATGTCACGGCGGCGGACGCGGACTTTCTCATGGTGCCGGAGCTGGTGGCGGGAACCTACCAGCAGGGACGGTATTTCCCGCTGTCAACGCCGGGCGCTCCCAACAGTCAGGGTTACGCCGGATTTGTCGCCGATACGGTCTTCAATCCGCGGCGCGGTTTCTACAGTTCCCCGCAGACGGTCACCATCAGTTGCGTCACGCCGGGAGCGGTGGTGGTTTACACGAAGGACGGAAGTATTCCGTCTCTAACAAATGGTACACAGTCGCCGTCGCCGGCAACGGTGAGTGTCACGGGCACCACCACTCTGCGCGCCGCCGCGTTTCTTCCGTCAGGGGACTTCGGCCCGGCGAATGTGGACACGCATACCTATCTCTTCGTTGATCAAGTGGCGGCACAACAGCGTCCCGCGGCCGCGCCGGTGACATGGCCCGGCGGCGCTCCGGGCGACTACACGATGGATGCGCGCATCGTGAACAACCCGGTGCCCGGCTACAGTCTGCACGATGCGCTTTTGAGCATTCCCACCCTGAGCATCACGGCGGCGCCCGCGGATATCTGGGGCACCTCCGGCATCTACGCCAACAGCACGGCCCGCGGCGATTCGTGGGAGCGGCCTGCGAGCGGCGAGTGGCTCGATCCCTCCGGCGGCGACGGATTCCATATCAATTTCGGTCTCGCCGTCCATGGCAACATCAGCCGGGACAAAGGCTTCACGCCGAAGCACGGCTTTAAGATGTTCTTCCGCTCCCAATATGGGGAAAGCAAACTGGAGCACGATCTCTTCCCCGGCAATCCGGTGGATAAGTTTGACCAGCTCATTCTGCGTGCGGGCAGCACGGATACGTTTCCCTGCACGGAATGGGGCCCGGTTGGCCTCGGCCCGAATGGAGCCGCCTATCAACGCTGGGCGCGCGCGTGGGCCAGCTACATTCGCGACCAGTGGGTGCGCGATTCCCAGATCGCCATGGGCCAGGCATCCGCGGACGGACGATTCTGCCACCTTTATCTCAACGGCATTTATTGGGGTCTCTACAATGTCTGCGAACACCCGGACGAGGATTTCCAGGCGGACCATCTCGGCGGCAAATCCAACGAGTACGATGTGCTGGTGGACTTTGCCGAACTGAAAAGCGGGAACTACACCGCGTGGCAGCAACTCATGGCGCTCGGCAACGGCAGTGCCACCGATGCGGCCTTCCAGCAAATGCAGGGCAACAATCCCAACGGCACGCGGAACCCGGCTTTCCCGATTCTGCTCAATGCGAACAGCCTGATCGACTACATGGTGCTGCACATTTTCCACGGGGCGGACGACTGGCCGAATCATAACTGGTGGGCGGGTCGTGCCACCGGCAACACCACGGCCATCAATGACGGCTTCCATTTCTTTGCGTGGGACCAGGAGATCAGCAATGAGAATGTGATCTACGAACGGTCGTCATGGCAGTCGGCGCCTGCGAAGTATGCAGATGCCAACGCCGGCAATACACCCGCACAGACTTATTATGCGTTGCGTCAGGGCAGCGCGGAATTCCGGCTTAAGTTTGCAGACCGCGTCCATCGTCATTTGTTTAACGGCGGTGCTCTAACAACGAGTGCCTGCCTTGCTCGATGGAATGCGCGCGTCTCCGAAATCGATCATGCCATCGTGGCCGAGTCCGCGCGCTGGGGCGACTATCAGCCCAACCTCGTCAATCCCGGCCAGCCTTATCGCCGGCAGGTGGAGTGGCAGGGGCATCTCTCATGGATGGCGGCCAACTACTGGCCGCAGATCAACGCCACGGCGCTCCAGCGCTACCGCAATGCAAATCTGTATCCGGCGGTGAACGCGCCGTCGATCAATCAGTTCGGCGGTTTTTATCTCCCCGGTTTTTCAGTCACCCTGACAAATCCAAATGCCGGCGGCTCGATTCTTTATACCCTCGACGGCACCGATCCCCGCCTCATCGGCGGAGGCACGAATCCGGCTGCCGCCACCTACGCCGCGCCATTCAGCCTGACAGGTGTGAAGACCGTGAAAGCCCGGGTGCTTCAAAACAGCACGTGGAGCGCTCTGCTGGAAGCGGTATTCACGCCGGACCCGGACCGCGACCACGATGGCATGCCCAGCGACTGGGAGGTCCAGTATGGTTTCAATCCTGACTCCTCCGCGGACGCAGCGCTGGACGCTGATGGTGACGGGTATTCCAATGCGGCAGAATATGCCGCGGCGACCGATCCGCAGAATGCCGGCAGTTCCTTCGCGGCCGTGACAGACACCGATGTCGAAGGCTTGCACATCCGTTTCACCGCCCGCGCGGGCCGCCGGTATCGCCTTGAGGCCAGCGACACTCTCAACGCGTGGACTGTAGTGAAGAGCCGCAGCGCAAGGACGCTGGACGAGGAGGTGGACTGGCTGGTGATCCCGGTCGAGTTCCGGCGTTACTACCATGTGGTGGTGGAGCCTTAAGAGCCTGTTGAAAAACCGTGACGGGTTGCGCGGCAGGTCATTTTTTCATCAGGCGAGGCGCGACGAAGGAAAAGGTCGAGACCTTTGACTGAGGAGCAACGAAGCCTGATGGAAAAAGGGCCGCCGCCCGCAGGGACGCTTTTTCATCCTCCGGCGCAGCCGCTCTTTATGTTCTTTATTTTCCACTCGCGTCGCGACCCGTCAGGGTTTTTCAACAGGCTCCTGAGGCACATTCATTGCAACGCAGTTCATCCGTTTTCCGGAGCGTTCACTCTTGCCCTGCGGCCCGGTGTCATGGAATGGACACCGTAACTCAATTGTCAGCCATGCCCACACCCCCACCACGCGTTCGCTTCGCACCCTCCCCCACCGGCTACCTTCATGTCGGCGGTGCGCGCACGGCGCTGTTCAACTGGCTCTACGCGCGGAAAAATGGCGGCACGTTTGTCCTTCGCATCGAGGATACAGACGCAGCGCGAAATACACCTCAGGCGCTGGCGGCTATTTTCGACGGCCTGCGCTGGCTGGGCCTGGACTGGGATGAGGGCCCGGAGGCGGGCGGTGACTGCGGACCCTATTTCCAAAGCCAGCGACAGGCGATTTACGATGAATACCTGAAGCGCCTCACAGAGGGCGGTCATACCTACACCGAGGAGAATGGCGCGGTGCGCTTCCGTTCGCCGAAGGAGGTCATCATGCTGCAGGATGAGATCGGCGGGGAAATCAAAATCGATCGCACCAACGAGCCGGACATGACCATTCGCCGACCCGACGGCGGATACATTTTCCATTTCGTGAACGTGGTGGACGACATCGAAATGAAGATCTCCCACGTGATCCGCGGCGAGGATCACATCTTCAACACCGGCAAGCACATCGAGCTCTTCCAGGCGTTCGGGGTGACTCCTCCCGTTTACGGACACATCCCTCTCATTCTGAATCAGGAGGACGGCTCGAAAATGAGCAAGCGGAGCGCGGGCGCTTCGGTCGGATACTATATCGCCAACGGCTACCTGCCGGAGGCGGTGCGCAATTATCTGTGCCTGCTGGGATGGTCGCCGAAGGATGACCGTGAGGTCATTCCGATCGATGAAGTGCAGCGTTTGTTCGACCGCGATCACCTCAATCACCACAACGCGAGATTCGATCTCGAAAAATGCCGGTGGATGAACGGCGAGTACCTGAAGCTGCAAAGCGATGCAGATTTTGCCGCTTCCGCCAAAGCCTGGCTGCACGGTCCGCAGGCTTCTGAACTCGATCCGCGCGCCACGCCTGAATTCGCCGCATTGAAGCCGCTGCTGTCCGCCGCGCCGCTGGATGTGCTGCTCCCGCTGATCAAACCCAAGATCAAAGTGATGCCTGAGATTCTGGAGCACCTAACCATGGGGCTGAACGGCACCGTGCCCATTGCGGATGATGTGAGGGCGAAGATCAGCGCTCAGCCGGACGCCGCGGCGAAGCTGACATCCCTAACAGGTCATTTCGACGCGCTCGTGCACTGGAACCGTGAACATATTCAGGACGGCGTGAATCTTGCGGCTGCGGAACTCAAGGTGAAACCCGGCGCGCTGATGTTTCCGCTGCGCGTAGCCATTACCGGTCAGGGGCACGGCGTGGATCTTTTGCCGCTGCTGGAGATTCTGGGGAAGGCGGAGACCATTGCCCGCATTCGTGCCCGCACCCCGCTGCTGACGGCCTGATTCTCCGCATGGACCACGAGCCCATTCTTTTCACCGCCGCGGATCTCGACTGCTGGGAGCAGACCGGAGGAAGGCTCTCGCCGCCGGCGCGGCTGGCGGTGATCGGCGATCCGGTGGCGCATTCGCTGTCGCCGGAAATGCACAATCCGGCGCTGCGCGCGTGCGGCATCGACGCGCAGTATGTCCGTCTGCATTTGCGCCCTGACGAATTCCGTGCGGCGTTGCCGAAGCTGAAAGCGCTGGGATTCATCGGCTGCAACTGCACCATCCCTCACAAGTTCATGGCGCTCGATGCCGTCGATGAAGTGCATCCCGCGGCGCGACGCGTGGGAGCGGTGAATACCCTTATCTTCCGCCCTGACAAAGTGCTCTACGGACGCAACAGCGACGCCCCGGGATTTCTCCGCACGGTGCGCGAGGAGTTCGGACGCGAAGTGAAGGACCTGCGCATTCTGGTGCCCGGGGCGGGCGGCGGGGCAGGGGCCGCCGTGGCCACCGTGTGCGCCATGGAGGGCTGCCGCGAATTGATCCTAACCAACCGCACGGAGGACAAAGTCCGCCACGTGGCCGCGGGTTTGCACGACCTGCCGGGAGGCAGCGTCACCACCGTGCTTCCGTGGAAAGAGGACGCGCTGGAGGAAGCATTGCCGCGCGTGGATCTCATCGTGAACTGCACCAGCCTCGGCATGACCCCAGGCGACCCCGAAGTGGTGCCCCACCGCCTGCTGCAGCCGCACCATCTGGTGTATGACATGGTGTACAAGCCGCTGGTTACTCCACTGGTGGCCGCCGCCGAAGCCGCCGGCGCCCGCGCGATCAACGGCATCCCCATGCTCCTCTGGCAGGGCGTCTATGCGTTCGAATGGTGGTTCGGCCGTGAAGCGCCGGTGGAGGCTATGCGGCGCGGCTTGGAAGAGGCAGTGAAAGGATCTTAATTACACAGACCGGCGTAAATAGGCACACTCAGTTTATTTTTGCGCCGCGCGTTTCCCATCGTTCTTCGTATTGGACACAAGCACACCTCCGTCCGGCTTCGCCGGGCTGGAAAGTCAATCTGCGTCAGGTGGCCAGCGGTCCAAAGCCAGTTCGGCTTCCACAGCCCCGCTCACTCCCTCGCATCCGTCGCCCGGCTCGGTGGGGCATCGATATGCCGTGGCAGCGGCCCCATTCCTTCATCCCCTTTTGCCGCCTGCTCACGAATCGCCGCCGCAATCACCCGCGCAATTCTTTGCCGGTAACCCGCATTCGCACACAGCCGCGCCTCCGCCGGATTGGAAAGATACCCGCATTCCACCAGCACACAAGGGATTGACGGATTCCGCGTCAACCGCAGCCGGCGCCGCACCAATCCGCGATTCCCCGATCCCCCGCCGCTCGCTCCCGAGAGTTCCCTCTGCAATCGTTTCGCGAGGCTATAGCTGTCCACCCTCCAGTAAAAACTCTCCGGCCCCCGTATCCCGGACGGACCGGAATTGTAATGAATGCTCACCAGCACGTCCCCGGAGCGGCTCGCCCGCACCACGCGCTCATCCAGATCGATAAACGTGTCGTCATTCCGCAGCAGCACCGTGCGAAATGAACCGCCCAATTCCGACTGCACCCGCCGCGCCGTGTCGAGCGCCAGCGTCTTTTCCATATCGCCCGTGATCCGGCTTCGTGCACCGGTATCAGAGCCTCCGTGGCCGGCATCGATCACCACTGTCCGAAATCCGCGCGGGCCTGGCCGGTTCCCCAATTCACTTCGCCCCGTCGAAGACGAAGGCGTCGAGCAGGACGCAAACAACAACAACGGCAGCAGCAGAAGAAACCTCATAACAGAACCAATCACTTCTTTGCCCGAAGGTCCACACAAACAAAGCGCGACTTGTCCTTCGCAAACAGCAGCCCGCCTGCCAGCGCCGGCGGTGCACGATGCCCCCCGCGCAGGATCTCACCGCGCACTGTCAGGTCCGGTGCCTTGTCGGGCGATGCCGTCGTCAATATCAATTCTCCGCGCTCCGTGAGAATGATCAACTGCTTGCCGCACGCGATGACATGCCCCGCATCCAGCGGCACCGACCACTTCACCTCGCCGTCATTTGCTCCCACGCAGCGCAATTCCTGTCCCTGCTCCTGCCGGCCGTGGAATCCGTAAAGATTGCCATCCACGAGCACCGGCGTGCTGTAGTGGCAATCCAGTTTCCCGGTCCCGCGCCAGGTCGCTGTTAGGGTGTCATCGTTCCCTATCTCCCACAGCGCCCCGCCGGTATCATAACTGGCCGTCGTGAAAACATGCGTTGCATCCACCGCCACCGGCGTCGCCGCATTCACCGATGCATGCATCCTCGCCCGAAACTTCTCCGTGAACACCACCTTGCCCGTATCCGGCACAAGTCCCGCCACTCCTTCCCGCGTAAAGAAAACCGCGCGTACGCCCTGCGGCGGCCGCATCAAAATCGGCGACGCATATCCCGCCTCTTCATTCAACGCCTTCCACTGCACATCCCCGGTCTTGCGATCGAACGCCGCCACGCCGGCTCCTTCGCCGCCCGCAGCGATCAGCACACTCTTCTCCGTTACCAGTGGCGCACACGCCCGGCCAAAAAATCCCTTCGCCGAGTGCAGCTCCTTCTCCAGGTCCTTGCTCCAAAGCACCTTGCCGTCCGTGAACTGCAGCGCCGTCAGCGTTCCATCCGCGCCATAACAAAAGACCTGTCCTCCATCCACCGTCGGACACGAGCGTGGACCATCGTCGAATCCAAAGTCATCTTCATACACCGTTGTCCACTCCTCTTTCCACACCGGCTTGCCCGTCGCCGCCTCCATCGCCTCCACTACATTCTTGCCCCCCGCACGATGAAACAAAATCACCCGTCCCCCGCTCACCACCGGCCCCGCAAACCCCGCCCCGCATTCCCGCTTCCATAAAACAGAATATCCATCCCCCGGCAGTTCCTTGATCAGCGCCACATCCCCCGGTGCCTTCCCGTCTCTCTGCATCCCCAAAAACTGCGGCCAGTCACCAGCCCACACCGTCGCGGCGGAAAGAAGAAAAAGGAAAAATCGCATATATTTGAAGATGTTTACCCACGGACCGCGGATTTTCAATCCAAGTGGAGGGGTTTTGGCGGTGTCCGTCTGAACCGGGAACTTGCCGTTTGAACCGGGAAGTGCAATTTTGAGGGCGCAGTGCACCGCAGGATTGCGCATGGAAAAGAAGCATTTTAAGCGACCAAATAGCGACTCGTGGTTTCTGTTAGTAATGTTAGGTCGCTTGAGCGGCTGATGCGGAAGAATTTTTTTGTCGCCGTGGTGTCGCAATTTGAAATCGGCGGGCTCGGGGATGCATCCCAATATCCGGGCGGAAATCCTATCAATTTTGGGAGCGTGGTTCCTTCAGCCACGTGGGACGCTGTGACACGGTCAGGGTTTTGACGAGCCCGAACGCGATGGCAAGCTTTGGGGCATGTTCGCGGTCTGGAGGCCAGTTTCCGAATCGAGTTTTGCGTGTGGTCTGAGCCAGATTGCCACTCGAATTCCAGCACTTCCATATTCCCAGAGAATCCGCACCATACTATGATTGCGCCGTTAAATGGCTAGTTGAAGCACTGACCGGGTGCCGCGCAGAAGTCTCAGCGTGGGTCGGCCCGATCGTATCCATTCCTGAGTTTCAAACGCCATCCAGTGAAGGCCGAAATACTTCAGTTGCATCCACTCGCGAAAGGTGCAGCGCAACGTATCAGGAGGAGCGATGGCCACAAGCCCAACGTGAGACGCTGCATGTTTGCCGGTCAATTCGAGCAGTGCGAATCCTTGCGTCGCGAGCGGGGTGCAGCGGACTTGTTCCCTCTCTCCATCAAGGCCCCGTGCAATCCGGGCATTTTACTCGCAAAATTCCTAACGACGGATTTCTCGCCGGGCGGGCGGGGTCAAATTCGACCCGGAATAAATGCCGGAGGCCGCAGCGGAGCGGAGTTATGCCGGAAGCGAATTTGAGGCCGGCTGATCCGGCGATCTACGCGGAGCGGCGGGAGCGCACTTGGGTGAGGTGGGCGGCGCGGGCATTTGGGTGGCGGGTTTGACAGGCGGCGCGAAGGTTAGCGGCGAGATCCGCGGCGGTTGTTGCATCGAAGGCCGGTGTGCTGAAGGACATTATGTGTATGGCGAGTCCGGACGTGAGGACGCCGGGGATGGGGCCTTTTTTGAATTCCGCCCTGCCGGTGAAGAAGACGATGCCGTGACAATGCCCGGGAGCCAATTTAAGCAGTGATTCGACGGCACGAATGTGCCCGAAGTTCTGACGCAGGGGATTGGGAAGTTTCTCCTTCCGCCGGCCATGGTAGGAAACGGTCCACTGTTTGTCGTGTTCGGTGCCAAATATCCATCCGGAATAGTTCTTAGTCTCAATGACGAAAATTCCCCACTGCGAAACGACAACGTGATCGATCTGGGTGAGGCCGTTTCTTCCATTCGGGATCAAGACGTTGTGCAGGCAGTGGTAAAGGCTAGCGTCCAATTTGCGGTGCAGCATTCTCTTTACCGCCCGCTCGCCGGCGACGCCCCTCATTTTCGAAGACTGCAGAAACCCCGCAGCAGCAGCCACGATGATCAGCAGCACGAAAAGAGGCCACAGGTCGATGATCGGAAAGTGGATGACGGCAGGATGCATCGCTAACTATACACCCCATGTTTTCCGGGTAAAAAAATAAGTCAGGTTTCGTCCGCCGGAACAACCTGTTTCCTGTTTTACGCCAAACGGTCCTGCTCAAGGAAGGCAACCTTTTTCGGATTAGGTGTCAGTTTTGTCCCAACCAGCCATGGTGCCCTCAGAGCCCGCCTGACCCGAGACTCAAAGCCGAAATTATATTCCAACGCGGGGACAGAAGCAATGAACCTCAGAAAAACTCCGAGAGGAGATTTCCCTATGCACGGATAAGACTGGTCTCGGCTGCTTCCTTCTTCTACATCTGCTGCGCAATTTCATTCATCGCGCCGATATGAGAATCACGTTTCAATGCCGATTTTTGGCCCTCCTCTCCCTCATCATCCAGCCGATCGCCGCCCAAGTGAACTCTGGCAGTGACGGACACGACGGCGAATTTCATCCCTCCACTCATACAATCATTAATATGGCCGATCATCCGGATGGGATTTACCATTACACGTCGGTAACCATCCCGACGGGCGTTTCGGTATCGTTTCTTCCGAACGCGAGTAACACGCCAGTCGTTTGGCTTGTCAAAAACAACTGTGACATCGCAGGGACCGTTTCCGTGCAAGGGCAGGATAACGGAGGAATTAACGGGCTCCAAGGTGGTGCAGGAGGCCCGGGTGGCTATCGGGGTGGAAACGGTCTTATTGGCCCCGGCGTGACATTGCCGCAGGCTGGTTTTGGCCCTGGAGGTGGAAAAGTTACTTCCGATACAGGCTATGCAGGCGGGAACGGCTCTTACGGCACCGAGGGGCAAAACAGCGTCTGGAATCTCGCCGGCCAATATCCTTCGGGCGACGTTTATGGAAATTCGTTCCTGTTGCCATTGGATGGTGGTTCCGGGGGAAGCGGATCTTCTTATAACGGAGCAGGCGGCTCCGGTGGGGGAGGCGCGATCCTTGTCGTAGTTTCCGGCCAGCTTACTCTTTCCGGTGGTATAGACGCGACCGGGGGCGGTTCGCTGGGCGCTCACGGTGGGGGCGGAAGTGGCGGGGCCATCAGACTGGTCGCAACGACTTTGGCTGGAAACGGCTCGCTGGACACCCATGGAGGACTCGCAAGTAACGGTGGGGCCTTTGGGTCTCCTACTTACAATCAGGCCGGTTCTGGCCGAGTGAGGATCGATGCCTTTTCAGACGCATTCACCGGAGGCATTACTGGCGTCGTCACTCGCGGTGCTCAGCCAATCATCTTTCTGCCGGAAAATCAGTCCGCTCGACTTGCCATTCAGAGCGTGGCCGGCGTTTCCGTCGCTACATCCCCTTCCGGCAAACTTCAGACGCCGGATGTGATTATTCCTGCCACTCAGCAAAATCCCATCCCCATCGTGGTTCGTTGCACGAATATTCCGCTCAACACTGAAATCATCATCGATGTAAAGCCCGCCCACGGGGCTACTGCGCGTGGTGTGGCGTTGAATACCGCCGGTACCCAATCCTTAAGCACGGCCACTATTCTGGTAAACATGCCTCGTGGTGGTGGGAACATTTTGGCAAAGGCGGTGAGCGGGATTACGATTGCCGCTGCGGGCGCTGGAACAAAAAAACCGCGTTCAATTGCTCAAGCGGGATGGACGATGGCGGGAGAGCGTTTTGCGAAAGTCGAAGTAACGGCCGCGATGGATGGTTCATCGAGCCTCGCGTACCTGACGGAATCCGGGAAACGCTATTCGGTCCGTTCCCGCTAGTAGGCATGTGGCTCATGAACACTCAGCGACTTGGCTTGAATAGGCGGGCCAAACCCAAAAACACAAAAATGAAGACGACGCGATTTACCCTTCTCTTTTCTGTGACAGTTGCGCTCCTAATGCAGAGATTATATGCACAGGTGAACAGCGGCAGTGATGGACATGACGGAGCCTTAAATCCTGCGAGCAATATGGAAATTGATATGGCGGATCATCCGGACGGCATTTACCACTATACGTCGGTCAATATTCCGGCGGGCGTGGGTGTCACTTTTAAGCCGAACGCAAACAACACACCGGTAGTTTGGCTCGTCCAGCAGACCTGCACTATCAACGGGCAGGTCAGTTTGGACGGAGCAGGACACACGGCGCCCGGAGGAATGGGCGGTCCGGGCGGGGGTAAGGGAGGAAACGCCGGAAACGCCGTGACGGCAAGTGCAGGCTTTGGGCCCGGCGGCGGTGCAGTTGGTGCCTGGGGCGGAAGTGCCTCATATGGGTCGGTCGGCAGTGACGGGGGGGCCGGGCAGGCTCAAGCGGGTCCCATCTACGGAAACAACTTTGTACTACCGTTAATGGGAGGTTCGGGCGGCGGGGGAAGCAGGTTTAACGAAGCATACGGAGGCGGTGGCGGAGGGGGCGCACTTCTGATCGCAAGTTCTCAATCGATTACGGTGAATGGGGCTATCACTGCACTTGGCGGCAATTGCGAGGCTTTTTCGACCTTCAGCGATCCGCCAGTGGCCGGTGGTGGAGCCGGGAGTGGGGGATCTGTTCGTCTCGTGGCTCCATCGCTTGGCGGAACGGGAGCCATTTCGGTCATCGGCGGATATACTCGATTTGCGTTTTCTATTGGCAACTTTGCCGGAAGCGGGCGGGTAAGACTGGATGCCCTTGAGTCCAATTTTAGTGGAAGCATAAGTGGTCTTGTTACCAAAGGCTTCCAGCCTATCATTCTTCCGGCTGCCGGACAGGGAATTCAGTTGAGTATTGCAAGCGTTGCGGGCTCAGCGGTTCCAGAGAACCCATCGGCAATGCAAGCCAAGCCTGATGTCATCATTCCGGCACAACAAAACAATCCCGTTCCGATAGTGGTGAAGTGCACCCACATCCCCCTGAATACGGAAATTTCGGTAGTCGTACATCCGACCAATGGTTCCGACGTGACCGCAGTAGGAATTAACGGTGCGGGGACATTGGCCGCGAGTACAGCGACGATTTCCCTCAACATGCCTCGCGGCGGCGGAATCATCTACGCCAAGGCGGTTACAGGCCTTACTACGGCATCTATAAATCCCGGCTCGAAGTCCAAGGGGCGATCCATCGCTCAAACCGGTTGGACCGCGGACGGGCAGGTATTCGAAAAAATGGAAGTGACTTCATCACTTGGAGGTAAGCAACAAATCGCCTACATCACTGGGTCGGGTAAACGGTATTCAGTCGCGCCCCAATAGAATTTACTCCGAGGATTTACGATGAATCGTCCTGTCCGACGTCCCCTGGTAATGGCTGCTTGTGTGCTCTTCGTAAGGCACGTTACGTTCGGTGCCGAACCTGACACGTTTTCGCCGTTGGTGAGCTTCCAGTACCTCAATGCAATTGACGATTCCTCCGAAACATCACCGATAGTAAGTCCTTTAATAAGCTTCCAATATCTGAACGCACTCGACGAATCTCAGGGAGTCTCCCCGATAATTGGCCCGCTCGTAAGCTACCAGTATTTCGATTGGCCTGGTGATGAAAACTTGCCATCGAACGAAAGTCCGCCGGTGAGTTATTACCAGGATGGGCCGCCGCTGATTCTCGCCCAGCCACAGGCTCAACTACGGAAGATTGGAGACACTGCAATGTTCACTGTTGACGTCTTGGGAGCGGTTCCATTAACCTACCAATGGCGGGTCCGGGATGCACTTATTCCCGGAGCGAACAGTTCTTCGCTGACGATCAACGACCTTCTGCCTTCCTATTCCGGACCTTACTCGGTAGTGATTACTAACGCCTATGGCGAGGCCACGAGCAAACAGGCCAATCTAACCGTATACCTCGGCGCACCTCCAACCTTTCCCGGGTTACCAGACCAAACCGAAACGAAGGGCGCGCTCTCAGAGGCCCAAAAAACGAAACGCGGAAATCCTCCAGTCAGCACGCAGTTAAAATGGTTCAACGTTGAAACTAACAATTACGGAATTGCGCCGGCGACACTTCCTCCTTCGACGGTAATTGTTCTGACTCACGGATTTCAGAGCGACCCTTACGGGACAACTGAAGAGCCAGGATGGCCACTTCGAATGGCGCGCGCATTCGGACGAAAGTATGGAAGTCGCGTAAATGTTTTCGCGTGGGACTGGCATAATGACGCATATATGTCCTTGGATCCTGGTATCGTAGCGACCCGTACCGTTCCGCAAGGATATGCTCTCGGCTCAGCGCTAATGGACACGCTGGGGGACTCCTTTGAAAAAAACATTCATTTTCTTGGGCATAGCCTCGGTACCGCTGTTAACTGCGCCGCGGTAAATTATGTGCATGGAACTACACGCCCGGGCGATGACGGTCGACCAACTTCTCAGAAATATGCTCCGTTCAGAACACACGTGACTCTCTTTGATGAGGCGTCTATTGTGGGTGTCCCTCAGGGCCTGCGCATCATAGGAGATGCTTGGCTTGGCTTATTCGATGACGAAGCTGTAGCAGAAGGTTCTGAGATAATTAACAATTTTGGGTTGGTTGTCATTCCGGAGAAATGGGGTTGGATCGACAACTACCTGAGCGATGTAGGGTTTCTTCACGCCGAAGCCGTTAACGTTATGCTCTGGAGGGAGAATTATAGCCTGCCTTCACATTTTCTTGATCCCCACAGTTACGCTTACAAGTGGTACCATGATACTATTTCCGCTCCGATGGAGATCTCTGTCGGGCATAGATGGTCATTTGAAAACAGCAACTCTTTGTTCCTCGGTCCAATAGCTCCTAGCTACTATCGGCAATCTTTTGACCTAAGTGAACCGGACTTGAAATTGGTAAAAATACCCTCGCTTGAAGCAAAAGCGTTGAGTCTTGGCCATATGTTGGCTTTCCCATCCTTGAAGGCGGCGCAAGGGTTGGATGCGGCAGGTAAGTATATTCAACAAGAAGGGACCTCTGCGCTTGAAAAGATAAGCGCAAAAACAACAGCCGCAGGCGCTGCCTATCTCGACGGTATTGAATACGCGGGAGACATGGTCGCTAATTTTGTAGAGGACATAACACACGCTATGGGAAGCCCGGTCTATGTCGGTGTGCCCGACGATAACGCGGGGTACATTTTATCTCCAAATGGAATCGGCATCACGGTTCCACAAGCCAGGTGGGATATGTCCTTTAGCATTCAATCAGGAACTCCGGAACAGCAAAAACTAAAAATACCAATCAAGGCGCGAGGAAAGCCTAATAATTCCGGTGATCCGATATACACTATTGTTCCTGTCCATGTACCCAACGAAGCTATCGGTATGACGTTTCAGTTTAGAATCAATCAGGGAAGCGCCGGAGAATTCATGACGTTGGGGATTGGAGAGGAGAATATTTTCACGATAGAGGCAAAGTACGTGGCGTCAGGACAGTGGAATCGCACGCCAGTGCTGGAAACTTCCGGTTTTCGGAATCAAGATGTCCGACTTGTTTTCGCCGTGATAGGGCAGAAAGGCTCGCCCACCGCTACTCTTGGCGTGCGACGGATCCAATTTTACACCCCGCCCGCTCCTACTTTGGAATTGAGCCATTTAAGCGCGCAACCGCGGCTTGTATGGCCGCTCTCAGCCCTTGATTGGACGTTGGAATCAACGGACGATTTGTCGAGTCCTTCATCCTGGTTGCCAGTTCCCGGTGAGCCTAGTGAGTCCAATTACGAGCACACTGTCATTCTCAATTCCGCGGACTGGCGGCGGTTCTTCCGGCTGACCAAATAGGTCGCTCGCGCCGGAGATTGAAGATTGAAGGGTCAGCTGCTTCCGAACTTTGCCGCCAAGCCTCCCAGCGTCACGTTGTCCGTGATTCCGTCGTGGGGAATGAGCACATATCTCCATGGTTTTCCGCCATGATTGAGGGCGTGATCGCTGGCTCGCTCGCACCATAATGCGGCGGCGGCTTTCTTTGTTTCCACGGTTTCATCGTCGATTTGGAAGGCGCCCTTCACTTCGAGGAGGAAGATGGTGCAATCTGTTTCGGCGACAAAGTCAGGCTGGTACTCCAATTGGTCTCTTCCTGAGCGGAAGTAAATTTGGAACTGGCCTTTGGCGGGCTTGAACCATTTCAGGGCTTCGCGTTCAAGGATCACGACGAGGCGGCGCTCAGAGTCGGAGTGGAACTTCTGTACGGGATAGAGGCATTTCCGAAATCCGCCGAAGAGATACTTTGCCATGTTGCTCTTATCCGTGGGAGAGACGCGAAAATCCAGGGGCGGTTCCGTAGCGCTGGCGGTGTAGGCACTCGGTTTCAATTCGGTGAACCCTTTGCTGATCACTGCGTCGTAACCCGACGTTTCCTCTCTGTAATGCTTGTGCATCTGCACATGGATGAAGTTGGCAATGTCTTTCTGGTGAAAGTGCAGGACCTGCCAGATTTCCTCTTCCGGTAGGTAGCTCCGGAAATGGTCCACGGTTTGGGTGGCTAAATCGTAGAGCATGTGGGCATTGGCGTCGTAAGCCACGTCGTCGAAATCGACTAGGCCTCCGACTACATAATCCTCCATGCGCGCTTCACGAAACCCGGCGCTACTGACGCCGACTGTCTCGCCGATGCCGGTGTGCAGGTTATGCACCCAGAGGTCTTTCGAGGGGACGGGATATTTCATCGTCGAAAGCTCCAGCGTGAACGGCTCGAACCAACTCTTCACCTCACCTCTGGGAACGACGAGGATGCGGGGAATGGGAATCATCTCCGCCACCACCAGATCGGTCGTCTCGCCGATGATCGCGGCGAAGTCGGGTTTCTCGACGATGCCTTCGATTTCCAACTGTTGCGGCTGATACTGCGCCACCACCTCCTGCAAGATGAAGCTTTGCACGGTGGGCGTTTTCAGGGCCTCGATGGTTGGCGCCTGCTCCGGTTTTGCTTCGAGACGCTTGATCACCTCATAGGCGAGTTGGGCCACGCGCTGTTTCTCCGGGGATTCAAAAACAGGCTTGGTGTCCTTGCCGGCGTCCTGGGTATTGGAAGTCTGCTGTTCGGGTTGGAAACCTAACTTGGCTTTGAGGTTTGAGTCGGAAACGACGGTCGCGGTTCTCTGACCCACGTCATCTGGTCCGAGGATAATCTGTTGCATCTTGATGATCGAGCCGGGCTTGTTCGCTTCATCGATGATTTCCTGGAACTTGTCGTGCGCGATAATGCTCAGACGGTCCACTGCAGCGACGCCCGTTCGCTTGCCGTATGGCAAGCGTAATCCGCGACCAATGGACTGCTCGATGAGGATGCGGGCGTTGGCGGCCCGCAGGGGAACGATGGTGTAGAGGTTCGTCACGTCCCAGCCTTCCTTGAGCATATTCACATGGATGACGATCTCGGTGGGCTCCTCGTTGTGCTCAACCTTAAGCAGGCGTTCCACCATTTCGTCCTCTTCTGCACCGGTCTTGCTGCTGTCCACCTGAATAACCTTATCCGTGTAACGGCCTTCAAAGAATTCCGGCGACTTGATAAGATCGACCAGTTGCTTCGCGTGCGTCGTGTCCCGGGCGATTATAAGCACGAAGGGCTTCACAATCGCCATGTCCGCCTCTCGGGCATAGGTCTCCAGTTGCACCTTGGTCTGTTCGTGCATCCGGACCCCATCTTCCAGTTTCAGGCGTTCGATCGCCTCGGGCGACATGCCGCGCGGATCGAAATCTTTGCGCGTGACCACTGCAGGTTCTTTCACAAATCCATCCGTCATCGCTTTTCCAAGGGGGTAATCATAGATGACGTTTTTGAAAGGCACAGCCCCCTTCGGACCCTCTCCGAATGGCGTCGCCGTCAATTCCAAGCCCAATACTGGCTTAAGTTCATTGATCGCCCGGACGCCGGCACTCGCGCGGTAGCGGTGACTCTCGTCCATGATGAGCACGAGATCTGGCAAACTAGCCAGATAGGAAAAATAGCTCTCGCCGATGTATTCACTGAGGCGCTTGATGCGAGGAGATTTACCGCCGCGAACCTCACTGTTGATCTTGCTAATGTTGAAAATGTTAATCCGGACGGTCGTGTCGAACCCTGGCAGTGATCCCGCCGCCACCGCGCTCGGCTGTTCGAAGGTCTCCCCCGTGATTACATAAGGAGCGTTTAAGGCAAACTCTGCGAGCCCTTTGAAGACGTACTTTGCGGTGTTCGGAGTGAAGTCATCAATCAATTTCTTGTAGATTGTCAGATTTGGGGCCATTACAAAAAAGTTGCTGACGCGGTGCTCCAGATGCAGGTAAGCGATGAATGCCCCCATTAGCCGCGTCTTGCCCACTCCGGTCGCAAGGGCAAAGCAGAGGGAAGCAAACTCCCGCTCGAAGTCGGTGACCGTCGGAAATTCGCTGCGAATAGTGGCCAGAGTGGCTTCTCGATCAGAGTACTTCGTGGGCGGGGCAATCTCGGAGATACGATGCAGAATTTCCAGCGAGCGACGTTGCGGTGGACGCAGGCTAAGCCGACCAGCGATGGCATTGACGTTCCGGTTCACGCTGCGCCTCCTTCCTCAAAAAGGTTCATCTGGCCGATTTTTGGTGGGGCTTTTGGCAAATTCTCCACTTTGAGACTGTAGTCATCCTTGCCCCATTCGCAGCGGCCGAGGACTGCTTTGGGAATTTTTCTGACCGTCAGGTTTGGGTAGCCCTCTTTGCGGCCTCGAAAGGCGGAGCAAACCACCAACAGGCTCCTTTCTGGTCCTACCTCATCGCTAAGTTGCTGAAGTTGGTCGAGGCTAAGATTCGCGGTAGTAGTGTAAAGGAAATCTCGTTCAGTGCTACGGCCCTGCTGCCAGTAGACTGTGTCGCTAGGAGAATAGGTAAATCCTTCCAGCTTACAAATGGCCTCAGCCAGCATCGGGGCGTTGTATTGCGGGCTAATGATCCATTGGCCCCATTTGTCCTGCGTTAGGAGGGAGGAAGCGAGACGATAGTAGCGAAAGCCACCTCCACCTTTCCAACTTGTCGCGTCTGTGATCCCTCCCGGGTCCCCGCCGTCCACCACTTTTTTGAGGCGGGGCAGACAATGCGTGTTGCAGTGTTCACCCAATTCAATTCCTATCCAACGTCGACCCATCTTATGAGCTACCGCTGCTGTGGTTCCCGAACCGAGAAAAGAATCAAGCACGAGGTCTCCCTTATTCGTGGCGATATGAAGGATCATATACAGCAATTCCTCTGGCTTCGGACTATCGAAACCATTGCCATCGAACAAGGTATTTGAGTGCCTTTTCGACGAGTCATTTGTCCCAACTGTGTCAGCATACCAGATTGTTTCGGGTGTCAAACCAGCATCCTCGCTTTCGATTAAAAACTTCTTTTGCCGCGGTACGTTGTTTCCTTCAGCACCGAAGTAGATGCGGTTTTCCGTGATTAATTCCCGGAGCTTCTTTTCAGTGAATCGCCAGCAATTGCCTGCCGGAGGATCAATCTTGCGTCCACTGGGCGTGGTAATTGTATAGAACTGCGATGCCGTCCCATGCCCAGCTTGAGCCGTGATGGCTACTGACTGCCAAGCACCTCGCGGGTCATTGTCTGGATTCCGGTAGCGGTCTATTACGTCCTGACTCAGCGGGACGGGATTGCGATGGGCGTCGAAAGCGGATTTCTCCTTCGCGTAGACAATTATATAATCGTGCTTGAAAGAGAAGACTCTTCTATTTTCTCGGCTCTTTCGTTTCTCCCAGATTATCGTTGCCACAAAGTTTGATCGTCCAAAGACCTCATCAGCCAAAACGCGTAGGTAAGGGTATTCGTTGTCATCAATGCTAATCCACAAAGATCCGTTTTTGTTCAGCAACGCCTTAAGTATCTCTAACCGATCTCGCATTAGCGATAGCCATATCGAATGTTCGACCCCGTCATCATAGTGCTCAAAAGCGCTTCCCGTATTGTAAGGAGGATCAATGTATACGCACTTTACCTTCCCCGAGAAGTCCTGTTCCAAAGCCTTAAGAGCGAGAAGGTTGTCCCCATGGATTAGTCGGTTGTCGAAGAGGTCGCTTTCCGTCACACGGTGAGACGCGTGATGGGATCGCTCGGGCTCCTCAAGCAAGATGCGCGGTTCCAGTCGGGGCCGGTGATCCTTCCCAATCCAGGTCAGTTCGAGTTTTTGTTTTTTCGACATTCGGTTCCGTTTCTAAATTCCTGCATCGCGCAGTTTCACAATGAAAGGGCGGGCGGTCGTTAAATTCCGGAAGAAGGCGAGGGGTCCCTTATCTACGGCCCCCATATCCACCACTGCCCCAGCTCGAACTTTTTCCCTCCATGCGTCCAGCGGAACGCTCAGGAGTGCACTCGCTTCCGCTATTGTCATTACTGTGTCCCGAGCAAGCCAAGCGGGATTGCTGCGGCGTGAGCCACATTATCGCATGCCGTCCGTGCCTGTAGATGAGCTTTTCCTGACCATACGCAGCAATTTCGGAAAGTCCAACCAAACTTGAGGCGCATCGATAAAGCCTCACCGCATTGGCGAGCCGGCATCCCGAAAGGTCTGCAAGAAACAGTCGGCCATACTCGGCGCCTTTTGTGTCGAGCAGTTTTCCGGGTTCGCGCTTCAGCATCACGGGCATTCCAGGGTCTCCATGAATTAGGCCCAGAGCAACAGAGGCGTCCTCAATTGTCATTGCATCCAAACCTGGCGCCATGGCTTCCCCCTCAGGCCTGTAACGATAGACTATGTTGTGGAATAGCAATTCTCTCCTTAGACGTTCCTGAATGCCATCCAGCGCGGCAAATTGTGCTGCCGAAACTGGGTTCTGATGGTTCCGAGCCCGGGTGATTTCAGTGCTAAACGGGTCGTCTTCGTCAACTCGTATTAAGGTAAGTAACACACGCGCGGAGGCAACGTCGGCATGCGGATTCGCCGCAATGAAATGGTGACTCGTCGCAATCGTTTGGGCACCGTTGATTACTGACAGACCCCTCAATTCAAAACGACGACCTCCGTCCCTTATTCCCTTGGGCTCGATACTGTTCGCAATCGCTGTTACCCCATTACTGAGGAAGAAGAAATTTGCAGGCGCCGTGACCAGCGTGCCAAGGATTGCCCGGTTGACGTCTGATTTGCCAACTCCAAGCGAATATCGAATATTCTTTTCGAAAAGTGCGTTTCCGTGCTTTGTGTGCAGCGCTGCAAGAGCAGAGAGGCTAACTTGGCCGTAGTAGGTCAGCCGTGGCGCGTCAATTCTCTGATGACCAAATATCACTAACTCGTCATCCACGGTAGGCACTGCCTTTTCATCGAGCAAGCTCTCCACCACATCAACTGGCCCGAACTCAATGAACGCCGGAACAAGCCTTTCGTCGGGCTTCCCTGCGTCAGTTATGAATTGGTTGATCGCATCAATTGCGTGCTGCGAGAGAAGCTCGGCAGTGCGCGCGGTGACGAGAACTATTTCCGCGGCCTCAGCGAGAGCGGCATCGATTTCGGCCTGCCGGTCTTGGACGTTTTTGTTGAAGCGATCATAGTGCTCGTTCAGAAGGTCCCGCACCCCTTTTACAAATGCATTTGCCTCTTGCTGCGAGAAAGGCTCGTCCGTTTTGAGTTTTCCCTGCACGAGAAAGAGCTTCTTTGACGGCTGGTGGTAATAGATCGCGTCGATTCCGTTGTCCTGATAATCGTCCACCACGCTTTTCGCGGCGGTGGCTGTGTCGACGCCAGTAATTTTTTGGATCGCATAGGCGTTGAAAGCTCGAGAGATGTTTTTATTCGTTCTGTGGTCTGCAGGTGGTGTAAGATCGAGTAAAGGAGGAAGCTCCGGGACGAACTCGTTCGTCAGCTTAGTTTTCAGGATGGCTAATTGAGCTCCGGTCATAAAACTATGTTGAAATGATTCTTTTCCCACTTTTCGTGGCCGTGGCAAGCGCTGCGAGCATGTTAGTTTGTTTCGGTTTACAACGGTCAAGCATTTAGTGTGAAGCCACTTCAATTGTCTTTCTCTTCTCTTTCCGTTTCAGTCTGGTCATTAGTTAGCGAATCATCCCAACGATCGAATAGCTCTGGAAAAGTCAATTCAGGCAAACGCTCGTAGTGAAGCACCGCCGTTTCCGCTGCTGAAGTTGCCAGTATGTCTGCAAAATCGGTGAGTAATTCTTCAAGGGAATCATAATCGTAGAGTCGGCGAGACCTCAGGAGATCTCTCAGCCATTCCCACGCCGGGCCCAATGCCGCCGGGTGAAATTCAGGGCCCTGCCGGAACTCGTGAATCAGTTTGCCATTCCCACTCCCTGGCTCTTCATTGCTGAAAATTCTCACGGCTTCGACTTCCACTGCCTGCTGACCCTTTTTGGCAGCCGCCGTGCTCGGTGCCATCCAGTAACGCTGACACGCGAACTCGACCCAGTGTCCATTCGCCAAGTGGCAGAAGAGTTTGGGAAACTCTTCGCCCAAGTCCTCAGGCATGTCTGTCATTTCAGTGTCCATCGAATGGAGAATAGGGAGACAAGGTTTTTCAGGCTGGTCTTGAGGCGGCCTTCTGTCGTTTTGATCAACCGGTCCCGCTCGGTATCAATTCGGTCCTGTTCGTCGAAAAGTGCGCGTCTGCGAGTGGCGCGGCGTGCTTCCAGTTCTTTGACTGTCTTTTGGCCGTTTAGTTTGGCCTCCAGGGATGGCGCTGCAGCTGCCGCCTTACGTGCCTCCTTGATCATGCGGTCGATTTCCTTGATTTCCCGTTCGAGGCCAACTTTCAGGTCTTCGGCCCAGCCGTCCAATTTATCCGTTTCGGACTCGAAATAACGGGCGCTGCGCTCGGAGAACTTTTCAAGGATTTCGGCCCTTTGGACGAGCGTGAGGGTCTCGGCTTCTTCAGGGATGGGAAGATCAAGAATTGAGTCTCCGACCGACGCCGGAAGTGAGAGAAGGCGGTTCGCCTGATTGCGGTCCAGGGCGTTACCGGAATCGGTCGTGGCAGCGAGGATGATGTGGTCCTCGGCTTCTTCCGCAGACCCGACTGTGAAGAGCGAAGCAATGAACCAGCCGCTTTGACCGCGCAGTTCTTCCAGGGCGCTTATTTTTCCGCCGTGGTCAGTATAGCGAAAGGTTACTTCGCCCAGAGGTAATTCCCTCGCCCTTGCCTGGTCAATGACAGCTTCAGCCAGGGGATGGCCCATCCGGTAAAGATGCGCCTCTCCGGAACGGCGTGGAAGCTCGTAAATCCCCAAGGGAATCGCCCCGGGCAACGGGCATGATATCAAACGGAATGACGATTCATTTTTGAACTCCGCGCAGTCGCGCAATTCATGGCGAGTGAGTTGCATCAATTGTTGCTCGAACCGGTCGAGGGTGGCCCGTGACGATTCTTCCCGAACGCGGAGCTTTTCGCGGACCTCGTCATCAAAATTCTCCAGGAGCTTGCGCCGGGTGGCAGACATCGCTTCATTGATCTCGAAATCGAGTTCCAGTTGGAGCGCGTCGAAGGCTGTTTTGATTTCCTCGTGCTTTCGGCAGTTTTGGTAAATGGCGGCGATCCTCTTCTCAAAATCCACGCCTGATTCGATGGCTCCAAGCACCTCGTCACTGGAGCCGAAGACGCCGGTGAAGAGTTTGAATTTCTCATCCAGAAGTTGGAACACGCGCAGGTCGGCCTCGTTCTTCTTGTTGAGGAAATTAACGACGACGACGTCATGCTTTTGGCCGTAACGGTGGCAGCGACCGATCCGCTGCTCGATCCGCTGGGGATTCCACGGAAGATCATAGTTCACAACCAGCGAGCAAAATTGAAGATTGATCCCTTCGGCGCCGGCTTCCGTGGCGATCATGATCCGGCCTTCCTCGCGGAAATAATCCACAAGCGCGGATCTCATATCGGCAGAGCGGGAACCGGTTATTTTGTCGGTGCCCTGATGCCTTTCCACCCACCGAGCATAGATGGCCCTAGAGGTATCGTCGGTATTGGTGCCGTTGAAGAGAACAATTCCTTCGGCGTAAGGGCTGTCTGCCAAGAGGCGGAGGAGATAGCTTTGTGTTTTTCGTGATTCGGTAAAGACGATGGCCTTCTGCGCCGCTCCGAGTTCTCCGGCCTTGGCAAACGCGACGTCAAGGGCCGTCAAGAGAGCCCTCCCCTTCGCGTTGTGATCGATCGACAGGGCAATCCGGATGAATTCCTCCAGGTCAGCGATTTCCGCCTCTACAGCCTTGCGGTCTGCGGCGTTCAGTGGCCCGGCCGTCTCCTCATCCCATTCCTCCGCGGTGTCGTCGAGGGCCTCGTAGTCTTCGTCGATTTCCTCCTCAAGGGAGCGCGACGGTTCACCCAACCGAAGGCGCTCTTTGAGCCCGTTGGAAAGAGAGGTGAGCGCCCCAGCGATGGCGAATGATGAGGACGCCAGCAGCTTCCGCATTACCAGCGTCATGAGGGTGCGCTGACCGGGGGGTAAAGCCTGCAAATTGTCCCGCTGAAGGTATGCCGAAACGAGATGGTAGAGCTGGTCCTCGCTTTCACCCGGATCAAAGGGCTCCACCATGGCGTGGCGCTTCGTGAAAGGAACGTAGGCGGTGACCTGCCGGCGGAGGGTGCGGTGGCAGATGGGTTTGAGCCGGGCTTTGAGAGTGTCGAAAACCTGCGACTGGCTCAAATTGGCGAATTGGTCACGAAAGCTTTTCAGATCGCCGAAAGTGTGCTCGTCGATGATGCTGACGAGGCCGAACAGCTCCAACAGGGAGTTTTGAAGGGGTGTAGCGGTGAGCAGGAGTTTGTGCCTGTCCTGCAGGGCCATTTTCAAGACGTTGGCAATGACATTCGTGGGCTTATAGACGTTCCGAAGGCGGTGTGCCTCATCGATGACTACCAAATCCCAGGGAGTGCGCTGGATGTCTCCGGGTTTGGTCCGGGCGAACTGGTACGAACAAATGATGATGGTGTCACCCTTTGTCTCGAAGGGCTGAAAGTGCCCTTTTTTGATACGGGCGTTGTAGGACTTCGACTCAAGGATTTCGCAGGGAAGGAAGAATTTCTCGCTCAATTCCTGGTGCCACTGTTTGCGCAGATTGGAGGGCGTGATAATGAGAATCCGGCGCTTTCGCTCCGCCCATTTTTGGGAGATCACGAGACCGGCTTCGATGGTTTTTCCCAGCCCCACCTCGTCCGCAAGGATTGCGCCCCGGGAAAGCGGGGACTGAAAGGCGAAAAGGGCCGCATCCACCTGATGCGGATTCAAGTCCACCTGAGCCCCGGCCACCGCACCCGCGAGCTTTTCGACACTGTCGGAAGGACAGCGCCGGGTAAGCTCATATGCAAGGTATTTGGCCTGATAATCTGTGATGGGCATGCCGGGAGAAGGCTCACGGTCGGTAATTGGGTCGCGATGCTAGCCAACGCAGCCGGATTGGCCAGAAAAGAATACTCTTGCGGGCAATTCCCGCACTCCTTCAAAATTGTGGGGCAGAAGGGCCGGTGTGCGAGGTCAAGGAATAACCTCAACCCAAAAAAACGCCCTTCTGTCTATTCCGTCCGGTTCCGATCCACTCCACTCCATGGAGTCACCGGAAGCCTGCAACTCCGGGCTGATGATCTGGTAAAAGTCGCGGTCCAAAGTGTCTGAACCCAGCACCCGGTAGGTCTTCCCGGCTACGGACCGCCAGCGAAGGGACAGTTGCTGGTTGGCATTGGACTGCAGGAAGTCCGTTAACTCAAACAACGAATCATTTGCCAGCGGATCAGTGCCTGCTGCGATTTCTGACTTGTCGTCAGCGCCGTCCCAGTCGGAATCTGCGAGCAAGGGATTAGTTTGGGTGTCGGAGACTTCCAGACCGTCCGGCAAACCGTCACCGTCAGAATCGGGATCATCTGGAAGCAGACCCATGGAAATCTCCTGAGTAGTACTGAGGCCATCGTCATCGGCGTCCTCCAGCACTTTCACCGATATTTCCTTGCTTATCTTGACCGAAGAGTCAGCAGTGCCGCGGCTTATTAGTTCCACTATTAGCAACCCACTCTGGCCTCCGTAGGCTTCCACGGGAACGGAAATTTCGGCGAATCCGTCGCGTGTCATCACGGTATTGAGGACATGGGTTAAGTCCGGTTCTTCACCAAAGCGGATGCAGAGGAAGTCTCCGTCGCTGGCATTGGCAAACTCCACCTTCAAGCTCATGGTTGTCGCGCCAACAGGAAGATTCACAGTTGCCTTCACGCCGGCGTTTGCTTCTTCGGTCAATTTCCAGTAGCTGTCTGTCTCGGCGACTTGGCCAAAAGTCTCCCAGCCGTTCACCGGCACGGTATATACCTCCGGTTCCCCGTCGATCGCATCTCGCGGAACCAGTGCTGCATTCGAAGGGGCATCGCTGCCCCAAGGAGAAAGGTCGAAGCCCCCGCTTCCTAGAGCATCGAGGTCCGCACCGTCCGCTTCGTTTTGGGGTAGAATCGTTCGAGCATACCAGCGATAAGCCAGTCCGTGACCTTTTTCATCCGGCATGACCCGCGATCCAGCTCCCTTCAGTTCTGTGATCGAGAAATACGGTCCGGTTTTCGCCTGCCTAGATCCCGGAAATTCCAAATACCCATAAACGCTTGAGATTACCTGCTCCACGCGAGCAGGATTTGGTAAAGTGACCAGATGCTCATAGAAAGGAAACGGAGTATCAAGCATTGTGACCCGACTAACTTTAACGCCAGATGCCAACGAGCCGGTGGGAAGCGGACGCCGCTTAAGCCAAAGCGCAGCTTGCCCCATGAGAAATCCTCCAGCACTATGGCCAATCAAATGCAGTGGTTGACGCGGATCAATGCGAGGGTCTGGTCCTCCAGCATTCAGCAAAATCCAGTCGGCGAGCATCTGCCCATGATTCAGCGCAATAGGTCTGATGAAATAGGCATCTATTGCGAAATCCAACTCTCTCGCAAGATTCTCCGGTTCCGTCACTTCGATAATCTGCACTGCGATCCGTGCGACTTCGCCTAGCATATTTCGATTTATTTCTTTCAATGCTTCTTCAGCCGCCACTTCTCCCGCTTCCTCCAACACGTCTTTGGCAGCCAAATTACGTAACACCCGCAAGGCTACCTTTTTGCCCAACTTTTTCACGAGGCTATGCACAAACCCAAGAGCCTTGAGTGCTTTGAGCTTCCAAGGGGCAATTTGGCCTCCTGGATCCGTGTCGGCGCCCCAATCGTACACGGCGACGTTTGGCCCATCCTCTCCAAGACGGGTATCGATGCGGCGTGCCATATCACGAATCCAAGGTGCGAATCCTTCGGAATAAAGACCATGAGTCAGAATTGCGCACCCGTTGCCAATTTTTGCGGAGTTAAAGACCATGAAGTGTCCGTCGCTTCCAAATACTGTTCCGCGTCCGGCGTCCCCGACGGGACGAAGGCGCTCAGGCTGGCCAGGAACCAAGGGGCGATCGAGTGTCAAGTCCCTGGAGGCTCTGGCCTTCTCACCCGCCGCATCAGTCACCTCCACTGAAAGCCGGTAGGTTCCGGGCGGGCCAGGCAAAGTAGTGGTTACCTCGGCGCCAGTGACATCCCCATACGATCCGTCACGATCAACATCCCACCGAAAAACATGGGGACTTTGGCCGCCCCACGCGCGAGCCTTCAGGGTCACGGCTTGCAAAGCGGTATGGGGGGCTACCCACTCCGCGGTGGCGGTTGCTTTTAAGTTCGCGGTCCCAACTGTTACGGTATGTGCGGGTGAAGTTAGCCTAGCACTCAGGTGTGTGAAGGATGCGCGGATTCGCACCTGTAATCCGGGCTGCACGGATGGCGGAAGGGTCAGCGTATTTCTCAGCAACCTTACTCCGGCTGGGACGGAACTCATGAAACTCCACTCTACAGCATCGGTTAAGCGCAGGACCGGCAAATTCGGTCTTATCAAGTGGCACTCGAGAGAAGAAACGGTTCCTGCAGGGATCTGTGTTGGGCCAGTGACTACCAATGAGGCTAACGCACCACTGCGAGCGTCCACTAGGAAAGCACCCGTCTCGCTTGTAAAGAGGTCCGGGGAGATCGCACGGGTGTCGAGATTAAATTCTTGGTTGCCAGTTGAAGTGGAGGTGCTCAGAATAACAGTATTCACGTCGAACTCCGCGCTGGTGGAAGGGCGGGCGTAATCCGTTTGAGCGTTCGCGACGAATCCGATCAGACACAGGACCAGTAGCACACCGATCCGAATGGAAAGGTCGACGCCTCCTGTTTCAGCACGATGATTTTTCGCTGCCAAAGGGGCGGCTAAACGCAAACAAGCTGGGAGGAAATTCCGCACCATTTGGATGGTTTTAATTAGAGTCATCGCGCCAAACTTAAAGTCCCCGAATAGTGCGGACACCCTGATCCCTGGAATCTTCAGAAAATGTGCTGAACTGGCCGACTGCGTAGAATATTGCGTACCTTTGTTGTGCCGCGGTATTCTTCAACCCTTCAACCCCCCATTTCCACCCGCCCCCCCGGCTATTTGCGGTGTAAAATGCACCCCGTCCCACGTCGAAAATGCTAGTGTACCAAACGTCGTTAATAGGATCCGTCGGAGCCGCGCCGGGATCTGAGGGCCAACACCATTCCATCACGTTTCCAGCGGTGTCATACAAACCGTAACCATTAGCGCAGTCCGGACCGGCGGGCACCTGCGTGCCATTGTAGTAATTACATGGGGTCGTGCCTGCCGGGCCGTCCAAGGCGGGATTTACTTCGAAAGGATCGCCGCTAGCGACGCCGTTGGCCTGGTTGGTGTTCAACGTGTCACCGGAAAAATAGTTTTTGCGATACATCCCTCCTCTAGAAGCACGCTCCCATTCAGCTTCCGTTGGCAGCCGGTAACCATTTGCGGTCCACTTCACCTTCGATTTGGTAAGGGTTGGTTTGAAGCTACGCATTACTGTGGATTGGGCTTCGTCATCGTAGTAACAAGGGGTAAGGCCTTCCTTTTCGCTCCTAGCGTTGCACCAGATAACACACGAATTGAAGTTGACGGAATGAATAGGATGCCCAGGGGCCAGATAAACACCGTCACCTATTCTGGGAAGTCCGTCCTGAATATACCCGTGTGTAATGGACCAGTCGCGTACTTCGTTCCACAACTCCGCAGTCACCTCAGTGCGGTCCATAAAAAAACTGTGCGTGAGGGTAACCGGCTTTCCAATTACATCCGGGCTGCTTCCCATGTCGAAGGTTCCCGCTGGAATGTATACCATGCCAAGTGGAGGTACAGGAGTTGAGCCGTCATGCGCCCAAAGGCGGGCCTTGCAGTTAGGAGACCAGTTGCCGTTCCAATCTTTACCGGCGTCCCAAGTGATGAGTTTCCCGGTGCCGGGAGGAACTCCCGCGCCAACTGCTCCGGTTAGGCTCTTAGCAGGGAGGTCGTAAGTTCGCCCACCGTTTGCCGAGAGTTCAATCTGGACGGTGAGCGAATTGCTGTCGAGATCCGAAACGTTATAGTGAATGTCCACTAATTTGGTTCCGGCGCGTTGACCTGCGGT
Source organism: Verrucomicrobiales bacterium (assembly GCA_035550135.1). Lineage (GTDB taxonomy): Bacteria > Verrucomicrobiota > Verrucomicrobiia > Verrucomicrobiales > V1-33 > V1-33. The sequence continues at coordinate 134,266 of DASZQB010000029.1, forward strand.
AACATTCGATATATTCGGGGGTGCCGCCTGGAGTGAGAGAGGAAGAGAAATCAGAAAAAAGAACGCAGGCTTCATAGGCGAAGATAGTTGAGAACGTGTCGTATTAAAAATCAGCGCAGGATTCAATATAAATCTCCTTTGATTCTGGTATTCAGCGGCTGAAAAATTGTGTTTCACGCAATTGCGTGTGCCGTTGGTGAATGGAAATCGCCCGAAATAGATATCGCTCGGGCATATCTGGTTACGATTGAGGCCGCCGTGGGGAAGAGAATCGCCAGGAGAGTTTCTGTGTTTTCGGTGGTACCGATCATGCGCCCGAAGGCTGTTCCACGGCGAACGGCGACACGGGAGCGTGTGGCAGGGGAGCGGATGCATTTAACACCTGCCGCGGGCGATGGCTTCGAGTCGGCGGTACTGGAACTTGTGGCGTGCCGCGGCGGCGTGTTGCTGGCGGTATTCCATCCGCGTGTGGCCCGTGTGCCGTGGGGAAGGTGGGAGGGCACGCAAAGGGCCATTGAAGCGGAGGAATGGCCGACAGGGACACGGTGGCAGGGGTGCGGATGCTTGGAGCGATCACGCGGGCGAATGCCGGCGGGGCTTGATCAATGCGGTCGGGTGCGCTGCTGTGCTGGCTCCGCGTTTTCCGCACCGGGGACCGGATCGGAATGTTAGCGGAGAGCGGCACAGGGGCGTGCCGGAGGCGCGAATCTTGTGGGGTGAGCGCAGCGCGGGCGAAGGGGCATGGTGGTTTGGAAAGCGTCATCGCTTACGCGGTCTCGTTTTTAGCAGCTTCGAGGTCCGCAAGCTCGTTGAGTTTTTGCAGCAGGGAAGCCCCGTGAATCAAACGGGCGCCTTTCGTCGCTCCGGGCTTTCGAATTGCGACGGAGCGTACCTTGTGGCATTGCACAAAAGACCACAACGCACTTCGACTGAGGCCTGTTAGGCTGCACCGGCTCCCGGGTTTCGGAAGCCGAATCCATTCACTCGGGGTTACAGCCGGCAGCCCCGGTTGAGATGGCGGTGTTCGATTGAAAGGTAAAGGGGTCACAATGCTGGGATTTCAAATTTTCGGAGGGCAGCTTTTACCCGCTGGGAATCAAAAAAAATGCGCCTGCCCACCCGGTAAAATGGAACGGCGCGCCGAGCCTGGAGGCTGCGCAGCCATCGCAGGCTTGGCCGGGTTTCTGGGTTGGGCCAGAGTGTCGCAAGCAATTCCTGAGCGTTTAGCAGGCCACCGGGAGGCGCTTGGATGGCATCAGTGGTGATCGGTGTTTTCATGTAGTGAGGGTTCGCCTTCGCACGTCTTATGCCATGAGGCCAAGACTCGAATTGGATCAACACGCGAAAATGATCTGCCAGACGTTGCGATGACTGATCCCAACAACCCAAGCTGGGGGGGTCTGCAGGGGCTCACGCATCCTGGAACAGCGTCGGCAGCGAGCGAAGGGGGAGAAACGGTGACGGCAGGAGGTAACGCGGGAGCAGCGAAGAGGTGCGGAGCATGGAAACAATTCCTGCGCGCGATGGCTGCGAGCGGGCAGAGCCAGATTACGGCTGGGTGCGCTGCTGTCATCTTCGCAGCGTGTCCCGCTCCGGGCACCGGAAGGGATCAACCGCGGCGAATGGTGCCAGGGGCGCGCCGGTGGTGCGGAGCTTGTGGAGTGAGCGCAGCGCGGGCGAAGGGGGCATGGTGGCGCGGAGGCGGTTGGCGGGCACCGGAGGGTGGCAGTTGCGGAGCTTGGGGGAGCGAAGCGAGGGCACCGGAGGTTGGGAGGTGCGGAGCTTGGTGGCTGTGTGAGGGGCTCATTTCTGCGGGGGGCACAGCGGCGGGGCGCGTTAGCAGCCCCGGCGCTGCGAGCCCACGGGCGGGCGGGGGTGTGCGGGGGTTGCAGCGGTGGGCAGGTTGCGAACGTGATGGAACTCACCCGTAACGGGGAACACCGGATAAACGCCAGCCCGCACCTCACGACCGCCCCCGCAGAAGAGACTATCGACCGTGAAAATCAGCGAACCGGCAGGGGAGCGTTAGAGCAAAGTGCGTCCCTTCACGGCGAGCCTGGACCGCGGAGCGGGTAGTTGGGGCTCTCGCCCGCAGCCTGGCATAGCTGGAATTGCCACGCTGCGCAGGGGAGCGATTGGAATAACGACGAGGCTCGGGGTCCGGGGGGACCGACCGACAGAGCGAGGTTACGAGCGACAAGGGAGGTGCCAGACCCCCCGGCACTAAGGCGCCCACGTTTGACCCCCGAAGCAGCGTGGCGGCTTGCCTGCGGAGCAGGGGCGCGGGGAGGCGCGCCAGGGCGGAGGCGGTCGGGAATTCGATAAACTGAGCGGGCGCGGAGCAGGGGGCGAATTCGATGTAAGCGTGGGAGCGGAGCAGGAGGGGAATTCAATGCGTGAAGTGGGGGCGGAGCCCAGCCAAGTTGAGCAGAAATGCGGAGTGGTCGAAATTGGGACCAAGTATTCTTGGTTACCGATCGTGGACTGTTGGCATTGGGATTCGCGGGAGTCAGCGGCCAGAATGGAGCCGTTCTACAGCGATCTTTAGTCTGCCCCCCGGGCGGGGCACTAAAGGAATCTTTTAAAAAGGGCCATTTCTTAGCGGATGCGAAGCCTCCCCTTCCCAAGGGCGGGCAGGTATAGTTTGGGAATATTATAGGTATAATATTATACCCGGTCTCGGAATATTATAGCGTGTGGTCGTCTGATTCACACAGGTTGCATTGCCGCCCCTTCCGCTTCGGTTCGTCCAGCCATTTGGTCAAAGAGGAATCGGTATTCGTTCGCGAGTTTTGCGGCGTAGCTACCTTTCCGTATAAGTTCCAAGCACCGATTTGGGTTTTTAGGATTGGCCAACAACAGAAGCCAATAATTCACAGTTGTAGTGGGGACGCCCAACAGATTCGCGGCATCCCGGCACCCTAGAAAAAATGGAAGGTCGCCTCGCAGCTTTTGAAGATAGTAACAGAGAGCGATGAGTTTCCGGAAGGAATCTTTTTCCTGCATCAAATTGGAAACGGCATTCGGGGCAAGCGCGGGCGGCGGTAATGGGTGAGCAACGGTCAATTTCCATGCGAGTTCTAGAGGGCGCTCGTCGGCGGCATACTGGGCGCTCTCATACGCGTGTTGCCACTTTCCCATGAATGCAGCGTAATCAAGGTTCGGATCAACATACGGCGCACTGGGAGGCCACCACCGGTTAAATATTGCCTCCCGTTCCTCCCAGGTAGTCGAGCGCCCGCGTTTTTTTTCGTGGGTTTTGAGGTGTCGTGCCATAGTAAACAGCGCTTTGTTGCTCTGGCCGCCGCCCGTGACAAGAAAAGGAGTAGCGTCGAACGCTGTCTCACCCTCACCCCCCACACCCAAACAACTATGTGTCTGGGTTACTTGAGTGACCTGAGTCTCCTGTGTTACTGAGATACTGTGTACAAAACCGCCTGCCGTGCCCGGCAACGGGAGCGTCTCCGCAAATCTACGCATCACGAGGTCGGGATCAGATCCTACGAAGCAGAGTGAATTGACCCCTTTTTGACTGGGGTCGGCCACGAGTCCATATTTCTCTACGACGTATCGCGTAGCGCGAGACCATGCGGTTGCATGCGTTTGAAGAGTCGCATCGACCCGGATTAGAATTTTAAGGCCCGCTCCGCGCGGTGAAAGCCAGGCAGCCAGAATGTGAGGATCCTCAGCCATTCGCGCCCGCGCGGCGATGGCAACGACACAGCCGATATTGTCAACGTCGATTCCGATTACACCGGTGTGCGCCGTACATCCCATTTTTTTATGGCTCCCATTTGTCGAGGCGCTCGGCATAAACGCCGGCAAGCTGCCCTTCAACTTCTTAACGCGGGCCTCTTGAGTTGAGTCTAGAGTCCCGCGTGATACCAGCGCACGGATAGCCTCTATCGCCGGTTTCCACTTTTCCTTTTTAATGGCGGCAACAATTGCTTCGACAGAAACGTTTTTCCATCGGGAAGATCTCTGCCGCACATTTTCGAAAATCCCGCATTTCGGGCATGTGTAAGCCTTTTTCATAGGGCATTTTTGTTGCGCCGGGTCGCCTTTTCGTTACGTTCCAGTGTTCTAGAAAAACAGGCCGGGCGGACGAAAGTTCCCCGGCTTTTTCATGCCGGTTAGAAAGGTGGACTAACTCGCCTGGACCGTGCGGCTCTTTTTGAACTTTTCGACCGCCGCAACCTCAAAGCGAATCGTCTTCCCAAGGCGCAAAAAATCGATCTGCCTGGTTCGCATCCAATTTTCGATACTCCGAATTGAAACCCGCAGTTCTTTGGCAAGGTCTTTCTTCGTGAATGTTTGAGCGCTCATAAGGGTCAAGTGGATTTGATGTTGAGTGTTGGTGCGTCGTTATTCGCTACTGCACTCAAGCAGAATGACCCCGCTGAAATCCTAACTCCTAAGACGGATCGATTCCGCGGCCCATACGGTAACCCTGGGCGAGTTCCTTAAGGTTGAACGGAGGAAGTACTCACAACTGAAGACAACCCTGGCCTCTTTCAGCCGGCTGGTTCGCTATTTTTCGGTGAAATCTCCGCAACCCTGACCGCAAATCCTTTTTTAGGAATCTTCTGGGCCAATAGCAGGGCCGCTGCCAGGCATCCACGTTGAAATCGCCCTATCGCGGCCCTCTTTTGCTTTCCGCCTCCTCATTCCCTTTGCCCCAGTCTTCGCTGCTCGTAGGCGACGCCATGCATCCTTTTCGACAGCGTAGGCTTCCAGGAACTGGGGTAGTTCGCTGCCGAATCTCACCCTACTGAAAGTCCACTTTGCGAGCCAGCCCTTTATTTTACCGAGATCTTTGTCCGCGGTGCGAGACCGAACGAACTGTTCGAAATAAAAAAGCCGAGTCTGCGCGTTTTTTACCTCCCCGATTGCATGCTGCAGAAACCTCCCCAGCGAAATGGAGTCTTCGCCCTTCGCAATCTTGTCAAACTCTGCCGCGGCCTCGCGGGAATCAGCCAATTTCTTTTCGTCTTGTTTCCGGAGGGCGTCCTGCTGGATACTTTCCGGCGTAGCGTTGCCGTTGATGACCGCAAAAAGGGCACGCGCACGATCTACCGCGCCTTGGCAAAGGACCTCAAAAGGGGAACGGACATCTGCATAAGGGTTTGTTTGCCTCGGCCCCCGGGGTGTCATCTCTTTCAAAAGGGTCAATGAGAGCTTGTCGAGATTTGAGCGCCAGTCTTCAGGCAATTCCGGCGGGGGAAGCCAGTGGAGCGCAATCCTTGCGATCTCGAACGCTGACGGTTCGTGAGCTTCGGTTCGATGTTTTGGCCTGGGACTCATGCAATGGTGGTTTTAGCGGCTGGCTCGAATTGTCTCCCGACAGGAATCACTTTTCCATCGGCGTGGTTTTCAGGTTGGATGCTCCAAAACGAGGTGGCTGCCGCATTGGTTACAAGGCTTCTGTAATGCCTCAGGATGATTGCAGGGCTGTTCCCCATTTCCAGGGCCAGCGCGGCTGCGTCGGGCCAATGGGCGAGCCTGTAGGTGGCATAAGAGTGTCTCAGGCCGTTGTGGGGCCATTCACGGCCTTCTTTGGATTTGGTTTTAAATCCCGCCACGCTGCGGGCCTTTTCCGTGAGCGCTGTCGTCACTTTCCGGGGCGGCATGATCGAGCCCCCAAGCTGGCGGAGAGGCTCCAGCCAGGCACGTAAATTCGGACGCATGGGAATTGTGCGCCGTTGGGCAAGTTTCGCGACGGTCGCCTTAACGATGATTGTGTCATTTTCGAAATCTACGGCGCTCCAGTCCATCCGCTGCAATTCAGCGTCGCGCACACCGGCAAAAAGCCCAATGGCGAGAGCCGCCCGGATGCCATCTGGTGCGCCGCGCAGCAAGGCCTCGCACTCAGCGACCGACAGAATCTCCGGCTCCTTCTCAGGGGCGCTGATGTGCGTGGTGTTGCGCATGATTCCCGCGGGGCAAAGGCCGCGGGCAGCCGCGAAATTCATCAGCACGGCTACAACTCGCCGGGTGTTGTTCGTCGACACCGCGCTGAGATTCATCGCGGCCAGCCAGTGGTTCACCTCATCCGCCGTAATGCTTGAGATTGCCCGCTTTTCGAAGTCACCGCGAAATTTCGTCAGGCGGGAGGTGAGGTCGAGCAGGTATCGCACGGATTTCTTTTCGGTCTTCTTGAAGGCAATCAAGGAATCGATGACATCGCCCACGGGCGCGGACTTGGCGGTGTCGGTGAGGTGCTTCAAATAAAAAGCGACTGCGTCGGCGAGCGTCTTGCCATGCGCGGCGAGGGCCTCTTTCGCCGACAGTAGCGTGCGGCGCTCATTATCGCCGATCTCGGATGCTGCGCGCGCGCCAGCGTTGCCCGCTTCAATTTCCTGTTGGGCGGCGAAGGCCTTGGCTGCTTCAATGGTGTCGAAGTTTCGGGTTATCCGTTTGCCGCCCGAATTGATTACCACGCGAGCGGTTTTGCCTGCGCGGCGCCGCTGCACAGTGATGGAAACTCCAGCTAAGCGACGGCGAAGAATTGGCATCCTTCTTTTGGACTTTCGAGGGGCTTTAGCGACAGGTGTGACTTCAGTTCCTTCCATACCCGAATGATAGCGAAACAAAGCGCAGAATCAAGAAATAAGCGACAAAATAGCGACTTATTTCCCTTCAAACCGCAATCTTGCGGATTTTCAATCCGTCCCGGTGCAACGAGCCCATCATGAGAAGGCCCGGCGCTGCACTCCATTGATTCTGATTTCCGTCTTTCCTCTTCACGGGAAGACACATGTCAGGCGGCGACGGTGACCCCGGGCTCCGGAAGCGGGCGGGCGGCGTCGATGGCGTAGGGCAGGAGGGCGGCGGAGGTTTCGTTGAGGGTGCGGGTCACGGTGGTGGCGCCGGCGTCTTTGAAGGTATCGCGGGTTTCGGGGTCCACCGTTCCGGGCGTGCCGAGGCGGGCGACGGAAATCGGAAGGCCGGGAAAATCCGTGCGAAGGCGCTTAACGAAGCTGCGGGCGCGGGAGGTGTCGGCCCCTTCGAGGTTGATGAGACAAACGGCGACCGCTTCGCGGTTCCGGATTTCGCCGGCGACTTCGGCGAGGAGAATCTGGGGCGCGAGGACGACCACGTCGGCGGCGGTGTCGCGAAGCATCCACTCCAAAAGATGGCCCGCGGTGACCGCAAACTCATTCAACGGCCAGATCACCACGCTGGCGTGGCGCAAAGGAGGAACGGGAACGGGGGCGATTTCTTCGTCCGGTGCTTTATCCTGGTTTTCTTTCTCCTTCTCTTTTTCTTCGTCATCTTTTTCGCGGAATTGCTCGAAGATGCGTTCGGCGGTGGCGGTGATGTACGCGCCGTCGTCTTTTTCGAGGAGGTCGTTGCTTTGATCGCGTTTAGCGTGAGCGAGCGCGGGCACGAACACCTGTTCCACGCATTCGCGCAGATCGTGCTCTTTCAGATAGTCGCGCACGAGATCGGTGGATTCGGCTTCGTCATGCGCGAGCAGACGCTGGTAAAACTGATAGTGCGGCTCCATGACGGGCTTGTCGCCAAAGAGCCGGGTAAAGATGGCGAAGGCGGGGACGTATTCCCCCATGACGACGAGGACGACGGTGAGGGGCGTGGCCATGACGAGGCCGACAGGTCCCCAGAGAAACGTCCATGCGACGGCGGAAACGACGACGCCCATGGCGGACAATCCCAGACTGCTGCCGTAGAGCCATGGTTCGATGACGTTGTTACTAACGAGTTCCAGGCAGATGATAAATCCGGCCACCCAGAGGGGCTGGCTCCACCCTTCGTACCATACAAAACTGAAAGTGATAGGGAGCAGCGCGCCCACCATGGGACCCACGTAGGGAATATAACGAAAGAGCGCGGCGCAGAGCGCCCAAAGCGCCGCGTATTCCACTCCCATGAGGGCAAAGCCGACAGCGACGGCGGCGCCGTAGGAGCCGTTGACCAGCAATTGCATCATCAGGTAACGCGTGATGCGTTTGCCGGCATCGTCGCAGGCTTTCGTGGCGACGGAGAGATTCCGGTGACCGCTGAAGGAAATAAGGCGGCTGCGCATGTCCTCCCATCGCAGCAGAAGCATGATGACGAGCAAGAGCACGAGGCCTGCTGTCATGAGCGGATCCAGGAACGGCAGATATTTGGACAGGCCGTCAATGTCCACGAGGTTCTTCGGAGTGGTGAGATAGACCGGAATGGCTCGATCGTCCGGACTGGCGGCGGAGGCCGCCCGCGTCCCATCCTCCTTTGTGTCGCCGGTGTCTTTGCCCGCCTCTTCGGCCACTTTGTCGAGAGTCTTATTGAACTTCTCAATCGCTCCTCCTTTGAAAAAACTGCGTATTTCCCTGACCTTGGACGTGATGTTAGGCTCTTTTTTCGGCAGCTCATTCGTGAGGCTGTAGATTTGGCTGCCGATGAGCCATGTGAGACTGAGCACGGCGGCGCAGGCCAGGGTGACGACGATACCCGTGGCTGGGGCACGGGAAATTTTCCACTTTTGCAGCCGCTTTATCAGCGGGTTCAGCATGAAACTGAGCAGCACCGCGAGCGCCAGCGGAATGGCCACCACTTTCCCCCAAAACAGCAGCCCGCAGACGACCGTAAACGAAATCAGCCGCGCCGCGGTGAGGAAGGAGCGGTGGGGAGGGGTGGGGGGAAGGGGAAGGGCGGAGGGCTCGGCGGTGGGCGCAGGGGTCATGGGAAAGCACCAAACTTCAAACTTCAAACTTCAAACATCAAAGAAACTTCAAGGCTCCAAGCTCCAATCATCGGTTCCTTTCGGTCACATCGATCCGGCAGGTGATGTTTGGGGCTTGGAGTTTGATGTTTCCGGCGGAGCCGGTCGCTTTCGGCGAAGCCGTTAGATCTTCTCCATGAAGTCCCGCAGCTTTTCCTTCGTTTCGCCGGTTTTCTGCTGCAGGCGGCCCAGGAGTTCTTCGTCTTTGCCTTCCTCGAACAGAAGGTCATCATCGGTTAGGTTGGCATACTTTTGTTTGAGTTTGCCCTTCATCTCGTTCCAGTTGCCTTTGAGGGTGAGCGTATTCATAGGGTGTTGGGGTTTGGGGTTTGTTGGCTTGTTAGGGGACAGGGGAGTAAGAGTATGAGCCGTTAGGGGACGGGCGAGGTTGGAAGGGGGTCCGTCGGCATATAGGGATGCGGGCGGGGGCGGGTTTGGCGGACGGCGGCGATTTTGCCGGCGATGATGGGGAGCATCATGCCGGCGGCGCCGCGGACCATTTCCCCGGCGAACCGGGACAAAAGCTTCCCTTTGCTGCGCCAAAGCAGTCCCGGGAGGATCTTCACCGCTACCGCCCCCGCCGTCAGAGCGGTGAGCACGGTCACAAGGGGCCGTTCGCGGATGAAGACCTGCGCCCGCTCTTTTGGATTGAGCGAGTGCTTTAAAGAATCGGCGGCGAAAGCCATATCGCGCCGGGCGGCGGCAAGCTCGTTGCGCAGGGCCTCGCGCCGTTGCCAGGTTTCAACGTTCAGTGATTTTTCAGACATTGTTTATCGGTGTGGAGTTCAGCCCGGGTGACCGGGAAAAAGTTCTTCCCCTTCATCGAGGACTTGCCTTTCCGCAGCATGAGGAAGGCAATGAGAATGAGCACTGCCGCCACGATGCCGCAGGCCGCGGAACCGTTCCCGTGCGGCAGAAACCAGGCGACCAGTTTGATCAGTCCCGCGACGATGACCGCGAGCGCCACGATGAGCACGACGCCGGCGGTGCCCATCATGATGAGGCCGGTTTTGATTTCGCCGACGGCGATCTTAGCCTCCAGAGCCGCCAACTGCGCCCGTGCTCCGGCGTACCTCGCGACGGCGGCGACCATCTGCTTTGCGGACGATTTGGCACCGGCAACCGCGGGAGGAGGTTCGACGGTCGGCGGAAAGGGTTCAACGTGGGCCATGGGGTTTTCCTTCGCACTGTCCGTTCCACGGCCCTGTTGGAACATAACCGTTTGACGTTAAGCGGATTGTCGAATAATGTGAGTCGTGCAGCAACGCATGGTCCCATGCAGCCAACCCGATTTGTTGCATTCTGCACGGCAGGCCCCCATCGGGGGATTCCCGAAGCGAATGCTGTGATAGGGTGGATTGAAAAATGCTTCAATTTCCCCCGTTCCTGACTAATCCCGAGGGCCTCCTTTCCGGAGCGCCCATTTTTTGACCACCCCCCATGCCCATGATCCGACGGAGTTTCCTGTTTTTCATTCTTGTTGCCGGCCCGGCCGGTGCTCAGGAGAAAATCACCTATCAGGACCACGTAAGGCCGATCCTCGAAAACCGCTGCCTCAATTGCCATAACGCGGAGAAGAAGAAGGGCGGGCTCGATTTGACGACCTTCGGAGGCGCGATGGCGGGCGGCAGCGGCGGTGTGAATCTGGAGCCGGGGGAACCGGCGAACAGCCAGTTCTTCAAGGTGATCACGCATGCGGCGGAGCCGTTCATGCCGCCGAAGAGCGACAAACTGCCGCAGGCGGAGATCGATGTGATCGCGAAATGGATTACCGGCGGGCTGCTGGAGACGTCGTCCTCGACGGCGAAGGTGAAGAAGAAGGCGGATTTTGCGATGGCGGCGGGCGGCAATGCCGGGAAACCGGAGGGACCGCCGGCGATGCCGGAGCATTTGCTGCTGGAGCCGGTGTCGGTGCCGCCGCGTCCGGATGCGGTGACGGCCATCGCACACAGTCCGTGGGCACCGCTGGTGGCGATCGGTTCGGCGCACCAGGTGCTGCTTTACCATTCGGCGACGCGGGAACTGCTGGGCGTCCTGCCGTTTCCTGACGGAGGATTTCCGGAATGTGTGACCTTCACCAGAAACGGAGCGCTGCTGCTGGCGAGCGGAGGCGTTGGCGGCAAAAAGGGAGTCGTGGCGGTGTGGGACGTGAAGACGGGGAAGCGGGTGATCACGCTGGGCGAGGAGTTTGAGTCCATCGCGGCGGCGGATATTACACCTGATTACAAAAAGATAGCCATTGGTACCCGGGAGCGGCGGGTGAAAATTTATGATACGGCGAGTTCGCGGAAGCTTTCGGAGATCAAGAAGCACACGGACTGGGTGACGTCGGTGGCGTTCAGCCCGGATGGCGTGCTGCTGGCGACGGGTGACCGGAATGGGGGACTGTATATTTGGGAAACGGCGACAGGCGGGGAGTTCTATAACTTGAAGGGGCACGAGAAGCGGATCGCGGCACTGGCATGGCGCGCGGACAGTAATGTGGTGGCTTCCGGAAGCGAGGATGGGACGTGGATTTGGTGGGAAATGCAGAACGGCGGTCAGGTAAAAAAGCAGGGCAGCCACGGCGGAGTGCTGACGCTGAACTTTGCGCCGGACGGACGCATGGTGAGCGGCGGTCGCGACGGGCATGTGCGCATTTGGGACGGCAGCGGAAATCAGAAGCGCGACTGGACGCCGAGCGGCGGCAGCATGGTGCTGAGCACGCGATTTACCGAGGCAGGAAAAACGGTGGTGACGGGATCGGCGTCGGGAGAGATCAAGATTTGGAATGCGGACAAGGATGGCGAGGCGCTGGGCCTGGTCTTCTACAACCCGCCCGCCATCGAAACGCGGCTGGAAACGGCTAACAAGGAGATCGCGGCCAAACAAGGTGAAGTGGAAAAGGCCAAAGCGTCCGCGGCTGAAAAAGAGAAGCAGATGGCCGATGCCAAAACGGATGTGGAAGCCACGAGGAAGGCGATGGCGGATGCAGAAGCCGCCGCTGCGGCCATGGCGAAGGAGGCGGAGGCGCTGAAGGCGGAGGCTGCGAAGATGGCTCAGTCAAAGCAGGAATTTACGTCGGGCATCGAGGCGGCGAAGAAGCAGCTCGCGACGCTCACGGTTCCTGCACCGGCGGCTGCGGGCAAGGACGCGCCTGAAAATGTAAAGGCGGCGATCAAGAAGGCGGGCGAGGCGGAGCAATCGCTGAACGCGATTTCGAAGGCGGTGCTTGAAGGCAAAGTGGAGGCGCTCACGAATGGCCTGGCGAAAGTTGACAGTGAGGTGAATGCGCGTCAGCAGACGGCTCAACAGCGCGAAAAGGATGCGGCGGCTCAGAAGGCCAAAAAGGAGGAGCTTGCCAAATCGATGCCGGAAAAAGAGAAGAAGGTGCAGGAGATGGAAAAAGCGGTGGCGGCGGTGAAACCGCTGATCGATGCGGCGGTGGCGGCGGTGACGAATTCGCAGCGCTCCCTTCAGTTCTGGCAGGCCGCGAAGGAGAATAAGAGTGTCTTAACGCTGAAGAGCGAACTGGCGGAGTTGAAGGAAAAGGTGGAGGACCTCAAAGCAGAAATCCCCGCGCTCGAAGGCGAAGTAAAAGCCCTAACCGCACAAAAGGCTGGAACGACGACCCCGAAGCCGGAGGAGTTGCCGAAGATCGACAAGAAGATCGCCGCTGCGAACAAGCGTCTGGAGGAAGCGAAGAAGGAACTCGCCGCCGCAGAGCCGCAGGTGCCGGAGAAAGAGAAAGCCGTGGAGGCGAACTGGCAGAAGTATTTGTCGATGCTGCCGAAGTAACGCGTTGTCGCGAACCTGCCTGGGACGTTGTTAGGGCGCGGGAGGCGACATCAGGGAAATGATTTCCGCGTTGTACGCTGCGGCATATTTCCCGGAATGATTGACCAGAGGATTGGTGCATCCCGCCATGCTCCAATTGCGGGGAAGATTCCTCACGAGTGACTTGCGGCTCTCAGGAATTCCCGGCTCCGAGAAGAGGTATCCCCCTGCGACATAAACACATGGCCGGCCTTGAGTGTAATCCTTCTGCGCCTGCATCCTTGCAGCGGCGGGCGAGTATGCGCTCTGACACGAACAGACGGCGAGGGTGACGCCAAACAGGAAAAGCGTGGACCATCCCGGGCGGCTTCTTCTCACCAAGGCGGTTATCATATAGCCCCAAATACCTCACTCCGACAAAATTCTCCAGCGCACAATCTTCATTTCGCCTTTGAACCAGAGATTGTTAGGATCAGGCGCGGTGAGAGTGAGGACTTTCTCTGCGCCGGGATCGGCTTCCAGCCATTTCAGGTTGCCGAGGTATGCGAGGATATGCACGCCGCTGGAAGTCACCGCGAGGTCGCCCGGACGGAGTTGGGCATGGTCGAGTTCGTTCAGGTTTTTGACTTTCATGACGGGCACTGTTATCCCCCGGGTACCGTCGCCAAGATCCCGCGCGGAGCAATCCTTCCACCACAGCGCTAGGGCCTGGCGCACGAGGTGGGGATTGAGCGTGCGGATGCCGCGGCAGAACATCGCGTCGATGAGGCCCCGCCGGATCAGTCCTGAGCAATCGATGCCCAGGGGGCTTTCGCCGCCCCAGACATATTTCACGCCGTCGTAGCGGCGCATCGCGGCTGTATAATCACTGCGCAAGGCCTCGACGTCTCCTGCGCCCCGTCCGGGCCATAGCAGGAATCCACCGGCGAGAAGTGTTAGCCCCAGCCACAGATACCGGATCATTTTTGTCTTCCAGCACAGTGCGGCCAAGCCAAACCACACCAGAATAAACAATGCGGCGCCGCCTGCGCGGGTGATCCCGCTGCTCACCGGATAGACGAGCGCTCCCGCGATCAATTGAACCAGCGCCAGCGTCCAAAGAATCCACAGCCAGATTCTGCGGCGGCGGGAGATTGGGTTCATCGGTGCCTTTTATATTACATCGGGTTGCCTGCGCGCGCGGCTTCCATTCCGAGGGCCAGCGCACCGCAAATGCCGGCACGACTGCCGAGCCCGGGTGCGGTGATGTAACTGTCTATCTTTGCAGTGATCGCCGGATGCTGAAGATAGCCATTCAGAAGAGTGCGTGTTTTTTCCTGCACCTGGGCGAGCAGTCCTGGCGAATCCATAACGCCTCCGCCGAGAATAATCCGGTGCGGGCTCAGCGTGCAGGAGAAACTGGCACACGCCGAAGCAAGACACGCCGCTTCCGCTTCCCACGCCGCATGATCCGGCGGCAACGTATCGGCCGCGACACCCCAGCGCGCCGCCATCGCAGGGCCGCTGGCGAGGCCTTCCAAACAATCTCCATGCCACGGACACGCGCCGGCGAAGTCCTTCAGCGCCGGCGGACGCGGGATGCGGATGTGGCCCATCTCCGGATGCAGCAAGCCATGCAGAGGACGGCCATCGATGAGCACGCCGCCTCCGATGCCTGTGCCGATCGTCAGGTAGAGTGCGACATTGCACCCCTTGCCCGCGCCCCACAGCCATTCGCCATACACCGCCGCATTCACATCTGTATCAAAAGCGACCGGCACGCCCAGTGCGCGCTTCAGCGGCCCCGCCATGTCCGTTTGCTGCCAGCCGGGCTTGGGCGTGGTGGTGATGTATCCCCATTCCGGCGAACCCGGATCAACTCCGGCCGGACCAAACGTTCCGATGCCCAGCGCGGCGAGCGATCCGTGCTTTTTCTGCGCGGCGGTAAAATACTCCACGCACCGCTGCAGAGTCTCCGCCGGAGTCGTCGTGGAGATTCTTTCCACATCGCGGAGGTCATCCGGACCGGTGCCCGTGGCGAGAATGAACTTGGTGCCGCCGGCTTCGATGGCACCGATCAGGGGGGGATTGCTGGACATGTCAGGAGTTCGGACGCAGACCGAGAGTGGCGTAGATTTCGCGCGTGGCGCTGGATTGATTCAAAGTATAAAAATGGATGCCGGAAACCCCGTTGTGAAGCAAGTCGGAACACTGGCTCGCGGCGTAATGAACACCCACGCGGCGCACGGCTTCGGGATCATCCCCGGCTCTGTTGAGCGCCTTCAACAGCTTTGCCGGAAACACTGAGCCGCCCGAAAGCTCCGCCATGCGCCGCATTCCCTGCGTGGTGGTGATGGGCATGACTCCCGCCAGAATCGGTACGCGGATGCCAGCCAGATCGCAGCGTTCGCGGAAATCGTAAAAGTGGTGATTGTCGAAAAAGAGCTGCGTGCAGATGTAGTCCGCTCCGGCATCCACCTTGGCCTTCAGGTGATCCATTTCCACAAGCCTGTTAGGCGTCAGCGGATGCCCCTCCGGAAAACCGGCCACACCGATGCCAAATCCGCGTTTGTCAGGATGCACGCCGCTGTCGTTGAACTTTTTGATAAACGCCACCAGGTCCGCCGCATACTTGAACGCATCCCCGCTGCGGTCGTAGTCCGCGCGGTCCCTGGGCGGATCGCCGCGCAGCGCCAGAATATTCCCCACGCCCGCAATGGCATAACGCTCCAAAATCTCCGCGATGTCTCTCTCCCCGTGGCACACACACGTCAGGTGCGGCACCGGATCGAGCGTCGTCTCCTTTTTGATGCGCATTACCAGGTCATGCGTCACCTCCCGCGTCGAACCTCCCGCCCCGTAAGTCACACTGACAAACGAGGGCCGGAACGGCTCCAGTTGCGCAATGTTCTCGAACAGCTTCCCCGCACCATCCGCCGTCTTCGGCGGAAAAAACTCGAATGAAAACGTCGTCGGATGCTGAGCGAAGATGTCGCGGATGTGCATGGAGGGGAGCGGGCGTGTGGAACGGAAAGTCGGGAGTTTTTTGACAGGGAGAGGAGAAAAGCACCAAGCTCCAAGTTCCAAGCACCAAAGAAACATCAAACTTCAAACACCAAAGAGCTTCGTCCGCAGGTCGATCCACAGAGCGTGCAATTTGGAGCTTGGTGTTTGGTGCTTCTTTGGAGCTTGGTGCTTGGAGCTTGGTGCTTCCCTCCCTGCCCCTCAAGCAGTAACTACATTCTCAATTTCACTTCCCATCTGCCACCTCCCCTCTACCACTCTCCCCATGAACCGCCGTCATCTTCTCGCCGCCGCTCCTGCTCTGCTCGCCGCACGCCAGCTCTTTGGCGTCGATCCGGTGCCTCCTCCGGTCACTCCGAAGGCGCAAAAAAACCGCATTGGTGTCAGCACGTATTCGTTTTGGCATTTCGATGAAGGTTCGGCAAAATGGCGGCCCATTGAGAAGTGTCTGGAGGCCGCGGCGGACATGGGATTTGACGGACTGGAAATCCTCCAGGTGCAGATGACGGACACCAGCCCTGCGGCGCTGCACAACATCAAGCGCCGCGCTTTTACCCTGGGCCTCGACCTCATGGGTTTTTCCACACACCAGACCTTCCTCTCGCCTGATGCCGACAAGCGAGCCGACAATATTCTCAAAACCACGCAGTTCCTTGAGCAGGCCTACGAACTCGGCATCCCCACGATCCGTGTCAACACGGGCCGCTGGGGCACCAGCAAGAACTTCGACGAGCTCATGAAAAACCGGGGCATCGAGCCGCGCCTCCCTAACTACACCGACGACGACGGCTTCGAGTGGGTCATCGACAGCTTTGAAAAACTGATCCCGGAAGCGGAGAAACGCGGTGTCATCATGGGACTGGAAAATCACTGGGGCCTGGGCATCAGCGCGGAAGGCGTCATGAAAGTCGTCGATGCCGTGAAAAGCCCGTGGCTTCAGGTAACGCTCGATACCGGCAACTTCCTCGAAGACCCCTACGACCGCCTCAAAAAGCTCGCCCCCCACACCGTCCTTCTCCAGGCCAAAACCTACTACGGCGGCGGGCTCTGGTATTCGCTCGATCTCGACTACGCCCGCATCGCCGCCATCATGCGCGAAAGCGGGTACAAAGGCTACGTCTCCCTCGAAATGGAAGGCAAGGAAGACCCGCTCATCTCAGTGCCGAAGAGCCTGGAACTGCTCCGGAAACACTTTTCCTAACGTCCCCTTCGCGATGTGATCGCCGCCGGGGCGTTCGATGTTCAAGTGACCAGGTCCACAAGGATCGCCATTCTTATTTCAGCCGTCTCCGCGGCAGTGCTGGGCTTTGCCGGAATCGTTATTTTCCTGGACAGTGAACGACTAAGTGAGGCGGAGAAAATCCGGACCTTGCCTCAAATGGAAGACTTTGCGCGCCGAAACAGAACGGAGTTGCTGATCTCCAGAAACCATATGGTAAATACCTATATCGTAAGAGTTAAGTATCCGGTGCTTAGTTTCTTCGTGAGAGACTTTCGATGGGGCGAGGAAGTCCCGGGGGGATTCCAGTCAAAGGTTACCCTCTTCAACAAGTGGTGATCCTTGCCGAATATGCCCGCCCTCAATCCACCGTCGCCCTGCCCGGCGATGGAGCCGGCAGCGGACTGATCCGGCCCGGCACCGGCGCGGAGGGAATCAGAGGCGGCGCATTGATATCCGTCATCGGATAGGGGTTCGTCGCTGAAGACCCGCTCCCGTTCTGCCGCGGGCCGGTGATGGATTGATACGGATCAGTCCCAATGACGAGCGGGGCCGTCACCGCGATGGGCTTCGCATCCGCGGCTGCATTCGGACTGCTGTTCCCGTTGCTGTGCTGGTTGATCACCAGCGGATTCACCGGCGCGCTGGCGGCTGCCAGAGGATCTTCGCCTGTGTGGAATTTGCACCGCATCTCCAGCTTCGATTCCGGACGAATGTATTCCTGATAGGAACACTTGATGAATTTCTGCCGCTCCGGATTCACCGGGTCGGGCCCCAGTTCGAGACACGAATCCGTGGCCAGTTGTCCGGACACCGCACAAAGCTCCACCATTTGCACACCCTGCGGCTGTTCCAGCGGCGCAGGCGCTTTCTTTGCTGCGGAGGCATTCATGATATCCACCCAAATCGGCAGCGCCGTATGCCGGCTGAAGGCCTCCGGATACACCGGCTCGCGGCTCTTATCGAGTCCCACCCACGTCACGCATGTCATGTCGCTGCTGTATCCTGCGAACCAAAGATCTGTGGAATTGATGTGCGTGCCGGTCTTCCCCGCCACCGGGATATCCTTCAGTCCAAACTTCTTCGCAATCGACGCCGTCCCGATGTCCAGCAGTATCGATTCTTCGAGGCAACTGTGCGTCATCCACGCTGCGATGGGATCGGTCACCTGCACCATCTTCGTCTTCACGCCGCGGTCGTAAATGACGGTGCCGTCCGGCTTCTCGATGCGTGTCACAAACCATGTGTTCTCCGGTCTCGTGCCACCGTTGGGAAAAATGGTGTAGGCGAGACAAAGATCATGCAGGGTCACCTCGCCGCGACCCAGAAACGTGGAGGGGTCCTGCGCCATCTCACCGAGGCCGGCGCGGGCCGCCAGGTCCGTCACCTTTTTCACCCCAATATCCAGACCCAGCCGCGCCGCACAGTTGTTCTTCCCCTGAATGAGCGCGCGCCGCAGCGATGTTTCCTCCTCGTGTGAATCCACCAGTCCCTCTGTGCCCCACTCGCCGAGCGTTCCCGTGGTGGCGCCCATCATCACCTTGGTGTTATCCATCCGTTGATCCGCAATGCGGCTGCCTGGAAAGTGTGATCCCTCAAATGCCGCCGCATAAACAAACGGCACAAACGCAGTGCCCGCCGGCCGCTTCGTCAGCAGCACGCGGTTATACTGCGACTGCCCAAAGTCCCGCCCGCCGCACATCGCCAGCACTCCGCCGGTTTTGTTATCCACCGCCAGCACCGTTCCCTGCAAGTACCCGGGAGTGGGCCGTTCGTTGGCAGGGCGTCCGGATTTTGCAAATGCCGTCAGTTTGGCCGCGTACTCTGCCATCTTTTCCCGTTCCGGGTAGCCCTGGCTTTGCTCGATCTCCTCCAGCCGTTTGGTTAGGCTCTGCTCCGCAGCCTGTTGCAGTGCGGCGTCGATCGTGGTGTAAATCTTATATCCTTTCCCCGTGATGCCCTCGATGCCCATTCCCGAGAGAATGCTCTCCACTTCATCCTCCACCTCGCGCTGCACATAGCCCGCCGCGCGCGCTGTTTCCGAAGGACGCAAAGGAATGGGTTCCTTCTTCAATTTATCGGCTTCCGACTTCTCCATCATCTTCTCCGCCGCCATGCGCTCAAAAACCTTGTTCCGCTCCCGCGTCGCCAGCGTCATGCTGTTGATCGGATTGTAATCCCGCGGCGCCTTGATCAGCCCCACGATGGTCGCGGCCTCGCTCTTCGTCAGATCCTTGGCGGATTTGCTGAAGTATCCCTGCGCCGCCGCTTCGATTCCGTAAAAGCCCTTCCCGAGCGGAATCCGGTTGAAGTAGTGCTCCAGAATCTCCGACTTCGAATAGTGCTTCTCGATGCGCTGGGCGATGTAGATTTCCAGGATCTTCCGTTCCCGGGTCTTCTCCGTCAGCCCAAAGGTATTTCGCGCCAACTGCTGTGTGATGGTGCTCGCGCCCTGCCTGGTTTCACCGGCCAGAAAGTTATCCTTCGCCGCACGGATAATTCCCCAGTAGTCCACCCCCTTGTGTTCCCAAAACCGCTGGTCCTCCGTCGCCACCAGCGCGTCGATCAGATGCTTCGGCATCTCGGAAAACGGGATGATCACCCGGTTCTCGTTGGCCAACCTGCCGATCTCCGCCCGGTTCCCGCTGCTGTCCTCCCGTCCGTACATGATGCTGCTTTGCTCCAGCTTCGCCACCAGCGACATGTCAAACGTCTCCGCCTTTTCCTTGAACTGCACCAGATACGCCTCCACACACGCCCAGGCAATCAGACCCGCCACCACCATCGTCAGCAGCACCACATGCACCCACCGGCGCTTGTACAATGCCTTCTTCTTCGGCTTTGCGGTCGTCGCGCTCAGCTCGTCGGGCTTGATTTTGATGAGTTCGCCTATCATGGCTTCCGGGTCATTCCTCACGGCGCAAAAATGATGCCGGCACCGTGAAGTGCTGGTTTTATAGCACATCTTCCGGGATTTGCAACCCCGGGGGCCGGTTACCGGTAGGGTTAAGGGGATTCCGGAAAATGCAAGGCCCTCAGTTCGGAAAGGTCTTTCACCATGAGGTCCGGTCCCGCCGTCGCGATCACCTCTCCGTACTCATATCCCGTCAGCACTGCCACCGACCCGATTCCTCCCGCCTGCGCCGTGTGCACGTCGTGGCGCATGTCTCCAATGAGGATCGTCTGCCCCGGTAAAAGCGCCCGCTCCTGCAGGATTTTCCCGATTCGCGCGCTCTTATCCGGCACGCCTGCATAGATGTGCTCAAAATACGCCCGCACGCCCAGGGTTTCCGCCTGCTGCAGCACGGCCGACTCAAACGTGCTGCTGAGCACGAACATGCGCCGCCCCGCCGCCGCGCAGCATTCCAGATACTTCCGCACATGAGGTTGCAGCCCCACCACATGCTTCGTCGCCGTGAATGCCGCCAGAAACACCCGGCCCAAATCCTCCATGCTCACTCCCGGCAGCACCTCCTCATACCAGTCCGAATACGGCAGTCTGAAACCCCGGCGAAAATCCTCCTGTGTCAGCTCCTTCGCGCCGAATTCCCGCATCACGGCATTCGTCGCCTCCAGCACCGGCGGCAGGTCATCCACGATCGTGCCGGACCAGTCGAAGATGATGTTTTGAATGGAAGAGGGAGACATTGCACGAGAAATAACGTCTGACGCTTCCGCGCCAACGGGGAATTGACAAGACGCCGCCCTCTGGGCCATCCATTGCACCCCACCCCGCCACTTTCATGGAAACCGAACTTCCTTCTCTCGAGGACCAGCTTGCCGCCGCCGTTGCCGGGCGCGATGGCGCCCTGCGCGAACTCGACTCTCTCCGCGCCCGCGTTGCCTCCGCGGATGCCATTCACAAGCGTTCCAACCAGCGTGAGAGCGAGCTCCAAAAAACGATCGATGCCCTCGCCGCCGCGGAACTGAATCTCAAAGCCGCCCGCACCGCCGAATCCCAGGCCCTCGCCCGCGCCACCGCCGCGGAAGCCGCTCTCGTCCGCAGCGGCGGCCTCACTTCCGGCGAAGCCGACCTCCTCGCCCTGCAAAAGCAGCTCGGCGAATCCCGTCGCCTGGAATCCGCCGCCACCGCCGAAGCCGCCGATCTTCGCGCCAAACTCACCGAAGCCCGCGCCCAGGTCACCGCCGTCGCCAGCGATACCGCCCTGGCGGCCATTCGCGAATCCGCCTCCAAAGCCCAGGCCGAACTCCACGCCGTCCTTGCCCAAAACAGTGCCATTCGCCGGGAGCACGACAATGCCCGCGCGCGCATTGCCCAGCTCGAAGCCGCCGCCGTCACCATCCAGTCCCAAAAGTCCGGCCCCTCTCCGGAACTCGCCGCCGCCCGCTCCGCCGCCGACAAGGCCCGCCACACCGCCCGCACCGCCGAAGGTATGGTGGAAAAACTCCGCCGCGACCTCGCCACCTCACAGACCCGCATCACCGGTCTCGAATCCACTCTCGCCGCCACCCGGGCCGCCAGCGCCGCCAACATCTCCGCCGGAGCCGAGCTCGCCGCCGCCAAAAAAATGGCCGACCGCCTCCGCTCCGACCTCCTCGCCGTCAGCGAAGAAAACCGCCGCCTTAAAAAAGACCACTCCGGTCGCCCCCCGCGCCAGCGACGGGAGGAAAATCAGCCGCCGCCCGTCGCGTCGCCCGCCCTCCCGCAGAGCGAGGCTCCTCCGGCTCCGACAGAAGGACCTGTTCCACTGGTTCCGGAAATATCTCCTCCCGCCGCGCCGGAAACGCCCGTTTCATCCGACCCGGGAGACCCGGTCACCCCGCCGGCGGAAACACCCGCGGCCAAAGAATAAGCCCGGTATTTCGTGGGGCAGATCTGCTAACCAAACTGTCTGTCTCCGGTGGATGCGTCAGGAATGATTGATGATCCCGAAGGGAACCCCGTGCGACTCCACAAGGCCGGCGTCTTGCGATGGGGTGCCGTCTCGCAAACGTTCGCGCACGGCGCGAAGGCAATCTGTATCCTTATCGATCACGATGGTACGAACGCCAGCGGGACCTGGAGGGATGAGCTCTCCGAACTCGAAAGGCGCTGGCCGGAATTGCGGGAAGCCCTCGACGAAGTGCTGCCGGGAGGAATGAGTGCAGCGACCCTCCAATTGATTGATCTTCGCTCTCACATCCGCCCCGGTCGCGCAGTCCTTGATTTTAAGACGACTCATGATGAATTCGCCTGGTTTGTGCGATTGGGCGGGGATTACACCATCGAGATCGCCGGACCAAAGGACTAACTCAAAAGAGATTCTTTATCGTGGACCCCCGCATTCCGGGCGGCATTCTCCGCATCCCGCCGTTCTGCTGTCCCCGTGGACGCCAAAAAAATCCTGACAAATTGTATCACTCTGGTTCCGCCGTTACTACCGGCGACATACATTCGCTATGACGTTTTCCCGGAACAGGTCACCGGTTGGCCCGATTTCAAGTGAATATAAATATCACATTAAACTGGACATGCCGGTGAATTATCGCATCTTGCGGAATGCACGATTCGCGAAATCCGCCGTTGCTGGGCGGCCTTGTAGGGTGTGGAGCCCTGGCGGGTTATAGTGCTTTCTTTCTCTATTCGGGTTTCATTGGAATCGCCGAAGAATGGGGAACCGTGTGGGCGCTGGTTGCATTGTTTGCAGGGTTTGTGTTTCAGTCCCCCCTGCCGCTGGCAATCGGGGCGTTTTTCGGCGCACTGGATGTTTGGCATTGGCCCTGGCCCGGCGCGCTCGCGTGGACGGCTCCAGGGATGCTTTACACCCTTTTTATGCTGCCTTATGCGCTGACATCGTTAAAGAGAAAGATCTTCAACCGAACGAATGAAGCGTAACGTGAAATGAGTGGCCGCGTGTGCTGTGCTTTGAACGCCGTTTGTGAACGCGGGTTTTCCGAAGATCGCAGGGCCGTTTCCAACACACCCGAACGGCGCTCTCCGCATGCATTCCTGCTCCGTTGCAGTCTGTCTAATGGAGGAATCTGCGTCACTTTTTCACGCTTTGCGAGCGTCCTCCCTTTGCCAAAAGCCCGCAAAAACTCTTTGACAAACAGGCGCTTTAATCACCGAAGTTTCCTATGCTTTACTCTGTCTATTTGGCGATCGGGCGCTCCCTCACCCTCCGGGCCTTTCACCTCCCTTACCGGGCCACCCTCTGCCATGCTGCACTCGAGATGCTGTGGGGCATCACGCGTCGCCGTCCGGCGCTGGAGAACATACGGGTCAGCGCCAGTCGGAGGCCCTTTGCCAGACTTTCCAGTCTGGCATCCCCGCGGACGGTAATTGTATCAGTGGACTCCGTGAATCAGGCTAAATCAAGGTAAATCAAGCCTCTTAATTGCCGGGCCGCCTTTAGATGAATACTTTTTTAACGCCGCTTAGCCCTTTGTTTCACCTCGTTATGACCGCCGTCGGGCATTCTAATTTCGTCATTTCGTCCGCGCAATTTCTCTCATTCCCTCACAGTATTAGCCCCATGCGCGCCCTCATTCTTCTGCTCTCCTTCGGATTGATCCTCCCCGCTGCGGCACAATCGACTCCCGGTCCCGTCCAGCAGCGCTTTGCCGATCTCCGTCCCGCTCCTCCGCGCGAGCCATTCAAGGACGGCAAATTCGAAATCCGTCCGGACGAGGTCATTGTCTTTACCGGCGGCACGAACATGGTGCGTTTGGTCGAGGACGGCACGTTTGAAGGCTCCCTCGCTCTGGCCGCGAAGGAACAAAAACCGCGCTTCCGCAGCATGGCGTGGGAGGGCGATACGGTTTACGAACAGTGGCGCGATCAGAACTTTGGCTCGTGGAAGGACCAGTTCAATGCCATCAATGCCTCCTGCATTTTCACCTGGTTCGGCCAAATGGAGGCCCTGGACACATCCCGCGACGACGTGGCCTTCGCGCGCGCCTGTGGTGCTCTGCTGGATGAGTTCAAGGCCATCACGCCGCGCCTCGTGGTGATTCTTCCCATGGCCTTTGATAAGCATGAGTTCCCCGCTCCCCTTAAAGGCCTCCCTGACAACACACCCGCCAACGAGCGGATCATGCAACTGGCCGGCATCATGAAGCGCCTCGCCGCGGAGCGCGGCGCCATCGTTCTCGACTGGCCGGCGCTCGAATCAAAATTCAAACCCGAAGGCGGTCCCTTCGAACGCACGTCCAATGGCGTTCATCTCAGCCGGGCTGCCATCGGAAACTATCGCGACATGTTGACGGAGGCGCTCGGCTACCCAAAACAGCCCGTTGCCAAAGAAGATTGGATAGTAAGATCCATCCACAGAAAAAACACTCTGTGGCACGACTGCTGGAAGGCCATGAACTGGGCCTTCGCTTACAGTGACCGCACCGAGCAGCCTTTCGGCAAGGGCATCGGCAATTACCCTTCGATGGCAAAGGAGTTGGAATTCTACAAGCCGCTGCTGAGGGATAAGGACGACAACATCCACCGCGCGGCTCTAAAGCTCCGGCCGAAGCCCATTTTGGCTTCCGGGGGCTCCCCTCCGAAACCAACGACCCTTCCGCCGGACGAAGAACGCGCCACCTTCAAAGTGCGCGATGGCTTCGACGTGAACCTTTTCGCCAGCGAAGCCGACGGCCTCGTCAAACCCCTCTCCATGCGCTGGGACGAACGCGGCCGCCTCTGGGCCGCCTGTTCGCCTAGCTATCCGCAACTCGACCCGAACACCCCGGCCTCCGACTACATTCTCATCTGCGAGGATACCAACGCCGACGGGCGCGCCGACAAATTCACCCGCTTCGCCGAAGGTCTTACCATGCCCATGGGCATCGAGTTCACCAGGGGCGGCGTCTATATCTGCGAAAGCACGCAGCTCGTTTTCTTCCCTAACGATGGAAGCGACAAAGCCGGTGAACGCCAGGTGATCCTTTCCGGCTTCGGCACCGGCGACTCGCACCAGATGATCAATTCGCTGCGCTGGGGGCCGGACGGCTGCCTCTGGTTCAGTCAGGGGCTGCACATTTTTTCACGCATTGAAACACCGCACGGCATCGTGCGCTTCGACCGCGCGGGCCTCTGGCGCTTCAACCCGCGCACATGGAAACTCCAGGGCTTCTTCGGAAATGCCGCCGCCGGCGCCAACTGCTGGGGCGTCACTTTCGACGACTGGGGCCAGGTCTTCCACTGCGCGGCCGACAACAATCCTGGCTTCTACACCACGCCGGGACTCGGCACATGGCCGAATCCGCCCAGCTATTACAACATCGGTTCCCTCGCGGTTTCGAAGGTGAAAGGCATGTGCATGGAATATGTTAGCAGTTCCCACCTTCCGCCGGACCTCAACGGCGTCCTCTGCAAGCCCGTCTATTTTGCCAATCATCTTCAGTTCTTCAAACTCGTGGAGGACGCCAGCGGCTTCAAAACCGAAGACCTCGGCCCGCTCCTCACCTCGTCCAGCACGTCCTTCCGCCCGCTCGGCGTGCAGACCGGCCCCGACGGCGCGCTTTATGTCTGCGATTGGTACAATCCCGTCATCGGTCACTACCAGGCAAGTTATCGCGATCCAAACAGAGACAAGATCCATGGCCGCATCTGGCGCCTCACCGCCAAAGACCGTCCCCTGACCAAACGCCCGGAGCTGGAGAAAATGGATACCGCGCAGTTGTTCGCACAGCTCCTCTCGCCCGAACGCTGGGTGCGCGATCAGGCCCGGCGTCTTCTTTTCTTCAAAGACGACGCCCCCGCCCTGGCCGAAACCGAAGCACTCAAGCCCGAGGCTTCTCCGGCGCTGCTCTACGCCGCTCTCGGCGTGCAGGCGGCCCATGAGGCCATCGGCGACCGCCTTCTCTCCAAATGCCTCAGCAGTGAAGAACCAAAGTTGCGCGCTTTCGCCACGCGCGTCTGGTTCCAGCGCGGATTTGCCGATCACAACGTCATCACTCCGGACGATGAAGAGGACGCCGAGAAGCGCCTCGCCAACATGACGAACGATCCTCACCCCCGCGTGCGCCTCGAAGCGGTCATCGCCGCCAGTTATCTGCAAAGCCCCGTCAGCATGGAAATCGCGTGCGGGGCTCTCGATCACCCGCGGGACCGCTTCATTGACTACGCTCTCGCCAACACCGTCCGCGCTCTGAAGCCCTCATGGCTGCCCGCATTGGAGTCCGGCAAACTCACCTTCGACGGCAGCCCCTCGCATCTCGCCTTCGTGCTGCAAACCGACGGCGGCCAAAACCTCTCCACGGTTTTGAACAAACTCCTGAAAAAGGAGGACCTTAGCCCCGCCACCCGCGATCTTTACACCTCCATGCTCATCCAGGGAGGCTCCGCCGCCGATGTCGCCGGCGTTTTTGCAAAGAGCAACACCACCCTGGCCCTCGCCGCCGCTCTCGCCTCCCGCAAATCCAGCCTGCCGGATCTTCCTCTGCCGGAAAGCGCTTCTCTCGCCATCACGGAATGGATGGGCTCCACCGACGCTGAATTTCGCGCCGCCGCTCTGAAACTCGTGCAGGCCTTCAAGCTCGATTCCCACAAGGAAAAGACCCGGAACCTCGCACTCCAAAACGAAGTCGCCGCTTTCCCCGTCCTCGCCTCCCTCGCCGGCAAAGAGGCCATCCCGGATTTTGTCAGGATCATCAAAGCCGCGCAAAAACCCGAACTCCAAAAAGCCGCCCTTCAGGCCCTCGCTTCTCTCGATCTCCCGCTCGCGGCCTCGGAAGCCGCCATTGTCCTAACGTACATACCAAAAGAGGCTTCGCCCGGCATCCTCGGCGTCTTCCTCGAACGCGAAGGCGGCCCGCAGCAGCTTTCAGAGGCCATCACAAAGACCGCTCCCGGAAAGGAAACTGCTCTCGCCCTCATCGCCGCCCTCGCCACCGCCGGGCAAAGCGATCCGGCCCTGCTCGCCGTCCTGCAAAAAGCCGCCGGCCTGGCACCTGCCGCGGCGGCGATGGAATACACTCCCGAACTCGTCACCAAACTCATCGATTCCGCAAAGGCCTCCGGTGATTCCAAACGCGGCGCAGAAGTTTTTCGTATGGCCCAGGCCGCCTGCACCGGATGTCATAAGGTCGGCAACGAAGGCGGCATAACCGGCCCCGACCTCTCCGCCATTGGCCGCGGCATGACCCCCGAACTCATTACCGAGTCCCTCCTCTGGCCCAAACGCCAAATCAAAGAGGGCTTCTTCCTAACGACTGCCACCACCAAAGACGGCCGCATCTTCAGCGGCTACAAACGCGCCGAGGACAACAAAACCCTAACGCTTCTTCCCCCGGGCCTCACCGAAACCCAAAGCGTCAGTAAAGCCGACATCAAAGACCGCACCGACACCGGCACCCTCATGCCCGAGGCCCTCACCGCATGGATGACCGACCAGCAGCGCCTCGACCTCCTCGCCTATCTCTTCAGCCTCGGTAAATAACGAACACGCCACCAATGCACGTCCCCTGCATAGCATGAACAGTCCTCTTAGATTCAGCGGCGTAGATAATTGCGCAACGCTCCATGTGAGCTTGCAAACCCTCGACTTTGGTCACCCTCTGGCGAAATGCTTTGCAAAATGGCCGATTTCCCGGTGGCACGGTTTCCTCGATGAGAGCGGCGACGAAGCGCTGGACGGAAGTAGAGTGACTGTGGGGAAGCCCAGTCGCTATTCGCCACACGCAGCCGGAGCAAAAGCGAGTGGCCTCAAGGCACACTCACTCTACTTTTGCGCCACGGGTTTCCAATGTTCTGTGTCCCCGGCAAAGAGCCCCCCCGCCCGGTTTCAGCTTCGCCGCAGTGGAAAATCGAGCCGCTCTCGGGTTGCTGGCGGCCTTGACGCAGCTCGACTTTCCAACCCGGCGAAGCCGGATCAAAAACGCGGGCCGGAGGCCCAGCCGGAAGGTAGCCGGGGGTGGAGTGAGGAACGAACGGAACCCCCGGAAAAGCCCCCAATCAAATCTCAGATGAGCCCTAAAGGGGCGATAGAATCGTTAGCGCCCACCAAAGAACGCCATCCCGTTCCGTCATGAAACCAACCTTCCACCGCCGTTCACGATTCAGAGGTTTCGCGTTTCTGGGAATACTGATTCACCTTGCGGGAACCGGAGCAGGATTGACGGCCGGTTATGTCGCACTGCGCGGTCACTTCGAATGGAGCGGCGCACAGTCGGATCTGAAGGAGGCGGGTTATTCCTTGGATCCCTTTCAATTTCAGCCTCCGGATGTGGCGGCGGAGGGAAATTTTGGAGCCACGCCGGTACTGAAGGACATCCTCATGCGCCTGGAGAACCGGACCCCGGAAGTGGCAGCGAGGATCGCACGGTTGCAGAAGTTGAATGTTACCAGCATTCCGGAGCGGGTCGATCCGAAAAGCTCACCCCTTGAACTCCTGCCTGGGACGCCGGCGGATTGGCAGTTGTGGCGGGTATGGCTCAGGAAAAAGCCAGGATTCAAAATGCCGGCGGCAGAAGAGGAGAAAGATGATGCGCGCGCCGTGTATGCGGCGCTGCGCAGTGTGGATGAACCGTTCGTCCTGGAACTTATCGAGGCAGCGAAAGCACGTAGAGCAGCGCAGTTTACACCGGGGTTCAGAGCGCGGGTAGAGGAAGCGATAAAAGCCGGCGAGACGATGATCGACCCCGCGACGCAGGTAAAGCTGCCGGTAACAGCCTATCGATTCCTGAGTGTGAGGGCGGAGGCGGCGCTGGCATGCGGGGACGCAGACGGGTTTTCGCGCCTTTTGCCGGTCCTTCTTACGATGCAGGAAATGTTCGGGGAGGAGAAGACAGTCCTTGGATTTCTTGTTAGTTCCAGTATGCGCAGGGATCTCTGTGAGTTGGTGAGGCGAAACATTGCGGAGCATCGCTTAACTGCGGATGCCCTGCGTGCGATCCAGGAGTACCTTTCTGCAGTGGACGTGGACCGGGAATGGGTGGAGGCGAGGTTCAGCGAATTGATTTGGTTTAACCGCATGGTGAATACCGTGATGCTGAAAGGGGAAGGCAGTCCCATGCGAATGATGCCAAAGGGTTCGGGCGGTTTGCTTTTGATTGGGATGGTGGACGGGAGCAAGGCCGCGGCGGTGCGCTCATTTCTTGATGAAGCGAAGCTGGTTAAAACGGCGGACTGGCCGACCCGGCTGGCTGAAGATAAGCGCCGTCGAGACGGACCCGAACCTAACATGCTGGAGCGGTGGCGGACCATGCTCGCGGACGGATATGCCGCCTACAGCTCTCTGAGACCGGGTATGCTTCTCAACGAAATGAAACGCCGCCTGTGCATCGTGGCCTGTGCGCTCGAACGCCACCGGTTAGCCGGAGGAAAGCCGCCGGAAAAATTGAGTGATCTGCCTCCGGCGCTCCTGCCGGCGGTGCCGCTGGATGTGGATGGGCAGCCGCTGCGCTACCGGCTGGTGGATGGCGAGCAGGTCTTTTGGTCCATCGGGAGGAATTTGAAAGATGACTGGCAGGGAAGTCGTCCGGCCGATGAACTGCCAAAGGAGGAGATCGATTTCCCGGACTGGCAGTGGCGGCTGCCCAAATAGAAATGTTAGACTTCCGACCCTGTATGAACGCAACATTCGCAGCGCTGGCTTCTCTTTTCCTTGCAGCATTCGTGCAGGCCTGTGTGTCGGCTGACGAAAAAGCGGCGCAGGATCAGAAAGCGGCTCAGCCTGATCCCTTTGATGGAAAGAAAGCGGGAGAGGCGCGGGAAAGCGCGGGGGTGAAACTTTGCTGGTGCCCGCCGGGACGGTTTCGCATGGGCAGTCCGCGCAGCGAACCGGAACGCCGGCCCGGCGAGAACCAGGTGGACGTCACGCTTTCCAAAGGATTCTGGATAGGAAAATATGAAGTGACGCAGGGTCAGTGGAAACGAATCACGGGAGAGGCGCCGATGACCACCGCCGGTGCAGGCGATGACTT
Organism: Verrucomicrobiales bacterium; assembly: GCA_035550135.1. Lineage (GTDB taxonomy): Bacteria > Verrucomicrobiota > Verrucomicrobiia > Verrucomicrobiales > V1-33 > V1-33. Next base: position 163,827 of record DASZQB010000029.1, read on the forward strand.
TCCTGTTTACACGATCAACTTTGCGGAGGCCGAGGGATTTTGCTTGAAACTGACGGAGCGCGCACGGGCTGCGGATGAATTGCCTAACACATGGGAGTTTCGCCTTCCCACGGACGCGCAGTGGGAATACGCCTGCCGCGCCGGCACCACGACGGAGACGGCCTTCGGTGACTCCCTCAGCAGCAAGCAGGCAAACTTTCAGGGACAGCCTTACAACGGAGCGGAGCCGGGACCCTCACTGAAACGCGCTACGAAGGTGGGCAGCTATCCGGCAAATGCATGGGGACTGCACGACATGCACGGAAATGTTTTCGAATGGTGCCGCGACTGGTATCACCTGAAGCTGCCGGGAGGCACGGACCCGGACCTTCGCGATGCGAAGGACACTGCCTCGAAAAGCGAACACGGCGATATCTCCCGTGTGCGCCGAGGCGGTTGCTGGGCGGACGAAGGATGGCCTTGCCGTTCGGCATTTCGGCTGCGTTTTGAGGAAAATCGCAAGCATGACCACATTGGATTCCGGGTGGTGGCGGTGAAACGATAACCGATTAACCAAAGGTCCCGTGCAAGCGAGCGTCACCGAACTTCCGTTCAACCGTTTCATCGGTCTTCAGACGGCTTCAGATCCCGGGCATCTGCTCCGGCTTCCCGCGGGCGGGCAGTATCTAAACCATCTGGGCACCGTCCACGCGAGTGCCCAGCTCGCGCTCGCGGAGGCATCGAGCGGTGAATTTCTCCTGCGGGCCCTGGGTTCCACGGAGGGTCTCGTTCCCGTGGTGCGGAGACTGGAGTCGAAGTTCCGGAAACCGGCAAACGGGGCCATTACATCCACGGTATCCACGCCGCCGGAAGCGATTGAGCAGCTTCGTACGGAGCTTGCGGCAAAGGGCCGCGCTATGGTTAGTGTTCCTGTGGAACTTCACGATGAGTCGGGAGCGCACACGCTTTCCGCAACGGTGGAATGGTTCATCACACGGGTTCCGGAGCGCCCGTCAGCGCCATGAATGAGGACTGAGGATGATGCAGCTTCTGGACAATATCGCCTGGCACACCCTAACAGGTCCTCACGCACAGTTTGCTGCCGGCACCGATGGCGCGCGCAGATACGCTTCCGGATTCTCCCCCATCGTTGGCTTCGCCGATACACAGCGTCCTGACTTCGATGCGCTGGTAAAATGTTGTGAGACCGGCGAGTCATTCTATTCCGATGGCTGGTCCGGTGAAGTGCCCGCCGGTTGGAGGATCGACTCCGAAACCACCATGTTCAAGATGGTCTATGACGGCGCCATCCCTGCCCGTGACGAGGCCCCCGATGCGATTCGGCTTGGTCCGGAACACGCCGTTCAAGCGCTCGAACTGGCCACGCTGACCCGTCCGGGACCATTCGGGTTAAGAACCATCGAACTCGGGGAATACTTCGGTTACTTCCACGAAGAGCAGCTCGTGGCCATGGCGGGCGAACGCATGTGCGCCGGAGCGTTGCATGAGATCAGCGGTGTTTGCACGCATCCGGACTTTCAGGGCCGCGGACTCGCCCGCAGGCTGATGAGCAAGCTGATCCGCCGTCAAATGCAGAGGGGCAAAACGCCGTTCCTCCATGTCCTTAGTGAGAACAAACACGCCCGCAATCTTTACACCCGAATGGGATTCCGTGAGTATCGCGAATCCGTCGTGCGCGTCATCTCTCTATCGTAACCGGAGCCTTTCAAACATCATGAGCGATGACGACCTTCTCCTTCAGCAATTCGAATCCTGCACCTATCCGTTCGAGCAGTGGCATCACCGGGCGCATGTGAGGGTGGCGTGGATTTATCTTAGCCGGTACGATTTGGAAACCGCCTCCCAAAAGCTCCGCGACGGCATCCGCACCTACAATGCCGCCAACAACGTCAAGGACACACCCACCAGCGGCTATCATGAAACGATGACCATGGCCTGGCTGCGTATCATCCACGCGACCATGCAGATCTATGGCGCGAAAGAAACCGCGGACGAGTTCTTCGACCTTCATCCTCAACTCAGCCAAAAGAAAATCCTGCGCCTCTTCTATTCCCCGCAGCTTTTCATGTCACCGCGCGCGAAACATGAATTCCTGGAACCGGATTTAACCAGCCTGCCAAAGGCGCCGGGCTAAAACGAAAAAGGCGCGGTCTTGAGGTGAGACCGCGCCTTTCTTTGGGAATCGGTTTTTATTCCGCTGTCAGTTCCGGCGGACCCGCTCTCCCGCACGGACGAGGAGGTGGGCGAGAACGGGGTCGTGCTGGGCGATTTCGAACGCGAGTCTGCGGAGTTCATCTTCGGGCGGTTCGGGTTTTACTTTGCCGGGGCGCGGCGGCACCGCGGAAAAGCGGGGCTGACGGGGCGGGATGTCGAGGCAAGCAGCAACTGAGTTCATGGAGTTAGCCTTGTTTTTGGGTTATGTGTTGAGGGAGAGGGGAAAGTTTAGGTGCCGGAACCGGGAACGACCGGCCATGAGGGATTGAAGCCGGGCGGCGGAAGGCCGGGGGTGCCGGGCTGCGTGCTGATTTCACGAAGTTTCAATTTCAGCAGGTCCGCAGCGGTTTCGGCCGTATTCTTCCCGTAAAAACCGCTTTGGCTCAGTTGATCGAGGAAGTCACGGATCGCCGGGGTCACCGAAAGGGTGATCTGGACGGTATCCACGCTGTTCTTTTGACGGGCCACAATCGGTTAATTATGGCATAAGTATCCCGTTATTATCCGATTCGTCAATTCGCATTTGAGATTCGACTCAAAAATGAGCGGGGAGGCTCCCGGGACGGGAGCACAAAAAAGCGGCGACCTTTCGGTCGCCGCTGGCACGAAGGAGGGTTGAGGAGTCCCTTCGTTCCTTAGCCCATGATGCTTGAAATCAGGAGGTAGAGCATGGCGACCACGCAGGAGGCGGCGGCACCAAGGATCAGGCGTTCGAGGCGGGCTTCGTTGATTTCAGGCTGACGGTTCATGGCTTTGGTTGAGGTAAATTGTTGAGGGATTGAGAGGCGTTCGGTTCGTTGAATGATGGAAATTATTCCAAATTACAATTTATGCAACTAAATTTTGTTCTTTTTCTCAGAATTGAGCGGATTTGCCAAAATTTCTCTACTAAAAGCGGCGATTCGTTTCGGGAAAATTAGCAATTGCAAAAATTCCATAATAATGGTAATTTTGAGTAGAGAATCGACCCTCTCTACCTCCTACCATTTCCAACCAGCCCATATGACACCGTCTCTCGACTCCATGCACTTCTACACCAAGCTGCTCACCGGCATGGTGTTGCTCTTAAATATTGGGCTGCTGGTTTCGATTCGGCTGGCATTGAAGTTCGCCAAGCGTTCGTCCGTGGCGGACCAGAGTCCGGAAAGCGGAGCCATGTGGGCTTCGGCGAAACGCGCGCTCGCGACGCTGATTCTGCTGGTGGTGTCCGTGAATGCCGCGGCGGTGTATGCGAATCACCAGATGATCAACGCGACCCGGGACATCGCCGCGCAGGTGCCCCAGGGTTCCGATGCGGAGATGGTTCTCGGAATGAATCACCACTAAGCTGAAACGTCGGCCTTCCAGGCCGGGAACTCACCCGCGCCTGCGGTTTGGTTGAGATTGAGAGTGTGCATGCGGTGCAAATGAGATAGAATGCGGGCCGCTCCATTGCTGGAGCGGGCGTCCGCACCGATGAAGAAACTCACTTTCCTTGTCTGCCTTGTTCTGGGCGCTGCGGTCATGCCGTGGTGGCGGCAGCCGGAGGCAAAGAGCCCGGAGCCCGTGAGGTCAAAGCGCGTGGAGGATGCCGGCCTGCCAGTTCGTGAGGCGTGGAAGGAATCGTTGCGTCCTGGTTTCTTAAACCGGCTGAGCCAGGAAACCAGGGAGTTGCGGCAATGGGCGGCGGACTTTGTGGAGGCAGCACCTGGATCGCGGGTGGACATGCTGGAGCGTGGCCGGGCCCTTGCGGGCGCTCACCGGAGCAGGATGAAGGAATTGATTTTGGCCGATCCGCGGCGCGCGCTGGAGGAGGCGATGCCGATGGTGCTGCGGCAGGAGGTGCCGGACGAAATCACCTCTCTCCTTGAGGAGCGGGTGAGTGCGCGCGGGTTTTATGGAGTGCTTGGCCGTACTAACGGGGAAGGGAAGGGCGGGGGAATTGAGCGGATTTTCGTTACGAGCGGGGGAAAGCGCTACCAGGCGAGTGTCTATGGCCGGCGGGTCCGGCAGCGTACGACCGAAAACACGCTCATCTTTGGAGTGGCGCTGGATGGAGTGCTCGCGCTGCACGAGGACCCGCTGCGTCCGCTTGAGCCTGGTGAGCGGCTGCGAACGGAGGAGCCGGTATATAATACCTGTCCGGTGAGCGGTGAAAGTGTGCCGGCGGTGAGTGAGGAAATTACGCCGCAATCCCCGGCAGTGGAAATCGGCGGAGAGGTTCATCTTCTGTGCAGCGGCGGGCACATACATGCGTTGAGAGACCGGCTCATTGCAGAGGAAGGCGGTACTGGTGGTCCTTCAAAACCTCCCGGAGCGATTCCCGCGCCGTGGTCCACCGGGCCGAAAAGCGTTCTTTATATGCGGGTGACGTTTCCGGGGCAGTATACCGATCCACAGCCGGAAAAGGACGCCTATGACATGATGGCACAGGTGAATGACTTCCTCATGGAGAACAGCCACTTTCAGGTTTACCTGCTGACGACAGTGACGCCGCTGCTGATGATGCCAAAACCGGAGGCATGGTACGCGGCGAATGACATGGAGGATTCGGATAATGTCCTGGCCGATGCGCGCGCGGCGGCGCGTGCCGCAGGATTCGATTATTCGTCCTACGATTTGGATGCCGTGCGCTACAACGGAGCCAGCGGCGGATTCAACGGTCAGGCATTCGTGGGCGGGCGCGGCGCATGGCTGAAGACAAACTCCGCCGGCGTGGCCTGCCATGAGTTCGGTCATAACCTTGGACTGTGGCACGCCAACTCATGGAACACAGGCGGAGACAGTGTGATCGGCTCGGGTCTCAATTCCGAGTACGGCAACACATTCGATACGATGGGGTCGGCGAATGCGGGGAACCACTGGTTCAATGCCGGGCACCAGCACCAGTTGCATTGGATTCCTGACGAAAACACGACGCGTGTGATACGCAGCGGCGTTTACCGGATTCATCAGTTCGATCAGGGCAGGATCGATCCGGCAAACCGGTATTTGCTCACGGTGAGGAAAGATGCGCAGCGGGACTACTGGTGCGAGTTCCGCCAAAAGTGGACTAACAATAAATGGATGATGAGCGGCGTACCATTGAACTGGAGCCCCTGGGGGGACAGCGCGGCCGCCAATACTCCGTACGGGTCGAATGGAGGCGGGCAGTTGCTCGACACCACGCCAGGTTCGCCCGACGCAAGAGAGGACAGTCCGGTGGTGATAGGGCAAACGTTCGCCGATGCGGGAGCGCAGACTTACATTACCCCGGTGGGGAAGGGGGGTACCGTGCCGGAGTCCGTGGACGTGGTGGTGAATACCGGAGCGTTTCCCGGAAATGCGCCGCCGTCGTTGACCCTGGCTGCAAGTGCGACCGCGGTGGCAGTGAATGAACCGGTGACCTTCACAGCCACGGCCATCGATTCCAACGGGGACCCGCTGGCTTACGCCTGGGACTGGGGGGACCGGACTTTCGGGCCTAACATGGCAGTCGCTTCGCGCGCGTGGAGCGCCGAAGGCATCTATACCGTGCGGTGTGAAGTGAGTGACATGCGGGGCGGCACGCGCAGCGCATTGACGGTTGTTAGGGTGGGTTCGCCGGCGCTGTTTACCGTGCGGGGGCGGGTGCTGACTGGCGCCGGTGAGCCGGTGGCGGGGGTGAGAGTCCAAAACGGACTCAACAATACCGGCTGGCGCGGCTGTTGTACGGACAGTGAAGGAAATTACATTCTCAGCGGCCTCCCGGGCGGGCCTTTTTCGATCGGGGCTGCTGTTTACACTCACTCCCTCGTGCGGGGATTCAGCGATCCGCTGATGGTGTACTCCGACATCACGGATGCGGATTTTACAGCCACGGCGCGGACGGCGGTTTCCATGTCCCTGCCGGTTAATTCCTGCATGGAGGGCGGGAGCGGGGCAGTGCTGCGGTTTACAAGGGTGGCAACGATAAATGCCGGGGCGCTCGATGTGCGTGTCTTTGCCGGCGGTTCCGCGGCGATGAGCGACGTGGATTTCAGCCCGGCGGAGACTTATGACCTAACCACCTACAAGTTCACGATTCCCAGCGGCCAGCCGTCCCTCGATGTGGCTGTCACAGCATTCGATGACAGTCTGATCGAAGGGCCGGAACAGATGACGTTTTACCTCGTCGATGGAAACGGCTACATCCCGTCAGGCGTGGAAAGCGCGACCCTTTCGATTGTGGACAACGACACCAGCCTGCCTGTTGTTAGTGCAGAGGCAGTGGACGATTCCGCGGCGGAAGGGTCAGACGGGGCGACCCTGCGGTTCAGTCGAACGGGGGCGGTGCTCAATGCACTGACGGTGACTCTCACGCGCAGCGGCGCCGCGGCGGCGGGCGTGGATTATACGGGAGTGAACACAGCGGTTACGATTCCGGCAGGGCAGTCCTTCGTGGATGTGCCGCTCACCGCTGTTCAAGACACGGACGTGGAGGGAAGTGAGACGGCGATCTTTACCCTTTCAACTTCCGCGGCATGGATTCGATCGCCACAGCAGACCAGTGCGACGGTGAACCTGCTCGACGATGACATTCCGGAGGTGAGCATCACTGCGCCGGACAGCGCGGCGTCGGAAACCGGCTCTGATCCCGCGGTTTTCATCGTGGCACGCACGGGGAGCCTGACAACTCCATTGAATGTGGACTACGTGCTGGGCGGAACGGCGCATCACGGAACGGACTATCAGCCGCTGAGCGGCTCCGTGACGATTCCTGCCGGTCAGGCGAACGCCTCCGTGGTCATCGTGCCCGTGGATGACAGCATCGGAGAGGCGACGCAGACGGTGAGCGTGCAACTGCGCAGCAGTGTGCGCTATCAAACCGGGGCCGCATTCAGCGCCTCCGCCACCATCACAGACAACGATGTTCCGCATGTGATGGTGACGGTTTCCGACGGGAGTTGTGATGAGGCGGGAGGAACGGGGAAATTCCGGATTCAAGCATACGGAAGCGGTCCGGGCGGAATCACTGTGCATTACACCATGAGCGGCACGGCCTTGTCAGGGGCAGATTATACGGCGCTTTCCGGAACAGCTTCCGTGCCGCGCGGCGGATTTTCAGACGTGACCATTACGCCTCTTCAGGATTCGGAGATGGAGGATGCGGAGAGCATTGAACTCAATCTGCAGCCGGACGCAGCCTACACGCTTTCGCCGGAAAATACGGCGACGCTGTACCTGACGGATGACGATCAGCAAATGGTGTCGGTGGGAGCCGCGGCGGCGAACTACGCCGAGAACGCCGGGCCGGTGAAGTTCTACTTTTCGCGGAACGGCACCGCGACGGCTCCCCTAACTGTGCATTACACGCTGACGGGTACGGCAACGGCGGGAGGCGACTATGCCGTGCAGTCGGGAACCCTGACGATACCGGCGGGAGCAAGGGGAGCATCGCTGGACGTGACACTGTTTGATGACTCGACGGCAGAGGGTGTGGAGAGCCTGAGTTGCACGGTCGTTTCAAGTCCTGGCTCATATGGAACACAAGGCACTCCTGCGAGTGTGTGGTTGAATGACACGGAGACGGCAGGACTTCCAATGGTGAGTTTTGTGGACGCCGCCTCCAGTCAGTCGGAGAGCGCGGGTGTGGTTAACATTCCCGTGCGTCTCTCCTTCGCGGCGGCAAGGGAAGTGCGCGTGGATTATGCGCTGGATGCAGGGATCGCATTCAATGGCGCGGACTATCGGGCGGGCAGCGGTACGCTGGTGTTTGCGCCTGGCGAGATGACGCAGAACATTCCGGTGACGCTGCTCGAGGACAATTTCGTCGATCCCGGTGAGACCATTGGCCTGCGGTTGTGGCGGGCGACATCGGCCCGCATGGGCTCCCAGGTGATCCATACGTTGACCATTGCCGATAACGATACGGCACCCGGCCCGGTGGCGGGCTTTGCAGCGGCGACCTCCTCCTCGGGGGAGGGAGCAGGAACGCCAGGGCAGGCACTCGTATTTCTGAGTGCTCCGCAAATGGTTCCTTGCAGCGTGGACTGGGCGGTAACCGGGGGCACGGCCACCGTTGCCGACGTGACGGGAATGAATGGCACCCTGACCTTTCTTCCCGGTGAGACGGCAAAGCCGGTCCCGCTTGGACTGGTGGATGATCCCGCGGTCGAAACGCCGGAAACACTGACGCTTTCATTGAGCAATGCCACCGCTCCCGTCCACCTGACGGCTCAAATCACTCACGTGCTAACCATTCTGGACAATGACGCCGCTGTGATTACCCTAACAACTCAGGATTCCGCCGCTGCCGAGGAGGGCGCGGACCCGGCGCAAATAACGGTGACGCGAACCTCTCCGAATCCGGCGGGCGCCCTCACGGTGAAATTAACGATTGGTGGCACGGCGACGGCGGGCAGCGACTATACAGCTTTGACGGAAGTCACCATTCCGGCGGGCGAAACCAGCGTGACTTTCCCCCTGACGCCGCTGGATGACGCGGTGCTTGATCCGGGCGAAACGGTGGTGATTTCCGTTGCGCCGTCGCCGCTTTACGTGGTGGGCAACCCTTCGTCTTCGACCATTGCCATCGTGGACAATGAGACGGGCATTTCCATCGCCGCCACGGATGCGGACGCCGCGGAGCCGTCGGAAACCGGAACGTTTACCCTAACGCGAACTGGACCGGCGGCGGGTGAACTCGCGGTGGCCCTGAGTGCCGGGGGCAGCGCTCCGGCAGGGGATTTTGAAGCGCTGCCGTCCAGCGTGCTTTTTGCCGCCGGTCAGACCACGCTGGCGGTGAAGGTAAAACCGGTGGATGACAGCACACCGGAGCCTGACAGGACGGTGACCCTCACCATTGTGCCGGGCGCCGGCTATCTCATCGGCACACCGTCAGCCACAGTCACGATTCACGATGATGACTCTAACAATGCGCCGCAGATCGCCTTGCATTCCCCCGCCGGCGGCAGCGCGTTTATCCCCGGCGGTCCGGGGCTGGTGCTGAACGCGACGGTAACGGATGATGGCCGTCCGCTGTCGAGCGGAGGATTGACCACCTCGTGGACAATGATCAGCGGTCCCGGCACTGTGACGTTCGGTGACAGTGCAGCCGCGAAGACTACCGCGTTGTTCAGTGCGCCGGGTTCATACCTGCTGAAGCTCACTGCGGAGGATTCCGAACTGACGGCGTCAACAAATGTTAGTGTGTTCGTGCTGAGCGATACTCTAACAGGAGTCAGCGTGGGAACTCCCGGCACGCTTTCAGGTCTGGCGGGCAGCGGCGCTTCGTGGGCGCTCACGGGAGAAGGCTCCGGCATTGGCAATGCGACGGCGGATGGTTTTTATTTTGCCCATCGGCCGATGAGCGGGGATTTCACGATTGTTGCAAGAGTGGCTTCGATCAATCCTGCGAACGCCGGGATTTCCGCGCGCTGCGGGGTGATGGTGCGCGGTTCTCTCGCCGCCGGAGCGAAGCACGCCGCGATGACGGCTGCGCCAGGAAGACTGGCGTTCGTCTGGCGCACGGCCGACGGCGGGACGGGTGTGAGTTCTGCCAACGGAGTGCCTGGTGCGGTTCCGAGATATCTCAGGTTGCAGCGCACCGGAAACCTCTTCAGCGCGGCTGAATCGACGGACGGTATTTCATGGGACGCGCATGGCAGCGCGCAGACGGTGGTCATGGCGGACCCGGTGTATGCGGGCCTTGCGGTCACCAGTGCCAGCACTACGGCGAGCGTGACGGCGGCGTTCGAGGATTTTCAAATCACGCGCGCAGGCAATACCGGCCCTCTGGTGGATGCCGGCCCCCCCATCAGTTCCGGGCTTAACGCGCTGCTTGCGGGAACTGTGACTGACGATTCCGGAGTGCCTTCGGTTTACTGGCAAAAAGTCAGCGGTCCCGGCGATGTTAGTTTTCCTCCGGCGGCAACCGGCAGCGCGCTCTTCGAAACTCCGGGAACCTATTCGCTGCGTCTTCTGGCGAACGACGGGTTGGTGACGACCTTCGATGACACGGTGGCCCACGTAACCACGCCGTACGGGGAATGGAGCACGCTGCACTTTGGCGGAAATGCCGGGAATCCTCTTATCTCGGGACCGCGAGCCGATCCGGAAAACGACGGGCTGGAGAATCTGGTGGAGTATGCACTGGGTTCCGATCCGATGCTTCCTGACAACGGAGCAGTACCGGTCTGCGCGAGAGATGGCGAGGCTCTGCGAATGACATGGCGCGAGTCCACGTCGGCGACCGATGTGGTGATCGAGCCTCAGTGGTCAGGGGACATGGCGGCGTGGGAATCAACCGGCCTGACAGTGGAAGTGCTCAACACGGGACCGGGTTGGACGGAGAAACGGGCAACGCTGAACACGAGTGGCCGGCCCCATGCCGGCGTGAGGTTGAGCGTGACCCTTGAATAAGGGGGCGCGACGACGACAGCGATCTTCCGCGTCTGAACAGTTGCGGTTGGATCGCTCCCCTGAGGTGTGTGCATGGACGTATCAGGCGCAGCATGTATTCGTGCGCTTCGGGGTTGTGACGTGTTAGGAACTTCAGAACCGTGCCCGCCTGGAAAATCTTCCATCTTCCAGCAAGGCCGGTTTCAGCGGTGCGAATATCCGCCAAACCCATCCCTGTTCACCGGCCCCTTCCTTCTAGAGTCCGGCAGTTCGTGTCGCCTGCGCAGGGGAAACCTGAGAATTCCGCCATGAAATCAGCCTGCCCCCGCGCTTTTCATTTCCCGATGCTCCTCCTTGCAGCGCTTCTGAATGCAGCCGCGTTCTGCACGTCGGCGGCCCAGTCGGATGCGCCGCCTCTCACACTGTCGAGCCTCACTTCAGACAGCGTCATCGTGACATGGTTCGCGGACAACGGAGTTTCCTATCAATTGGAAACAAGTTCAGATGTCATCACGTGGACCAGTGAGGGTCCTCCCGTCATCGGCACAGACAACTATGTGAATGTCACGGTCTCGACTGCCGGCCGGCAGCGGATGTTCTTTCGCTTAAAACCGCCGCCGCCCGATGTCATCACCGGCGCTTATAACGCCGGCTCCGGAGCGCTTACCATCAATGGAGGCAATCACGACAACGCAATCACGCTCAGCCGCGATGCGGCGGGCAATCTCCTCGTCAATGGCGGTGCGGTCGCCATCACCGGCGGTCCGGCCACTGTCGCCAACACCATCGTCGTCGATATCTTCGGTAAGGAGGGGAACGATACGCTGACCATCGACGATACCAGCGGCCCGCTCCCCGCGACCCGCCTGTTCGGCGAAGACGGCAATGACATCCTGACAGGCGGCGATGGCGCGGACACGCTCAACGGAGGACCCGGCAACGACATCCTCCTTGGCAAAGGCGGCGCGGATACCCTCAGCGGCGGCGATGGCGATGACACCCTGACGGGAGGCGATGGCGACGACCAGGTCATCGGCGGCGACGATACTGACCGGCTCATCTGGAATCCCGGCGACGACACGGACCTCAACGAAGGCAGCGGCGGCATGGACACTGTGGAAGTTAACGGCAGCGACAGCGCGGAGGTCTTCACCGCCACCGCGAACGGCACCCGTGTGCGCTTCGATCGTTTGAGCCCGGGGCCCTTCTTCCTCGATATCGGCACCTGCGAAAATCTCGTCGTCCACGCGAACGGCGGCGATGATTCCTTCTCCGCCACGGGCAATCTCGCCCTTCTCATTCAAATCACGGTCGAAGGCGGCGCGGGCAATGACACGCTGCTCGGCAGCAATGGCGCGGACACATTGTTAGGAGGCGACAACAGCGACACCATCGACGGTCAGCAGGGCAACGACACCATCCACATGGGCGCGGGCGATGACACTTTCCAGTGGGACCCCGGCGACGGCAATGACACCGTCGAAGGCCAGGAGGGCACGGACACGCTTCTCTTCAATGGCAGCGCCGGCAATGAAATCTGTGAAGTCTCCGCCAACGGCCCGCGCGTCCGCTTTACGCGCAATATCGCCAGCATCGTCATGGACCTCGACGATATCGAAATCCTCCGCCTCAATGCCTTTGGCGGCACGGACAATTTCATCGTCAATGACCTCACCGGCACGGACCTGACAGCCGTGGTCGCGAACCTCGCCGGTCCCAATGGCGCCGGCGACGCCTCGGCGGATATCGTCACCGTCAACGGCACCGCCGGCGACGATCTCATCTTCCCTTCTTTCACCGGCAACGATCTCATGATCGAAGGCCTCGCGGCCATCGTTGCCATTCGCGGATTCGAACCCGTGCTCGACTCCGCGCGCATTCAGGGCCTCGGCGGGGACGATATCATAGACGCTTCAGTCGTTCCCGCCGGTGGTCCGTTGCTCGTGCTCGACGGCGGGGCAGGCCACGATATCCTCCTCGGCAGCGCCGTCCCGGATTCTCTTCTCGGCGGCGATGATGACGACGTGCTCATCGGCAACGGCGGCGAGGACACCATGGCCGGCGGCGACGGCGAGAACGTCATCCTTCAGGACGGCCTTAACGTTACCTCGGGCATCGTCACCCTCATCGGCGACGCCTCCCCTAACACCTTTGTCATCAGCCGCGATGCCGCAGGCGCACTGCTGTCCAATGGCGTGCCCATCGGCGGCGCCACCGTCGCGAACACCGCGCTCATTCGCATCTTCGGCCTGGCCGGTGCGGACACCATCACCATGGATGAAACCAACGGCGCGCTGCCTCCCGCGGCCCTCTTCGGCGGCCCCGGAATTGACAACCTAACAGGCGGCGGCGGCGTGGACCTCATCTTCGCCGGTCCCAGCAACGACACCGTCTTCGGCAAAGGCGGCGCGGATTTCATCTTCGGCGGCGCGGGCGGCGATCGCCTCACCGGCGGCACCGGCGATGACAAAATCTTCGGCGAAGGCGATTCCGACCGCTTCATCTGGAACCCGGGCGATGACACCGATCTCAACGAAGGCGGCCCGGGCACCGACGTGGTTGAAGTGAACGGCGGCAACGGTACGGAGGTTTTCACCACCACTGCCAATGGCACCCGCGTGCGCTTCGACCGCATCAATCCCGCGCCGTTTTTCCTCGATATCGGCACCTGCGAAATCCTCGACCTCAATGCCAACGACGGCGATGACTCCTTCACCGCCACGGGCAACCTCGCGGCTCTTATCCAGATCGACGTAGACGGCGGCCCGGGCAAAGACACACTCCTCGGCAGCAACGGGGCCGACGTGTTGCGCGGCGGCGATGACGATGACTTCCTCGACGGCCAGCAGGGAAATGACACCGTGCTGATGGGCGCGGGCAACGATATCTTCCAGTGGGACCCTGGCGATGGCAGCGATACTGTCGAAGGTCAGGAGGGCGCGGACACTCTGCTCTTCAATGGCAGTAACATTGGCGAGATCTTCGACGTCTCGGCCAACGGTGCTCGCGTCCGCTTCACCCGCAATATCGCCAGTATCGTTATGGATTTCGATGACATCGAAACGCTCGACCTCAACGCTTTTGGTGGCACCGACACTTTCACCGTCAACGATCTCACCGGCACCGACCTCACTAACATCACCGCGGACCTCGCCGCGTTCAACAGCGCGGGCGACGGCGCCGTCGATAACGTCATCATCAACGGCACGCCCGCCGATGACATCATCACCGCCACACTTCCCAACGGCAATTTGCTGGTCAAAGGCCTCGTTCCTGAAATCACCGTGTATGGATTCGAGCCCGCGCTCGACGGCTTGCGCCTCCAGGGCCTCGGCGGCGATGACGTCGTGGACGCTTCTGCAGTTCCCGCGGGCGGCCCCTCCCTAACACTCGATGGCGGCACAGGCAACGATATCCTCCTCGGCAGCGCCGCCATCGACACTCTGCTCGGTGGCGACAACGACGACGTCCTCATGGGCAACGGCGGCGCAGATACCCTCGACGGCGGCACCGGCGACAACACCGTGATCCAGGACGGTGCTAACGTTACCTCCGGTGTTCTCACCTTTTTCGGCGACGACGCCAACAACACCCTCACCGTGCGCCGCAATCCTGAAGGCGACATTTTCTTCAATGGTGTTCCCGTTCCCGGCGCCACTGTGGCAAATACCTCGCTCATTCGCGTCTTCGGCAGGGGTGGCATCGACACTCTGATGCTCGACGAATTCGACGGCCCCCTGCCTCCCGCTCTGCTCTTCGGCGGCGCGGGCAACGATCTGCTCGCGGGAGGCGAGGGCGGCGACCTCCTCTTCGGCGGCGCGGGCGATGACATCCTCTTTGGCAAAGGCGGCGCCGATCTGCTCTTCGGCGGTGTCGGCAACGATTCGCTCCTCGGCGGCATCGGCGGCGACACGGCCTTCGGCGAAGCGGACGCGGACCGCTTCATCTGGAACCCCGGCGACGACAGCGACCTAACCGAAGGCGGCACCGGCGTTGACACCGTGGAAGTGCGCGGCAGCGAAGAGGCGGAAGTCTTCACCACCACCGCCAACGGTACCCGCGTCCGCTTCGATCGCCTTACTCCGGGGCCTTTCTTCCTCGATATCGGCACCTGCGAAAAACTGTCCGTCCTCGCCAACGGCGGCGGCGATACTTTCACCGCCACCGGCAACCTCGCCCCCCTCATTCAAATCACCGTGGACGGCGGCGCGGGCAACGACACTCTGCTCGGCAGCAATGGCGCGGACACTTTGTTAGGCGGCGATGACGATGACTTCATCGATGGCCAGCAGGGCCCCGATACCGTCCTTATGGCCGCGGGCAATGACACCTTCCAATGGGACCCCGGCGACGGCAACGACACCGTCGAGGGCCAGGACGGCGCGGACACGCTTCTTTTCAATGGCAGTAACATCGGCGAAATCTTCGACGTCTCGGCCAACGGTTCACGCGTCCGCTTCACCCGCAATATCGCCAGTATCGTCATGGACTTCGATGACATCGAAACCCTCGACCTCAACGCACTCGGCGGCACCGACGCCCTCATCGTCAACGACCTCACCGGCACGGACCTAACCAATATCACCGCCGACCTCGCCGCCTTTGGCGGTGCCGGAGACGCCGCCGCCGACACTATCACCATCAACGGCACTTCCGCCGCGGACAACATCTTCCTCAGCGCCACCGCCGGCGTCGTCAGCGTTTCCGGCCTCGCCGCCACCATCCGCATCCAGCAGCCCGAAGTCGCCAATGACCGCCTCCTCCTTTCCGGCTCCGACACCATCACCACCGGCCCCGGCGTCACCTCGCTCATCGGCGTGACGATCAATCAGTAGGCGTAGTCCCCGGGATCACTTGCTCTCCGGTCCGGGCTCGCCATTGTCTTCACTGAAGCAGTGCGTCCCGGAACCCATGAACGAGATCTCAATCGCCAGTCTCACGGGAACATGGAGAGTCGTTCGCAGCGAAATTCCGGATCCCTACAACCGGGAGCATGAGTTCTTCCACTTTTCGCCGGACGGCGCCTTTGCATGGGAGTATCCCTTTCTGGAACAAAAGAAACGCGTCTTTCGTTTTCTCTACGAAGTCACTGAAACCGGCATACGCTTCACCTCCCTGAGTGGTAAAAGTCCCCGCGATCTGCCGGTGCGATTCGACGAAGGTCTGCTCGTCATCACCGGCCCGCATGGATATTCCTCATGGCTTCAGCGTATTCCCGCAGCGGAGCGGCCGCCTTACCTCAGCGAGTTTTACGAACCCTCTCACCCTGAGCCTGCGGCATAATTATTCACCGTTTCAAACAAACGACGGCGGCACCTTCCGCAGCCACGCCGGGCGGGGGAAGTGCAGTATGGCGAATAAGATGGCAAACAGCGAGCCATAGAATACTGCAGGGTGCAGAGTCTGGTAAGGCGAGTCGCTCTCGGTGGAGGTACCCGTCAATCCCCATCCTTCACCCCGGAGGAGCAGCACGATGGCGCAGACCAGCAGCACCACCGCCGGGACAAGGGTGGAATACCAAAGCCTCGAAAAGACCGGCAGGCGGAGAATGAGACCGGCGAGCGCTGCAATGCCAACGCAAACAAGACTGAAAATCGCGCCAAAGATGAACTGAGGCGGAAGGGCGATAACTCCCTCGGCTACAATAACCTCCCGAGCCCAATACATGTAAACAAATCCGCCAGCCACCCACGCGGCAAAGAAGTTCAATTTTGGCCGGGGCCGTTCGGGGGACGTTAGCGGGCTTTCAGTGTTCATTGGCTCTACACACCATCGCTCGCATGCTGGAGACCGTCAATCCACCGAGAGCCTCCGGCAAAATCCAGACCACATTGGAGCAGAACTGACCGGCGTTCGTTCTGAAGGCGGAACACTATGGTGTGGTCGCGCGGCGCCCGGTGTCCGCCATAGTCTCCATGCGCTCCAAAGACCGCCACCAAATCAGGAAACGCCTCACGGATGACGCGCCGGGCATGAGCCTTCTCCTCTTTGGTGGCCTTGCCGTTCTTGTTGCCCATATGGGGACACATTTTGAGGCAAGCTGGGATTTACGCAAACTGCAGACGGTAAAATCTCTTGCAGGATGCGTTATCGGGCGATGATAGGACGGAGCCTGCGCCGTTCCTTCCACTCCCAACCACCACCCTGTCATGTCCACCAATACCATTCGACTGCATCGCGTGCTGAAAGCCGCGCCGGAGAAAGTTTACAAGGCATTTATCGATGCCGACGCGATGGCCAAATGGCTGCCCCCTAACGGATACACCGGCAGGGTCCACCACATGGACGCCAAAGTCGGCGGTACTTTCAAAATGTCCTTCACCAGTTTCGCCAGCGGCAAGAGTCACTCCTTCGGCGGCGAGTATCTGGAAATGGTGCCGCACGAACGGCTCCGCTACACGGACAAGTTTGACGATCCAAACCTGCCGGGCGTCATGGAAGTCACCGTCACGTTCAAAGCCGTGTTCTGTGGCACCGAAATCAACATCGAGCAGGCCGGCGTGCCCGCTATGATCCCGCTCGAGGCCTGTTACCTCGGCTGGCAGGAATCGCTCATCCTGCTCGGAAAGCTCGTCGAGGCGGAGGTTCCGGAGTAAGCACCTGCTCTTACTCCTAACCCGGCGAAGCCGGAACCAAAGCAAGACGCGTTCATGCGATCCTGCGGAAGGCTTCGAAAGCTCATGGCGCGAAATGTGATCGCTTGACCAGGGTCGTCGCAAACCTGTTCGTTTCTCACTGCGAGGGTGCTACTCATGCTCGTCAAATCTCCGAACAAGCTAAGCGCTCTGTTGGAGTCTTTTTCGTTTCGGTACGCAAAGTGCATCGCCGCTTCGGCGCTTTTCCTGCTTTTCCCTTGCTCCTCCTCTTACTCCGCGCGACCCGCACTCCCTCCAAAAACTCCCTCCCATGCGAACCTCCCTCCCTCTCCTTTTCGTCTTCGGCTCCAGTGCCCTAACAGCCTCCGCCGCGGTCACTTCCATCGCCGTCACCGGATACAACCGGGATATCGTGGTGGAAGCCGGTGCTCCCGCCAATGCCGCGGGTGTGACAGATGCCACCATGGACGCCGGCACCGGAAATAACGGCGGCACATGGTATGCGCAGGGCTTCAACACTTCCGCGCCCACCACAGGATTGCCGGCTCCCGGCTCCACCATCATAAGTCTGACGGCCGCAGATCACTCCTATACCTTCCCGCTCAGCTATGGACCCGGAAACGGCGCGGCGGGAATTACCCCTAACGCTTTTGTGGTGGGACAGAATTCCGGCTCCCCCACCATCACGCTGGTCACTCCGCTTCAGTACTCCACACTGTCCCTTATCGGCTCGGCGGGCCACGGCCCGGTGTCCGTCAACTACACGATCAACTTCACCAACGGCTCCCCCTCGCAATCCGGCACCATCTCCGCCGGCGACTGGTTCAACGGAACCGCCGCCTACAACGCGAACGGACGCCTCACGGTCAACACCGGCGCCTTCGACAATGTGAACGCCGGAAATCCGCGCCTCTACACCTTCGACATCCCGGTGACCAACACCACCAGTCCGGTGGCATCCGTCACTCTCTCCAGCACCTCCACCACCGGCACCGCCGCCTTCTTCGCGCTGAGCGGCACCGCCGTGCCCGAGCCCTCCGCCGCGCTTCTCGCGGGCTTGAGCGTGCTGGGACTTCTCGGCCGCCGCGCTTCCCGGAGGTGAATTGCGACACCGGTTTGGCGCGCCCGGTCTTCGCTTTCATGACCTGGCCTTCCGGCATACGAACTTCCGGCGGCAGGCGTGAAAATTCAGGAGAGACCGGACGGTTCCTCAAAAGAACCCCCGCCAAATTTGCGGTCCATGATGTTATAGATTTCTGTCACATCGAAATAAAGCACGCGCCCGTCCTCCATCGTCATCTGATCCAGCTTCCGTCCGTCGTCCGCCTTGATAAGCGCCTGTTCAGCGGGGCGAATGCCCTCGGCCATGAGGTAGTCGTATTCGTCTGAAGTGCGCGTTACCAGAAAGGGCCGGTCTTCGCTTCCATCGCCGGTCGATTTGATGCCATCCAGCAGGCTAAACGCGAAATAGCGTTCGAATTTCGCGCCGCTTTCATCGCCGGTGTTTTCGCGACACATCGCCAGATGCATATGCGTACGCGGATTCAGAAGATACTGCGGACTGATGTGTTTCCGAATGAGGTTAAGAGCGTCGCCGTACCGCTCCCCCATGATCATCTCCGGCACTTCGTCCAATTCCCGGGTGTAAGGATCGATGTCAGGCAGCTCGAGCCAGGCTGATCTCAGGGCGAGGAAACTCCCGCGGCCGGGATTTTGCAGGAAGGTTTCGAGAAGTTCTCCAATCATAATTTGCGAAGTCGATTCCATTTCCTCCTCTAACGCATCTTCACCGAATATCGCGTGAAGAGACGCGCCCCTGCGGCGGGGATGCGGAACACATGATCGTTGCCCGTGCCGGTGTCCGGAATGGGTATCCACGTGCCGGGAAGCAGTGCGGAACTCCATTCGGCACTGTAAAGAAGGATGCTTCCGGCCCCTGCAGGCGCAGAGAAGGAGGCGCTGAGGTAAGCGCCGTCATACTCAAACGCCGGCAGCTCGCTGCCTGCCCGCTGCAACGGCGGCAGGCCGAAAGCGAACTCGGCGAAATTGGTTAGTCCGTCGTTGTCAGGATCGGCATCATCGGCCGCGTTGCCAATGTTGGAAGTGGTGCCAAAGTGTTCCTGCCGCCACGTGTCGAGTGCGGTGGAAAATGAAAAAGTGGATACAGACTCCATGAGGGAGTAGCCGGCAAAACCCTGAGCGCGAAGCTGCCCTTCGGAAGGCAGAGACAGCCCGGTCAATTCCCAGCCTCCGGCAATGCGCGCGGCGTTGCCGAGCCGCATCCACTCCGCAGCGCCCGGGGGCTTTACATCGAAGGTCACCGTATTCACTTCCGGGGACGATCCCTCGCGCATCCAGCGCACCGCCGTTCGGCTGGACGCAGAGAGGATATCCCCCGCGGGTTCGAGATGCAGCCGCGCCAAATGAGATTGGGAAATGCCTCCCACCTGCGTGAAGGTTCCCGTCACGATCAGCTTCCCATCGCTCTGGCCTGCAGCCGCGGAAATGCCTCCAAATGGACGAGGCTCCAGAGTCAGATCGAGAGCACCGTTGGCATCAAACCGCGCAAGACTTCTGCGCGGCACACCATCCACAAAGGTAAACTGCCCGATAACAATCAAACGGCCATTCGTCTGTATTATAACGTCACCCATGGCATTGGCAGGAGTGAACGATGCATCCGGCGTCCCGTTCGGGAGGAGTCTAACCATCGGAGCCGAGGGTGCATTCAAATCCGTCGCAATGATCTTTCCGTCCGGCTGCAGGGCGCGCAGAATTTTATTGCCGGCAGTGAAGGAACTGTCGCGTTTTCCATCCGCATGGAGCCGGGCACATTTCTGGGCGGAAGCCCCGCCGATGGCGGTGAAGATCCCTGACACAAGGATCTTGCCGTCAGGCTGCAGGAAGGCTTTTTCCACGCGGGCGTCCGGAGCCGGGGCAAACCCGGCGTCCACCGAGCCGTCCGGATTCAGACGGGCCAAATAAGGCCGCGGCATTCCCGCGACCTTCTGGAAATATCCCCACGCGATGATTTTGTCATCCGGTTGGAGGAGGGTGCCCATGAGCGCACTGTCGAAATCAGGGGCAAACGACGGGTCCGGAGTTCCGTTGGCCTGAAGTCTCGCGAGGCCGTGCAACGGCACTCCCCCAAGAATTTGAAACTCCCCGCCCGCCAAAATGGTGCCGTCTTTTTGCATCATCGCGAAACTGAACCCATCGCCGCTGTTAGTGAAGCCGGGG
Organism: Verrucomicrobiales bacterium; assembly: GCA_035550135.1. Taxonomy (GTDB): domain Bacteria; phylum Verrucomicrobiota; class Verrucomicrobiia; order Verrucomicrobiales; family V1-33; genus V1-33. The sequence goes on from DASZQB010000029.1 coordinate 184,196, forward strand.
GAAAAGAAAGTGAGGTCGGGCGAGCCGTCCGGATGAAAAGCCGAGAGCACCTGAGGATTGTTGGTGAAGATCCGGCCATTGCCGGCGATCGCCACTCCAAAGCCAGGATCGGCTGCCGGAAGGAAGGAGGTGTCCGCCTGGCCCGGTATCATGCGCAGGGTAAACTCGAATGGATTCCTGCTTCCGGGCACATTGCTGTCAATCCGCACGGTCGCGATCTTGCCATCCTCCGTGAGAGGAGTGTGGCGAATGGTGAACGCCGCAGTTCCATCCGGCGGCACAGAGGCGGGCAGAGGGACGGGCAGGGAAAACTCTCCGCCGTCGCGGCCGCCAAATGTTAGGACCAATCCACTCAATTCCCCGCCGCCTGGATTCCGGATGATACAGGCAATATCTCTGTGCCCCAACGGAGTGATGGGATAGGTTTTGGTCTCGTCATCCTCCACCAGGACACCATCGTCCAGCTCGAGTCTTATCTCCGGCAGCGAGTTGCCGGAGAGATTCAGATCAAGGGATGCGAGATCGCCCGGCGCATCGCTTAGGATATGCAGCGCGGCTTGTTTGTTCCCTGGGGTCACGGGCGAATGCCGTATGGTAAATGCCTGTCCCTGCTGCGGGGTCACGGCCAGGCCCTGGGGTGCCGGGGAGATCGAAAATTCTGCGGCGTTGGGACCATCGATCGTCGCGCCCTGGAGAGTGAAGCTTGTGCCGCCGTCATTGGAAACATGCAGCGTCCATTCCGCGGTGGACGAACTCCCCTGCTTTACTTTGGAGAAATTGAGTCCCCCGCCATCATTAGTAATTTCGCCCGCGGCTGACCGCCACGCCAGTTGCGAAGGCCACTTGCTCCCGTCATCAAGGGCCCGCAGGAATTTCACACTGTTCGCGGGATTGATTGCGTAGGAGGCGCATGCAGGCCGGTCGTTGACCACATGCAGAACTCCGCCCGCGCCGATATCTCCGCGCCGGTCCACGACGATCCGGGGCCCCCATGCCGCCGCCGTCGCACCCTCCGCATCGAGCGCGCGAAGGTAATTATAGGTGCGCGGAAAACCGGAAAAGTACATGATCGCAGGCTTTCCCTGCACGACGGCGAGTGAACAGTTGGAAGGCATAGCCTCATTCACGAAGTTCACCGGTTGCCCCCAGCTCGCGCCCGCGGGGTCCGCCGCCCGGAGGTAACGCAGGCGCGACGATGGCTGATGATTGTAGCACACCGCCGGGTGGCCGTTTACGATCTCCATGGAAACGTAAGCGATGAGACCTGGCGCCGTGGGAGCTTCCGAGAGCATCACGCTGGTCCACGGGCCCGGGGTTTCGGCTGCCCGCACGTAAAAGATGCCCGTCTGATCGGCATAGACTGCGGCAGGCCGGCCCTGGGCCACCTTCATGTTCAGTCCCCAGACGATCCCCGTAGTATCATGAATCCACACCGGTGTCTCCCACGCCCCGCCGCTCGCGTCCAGCGCCCGCCCGTATCTCATTCGTCCGTTCTGTTCCACAAAGCACACCGCAGGGTTTCCGTCCACGATCACCATGGCGCATTCGGGTCTCACCTGACCGGAGTACAAAACCACCGGGGTTCCCCAGGTCTGCCCCTGCGCATCGAGCGCTCGCGCAAACATCACCTGCATCTTCCCGCTGTCGTAATAACTCACCGCCGGATTCCCGTTCACCGTGAGCAGCGCCGGACGGGCCGTGCGCGATGTCGCGTTCACCACCACCGGCGGACCCCATGCCGTGCCCTCAGCATCAGTGGCGCGCGCGAATTTGACCGCCGCCGTCGCATCGTCCGCATATGCCACCGCCGGATGTCCATCCACGATTGCCGGGCTGACGGGAAAGTCTCTGAGTTGCCCCCCCGCCCCCGGATCAATGACGATCGACTGCGCACAGAGCGTTCGCAGTGGCGTGAGGGTGAAAAACAGCAGCAGGAGGATGCCTGGAAATGCAGGCACACGCAGGAAACGGAATACGCACTTCATAGGGGGACTTAAACGTTATGATAGGCAAAATGGTGCCAAGGGTCAACTCAGGCGGTTCCCTATGCAGAGGTGAAACGGTACCCGCCCCATTCGCCGTTTCTTTTTCCTGCCCCGCTGGCATCGCGTATTCATCCATGACAAAATCTGAAATGTCAGATGCCGGAATTTCCAGGGAGATCAGGAATTCAGACCTCACGTTGATCGTCTCATCGTTTGCTGGATTTCAGGGCAGGACGACAAACTCCTCGCAGGCGGTAGCGCGCAGATTCGCGGAGGAGGCCAGGAGCCACGGTTGCCGGTCGCCCGTGGAGATCACGCTGCAAGTCGTCTGGGACGAAGACCAGGAAGCCGTTCGCCGCCATATCTCACGAGCCGCTGCCAGCCACCCGGGCACGCGAATCGAATGGATCGCCTTTGGTCAGGGCACCGCCGGATTCCAGATGGAAACCAGCGCGCGGAATGCGCGGAATGTCACTCTGGCTGACAACGCAGGCCAGTTGCCGGGCCAGGTCAGCCCGGTTACCGGCAGGTTGGTTTCCACGTGGAACAAAAAGGAAGGCTCGAACGAACTGCGCTCGGATCCCCTGGACACTCGCCGCATCACGGGCGCAATGAAGATTCCGGAATCAGCAGACGCCGGCCAGTATCTCTGTGAGTCCATTCTTTACGAACTCCTCGACCAATCGAAGTCCCGCACCCCAGACAACCATCTCGACGCCGGTCGATTCTTCCACACTCCGTTTGCACCGTCACACACCGAAACAGACGACTTTGTCAGGAAATTGGCGCGGGTCCTCTTTGCAGGGCGCCGTTAGTTGAAAGGAGTGGCAACAACGGGCAGAGAGTAGAGCCCGTACGAATGGACATGCAGCGTGATGACCCGGGTTTATACACGATCGGACCCCAAAATCGTTTGACATTTTTTCGTTTAATCCCCGTCGTATCGTTGATCCGTTCTCTCTTTTTATCATCAACCAAACGCCGCCTTCCATGAGCCGACTGGCATATTTCAATTCGTTTCAACGCACCCTCTGCCGGGCCGGTCAATCAAACCGAATCAAGCTAAATCAAGGTAAATCAAACCACCTTTCTTTCACCTTACGACTGCTCAATCCACGCATCGCGATGAATGGAATGACGTGCCAATGCAAGGCGCAGCAAATCAACTCATGACCACTTCACCCACCCGCAGGACCCCGGAACAGCTCCGCTCGCACCGCTGGTTCGGGCCGGATGACCTGCGTTCCTTCGGCCATCGTTCGCGGCTCAAACAACTCGGCCTCGGCACGGAGGACTTCGCCGGCAAGCCCGTCATCGGCATTCTTAATACATGGAATGATCTCAACACCTGCCACGCCCACTTCAAGCAGCGTGCAGAGGAGGTGAAGCGCGGCGTCTGGCAGGCCGGCGGCGTGCCGGTGGAACTGCCCGTCATGTCACTCAGCGAGATGTTCATGAAGCCGACGAGCATGTTCTACCGCAACCTCGTCGCCATGGAGGTGGAGGAAACCCTGCGCTGTCATCCGCTCGATGGTGCCGTGCTCATGGGTGGTTGTGACAAAACCACTCCTGCCCTGCTCATGGGTGCCATCACCATGGACCTGCCGTGCATCTACATGCCGGCCGGTGCCATGGCCAAAGGCTGCTGGCGCGGCCATACGCTGGGCAGCGGCAGCGATGTTTGGAAATACTGGGACGAGCGCCGCGCTGGTCATCTCGACTGCGAGGCATGGGGCGAACTCGAAGATGGCATCGCCCGCAGTCCCGGCACCTGCATGACCATGGGCACTGCCGCCACGCTCATGAGCGTCACCGAAGCACTCGGCCTCAGTTTGCCGGGATCAGCCGACATTCCCGCCATGCATTCTACGCACGCGCGCATGGCCACGGCCGCCGGCCGTCGCATCGTGAACATGGTGTGGGAGGATTTGAAACCCTCGCGCATCCTGACGAAACAAAGCTTCGAAAATGCCATCATTGCCGACATGGCGCTCGGCGGCTCCACCAATGCCATCGTCCATATCCTCGCCATCGCGAGACGCGCTGGCATCGACCTCGTCCTTGAAGACTTCGACCGCTTGTCGCGCATTACGCCTCTGATCGCGAATCTGCGTCCCTCCGGTCAGTATCTCATGGAGGACTTCCACGATGCCGGCGGCCTCCGCGCCCTGCTCGAACGCATTCGCGATCTGCTGCATCCTGACGAACTCACCGTCACCGGCAGCACGCTGGGCGAAAACATTGCGGGCGCCGAAGTCTTCAACGAACAGGTCATCCTTCCGCGCTCCCAGCCTCTCGCCGCAGAGGGCGGCACCTTCGTGCTTCGCGGCAATCTGTGCCCCAACGGCGCTGTCATCAAACCCGCTGCCGCAGAATCCCGTCTCCTCACGCATCGCGGCCCCGCTCTCGTCTTTAGCACTTACGCCGGGCTCAAAGCGAACATCGACCGCGATGATCTCGATGTCACCCCTGACACCGTCCTCGTCCTTCAAAACGCCGGTCCTCTTGGCGGTCCCGGCATGCCGGAATGGGGCATGCTTCCGATTCCCAAAAAACTCCTCAAACAGGGCATTCGCGACATGGTCCGCCTGAGCGACGCGCGCATGAGCGGCACCAGCTACGGCACCTGCGTCCTCCACATCGCCCCTGAATCCGCCGCCGGCGGCCCGTTTGCCCTCGTCCGCACCGGTGATGAAATCGAACTCAACGTCCCCGCGCGCACTCTAACACTTCACATCGCGGACGATGAACTCGCCCGGCGCCGCGCCGCATGGACTCCCCCGCCATCGCGCTACGGGCGCGGCTATGGCCGTCTTCTCATGGAACAGATCACCCAGGCCGACGAAGGCTGCGATTTTCGTTTTTTGTCAGGCACGCGGCCCACACCAGAGCCTGACATCTTTTAGATGAATCACTCCAAATCCTTATAACTCCACGTCTTCTCCGCTTTCACCGCCTTGCCGTCAGCCTCTGCATAAGGGTTGAGGAAATAGTTCAACGGCTCTCCCGCCTGCTTCGGCTCCAGCACGATATCGCGCCCCGTCGAAAGCGCCACCCGGTTGCTGGTATGTCCGCCAAAAAACGTCTCCACTTTATCCGGAAACCGGTCCGCCTCAGAACAATCCACCGGCACCCAGGTCTTCCCCGGCACGCGGAAGAATGCCCAGCAGTGATACCCGCCCGGCGGCTCCACCTTCCCTTTTTCATACGGCAGATAAAGCCCTATCTCAAAGCCGCTCGCAATCCCCTGCGCGCGGCACAGCGAATTGAACAGCGCATGGAAATCCGTGCAATTTCCCTTCCCCACGTCACACGCATGACGCGTACTGCCCAGACCCCAACCATCGTGATTCTTGTCATAGGTCATCTTCGTCAGCACATGGTCATAAATGGCCTTCGCCTTGTCGAACGTGGACTCCTTCCCGGCCGTAATTTCGTCCGAAAGTTTTTTCATCTCGTCATCCACGAGCACCAGTTTGTCAGGCTTCAGGAAAACGTCGTATTTGACTGTTTCTTTGCCATCCTTCGCGAGACGCGCGAGGTCCAGCGCCACGCCCTTGTGTTCACAGGTAAAGCTCATCTTCAACTCCATAGCACCCTCCGGTTTTGCGATCTCCCAGTAGGCGATTTTGTTCCCGTACTTGGACTCGGTAGCCAGCTTCGGCTTCTGAGAAAATGTCAGGCCCGTAATGGTCTGCACCGTCGAGTTTTGCGGCACCGGCATCCACACCCGCAGCTTCGCCGTGCCCGCCGGAACCTCCGGCACTTTTCCCACGTACTCGATGGAAAACTTCCGCGCGCCGCCGGGTTTCAGGTATTCAGTCGAAATGCTTTGCTGTCGGGTGGAGGGGGCGGCGGTCTTTGTCGATTTGGCGGGAGCGCCTGTCAGGGGAAGCGCTGCGGCAACAAATGCCGCGCCGAGGGTCGTCAGGATAAGAGGCTTGCTGATTTTCATGATAAAATGCAAATGCCGGATCGCCGGTTCCGCACCATCACAAGGCGGGGCGGAAGTGCAACGGGCCCTCTTCCTTTCGCGCGTATCCCGAGGTTTTATTATTTCTTTGCTCCCGGTGTCCCGAATCGTCCGGCCTGGTGACGTACTGAAGCAACACTTCTCATGTCTGACAGCGACGACACATCCCTCCTTCACGAATACTGCGCCAGCCGCAGCGAGGCAGCCTTTACCTCCCTTGTCCGGCGGCATTTGCCGCTGGTCTATCATGCGGCCCTCCGCCGGTTGACCGTGCCCGCGCTTGCCGAAGAGGCAGCCCAAAATGCCTTTGCCCGGCTCGCCGTCAAAGCCGGGTCCGTAGCGCGGCATCCGGAGCGCCTGCGAGCATGGCTGCACCGCACCGCCTATCTCGAGGCATGCGTTCTCGCCCGCAAAGAATCCCGCCAGGCCCGGCTGCCCGCTTCCGTCGAACCCGTCCTGCACGACGCCATGGACCGCTCCGAAATCTATGTCCGGCTGGATGAACAACTCAACGCTCTTCCGGAACTCGACCGCGAGTTGCTCCTTCGCCACTATTGCGGTGGCGAAGAATACCGCCGGATCGCTGACGCAGTGGGCAAGTCTGAAGCGGCCTGCAAGAAGCGCGTGGAGCGCGCGATTCTGCGCCTGGCCAATGCGCTGGGAGGTGTCGGCAGCGCCGGTGTCGTTGCGGCTGCACTCTCGACAAGCGGCACGCAGGCAACTGCCATGCCCTCCGCAGAGCGCGTGGCCGCCACTGCGTTGAGAAAGGGTGCCGGCAGCAGCACCGCGGGTGCTTTGTCAGGGATGGCGGTGGCAGCCTGCATCGCCTCATCGCTGACAGGCGGAGCACTCGGCTGGTCGCGCGGGGAATCGGTCCCCTCCCTGCACCCAGGAGTACCCGCTGAACAGCGCCTGTTAGGGGGAACGGTTGCTGCACCACTCCCGCCAAGACCAGCACCCGTGGTCCGCTCGCTCGATGACGTGCTGGAATCCGTACAATGTGAGCGCATTGGGCCGCTCATTGACTATCTCCCCCGTGCCACCGTTGCGGACCTGCGGGCCCTCATCGCGGAGGACGAGCCAGCGGGTTCACATGTCAGCACGGCGCGCTGGCTGGCACTCAAACGCTGGGCGGAGGTCGATCCGGCGGGCGGATTTGATTACTGCCTTGCGCAGGAACGCGAGCGCATCGGCTACAGCATGCCTTTCACGACGATGATGCTGGCAAAGTGGATGCGCGCGGACTCTGCGGGGGCGCGCAAAGCGTTTGCAGCGCTGCCTTTTGTCGATCGCTCCCGGCTTGCCGCGGACATGGTGCTGGAGGACGAAACTCTCGCAGATCAATTGGTGGCCGCGCATTCGAACCTCTTTTGGGCGGTCGAAAGCCAGCGCACCCAGTACCCGGATGTCGCACGACAGGCGGCGATGGATGAGCGCATCATCGCCGCAGCCCTGCAACGGGGAGGTGATGCCGAAAGCCAACCGTTTTTCGATGCCTTTTACCAGCTTTGGAAGAAAGATCCCACAGGCGCCATCGCCCGCGCCGAAACAATTCCATCTGAGGAACTGCGTTCTCAGGTTCTCGCCAATCTGCGCGAACCCGCGCCATACGTCACACCGAAATCCGACAGTTTCCCGCCCAGCCAGGCGCGCACCTCAGCCTTGTCCGACGAGATGACGGGCCTCATGGAACAGCAGCCGGAGCGGGTGATCAAATCCTTGCGCGACGCGCCGCCGGGCGGGGAGCGCGACGCTATATACAGAGCCGCCTCACGTGTCATGGCCGGGTCTGATCCGTGGAAACTTTTTGCAATTGTCACAGACCTTCGCGGATCGGTTGGCAACTGGGAAAATCATATCGAACGCGCCTTGAAATCCGCGGGAAAAGAGGATCCCGTGCGCGCCCTGGCGGCCATACCGGGCCTCGCTCCGCGAATTCGCGCGCGTGAGCATAACGAGATGCCAATCCTGGAAATGACGAAAAACGTAATCGAAGGCTGGATGGAGAGGGATTTCACGGCTGCCCTGCGCTGGGTCGCAGCCTCCGAATCACCATCGCTTATCAATGACGTTAAGTTGCGCATGAATGGCACCGGACATTGGGTGGAGCCTCTCATTGCCATGCTCGACAATCCCACGGAAAACGAGCGGCACATGGCGCAATGGGGACTGAAGGATACCGTCGCAGAGGCCGTGCTCGACGGAACAGCCGCAGAAATTCTGGCAAAAATCCCCCGCCGTGATGCCGACGACATTCTCGAACGATGGGCGCGCTGGAGGTTTGATTCGGGCAAGACCGCGGAAGCGGAAGCATTTGTTAGTCTGATGTCACCGGACCGGCGCGCAAAAGCCTTGCCTCAACACCCTGAGCCATGAAAAGCCTCCGCACATTTATATTCCCTGCGACTTGCTTCGTTTTCGCGTGGGTGATCGCACACCTTGTCTCTACGTCCGGCTCGTCTGGATCCAGCGAACGGACTAAACGCATTCCCGCATCTGCTGACATCTCCCGCAGTTCAGGGACCGGAAGTTCTGTCATCGGAGAATTGGCGAAGGCCTTCGAGTCTGCGCCCATGTCGGACTGGACGAGGCTGTGGGAGAAGTTTGCGAACAACGCCACGGTGTCGGATTTGGAAAACCTCCCGGATCTCGCCGCACCGGGCCGTCAGCGGTATTTGGGAGGGCGCGGACGGGATGTTCTGAAACTGCTCGGCCAGGAGGAGCTGGCGATGCGGACACGCCAGGCGAAGCCCGTGGCCGCAGTGCTCGCCTCCATCGCTGAATGCGATCCGGAAGGCGTGTGGGATCAGCTTCGGAAATACAATCACGAGTGGCTGTCCTGTGCTGTGCTGCGCACCCTCGCATGGCGGGATCCGCAGGAAACTCTCAAGCGCTGGCAGCGCTTTCCGATTTCCACCGTGCTGGACGACGAAACAAGAACCGATGCTCCCATCTCGCCTTCCGGCGCCATTCACGCCGCGTGGGCCCGGCGTGATCCCGCCGCCGCGGTGGCAGCGATGAAGGCCACCGGCGAACATCCCATCCAACCGCTCATGACGTGGGCGTTCAAGGACGGACCGGCCGCGCTCCGTTATCTCGCCGACACTCTGCGTCCGCGTGGCGATGCGAAATTCGCGGACGCGCATATTGTCCTGCGTGCTTCATTTCAGTCGGCTCCCGCCGAAACGGCAAGGCTGGTGAATGAAAACGCCACGCTGAGCAAACTCCTGAAAGAGTATCACCGCAATGTGCTGCCGGTGTGGTTCAATGCCGACCCGCACGGCGCTATGGAATGGATGAGCAGGGAAAAGGTTTTCGATGATGAGTTGGAAACGTATGCCATTCGGGCCAATCCCGCTGCCGCAGTGAAGAGGATACGCAGTCTTGCCGCCGGCTCCGACAAGTCACAGACCATTGCGCTTCTCGCGGAGAGCGACCCCGCCGCGGCCATGGCGCTGGCCGATGAGACAGGAGGCAGTCCGAAAGTAGAAGCCGCGCTCGCCGTCATCCGCATGAAGAGCAATCCCGAAGCGGCCTGTGACGAATGGCTGAAGTTGTTGAAGGATCACGGCCCCGATGAGGCGCTCGTTGCGCTCAACTGGACGGCGAAATCCGCGAGGGACCTCGCCCTCTTCGCAGCGGCCTCGCTTCCTGACAAAGCGAAGGAACTGGCCGCCGTTCTTCCCGCATCGGCAGTGACGGGCGGTGACTCCAAATTCCGCAACGAACGATTGGGATTCTTCTGGCCCGAACTCGCGCTGCCTCCCCGTTCCGCGCGCACTGGGGTGCAGAAGATGCTCCCCACCACAGAACTGGCACGAAATCCACGGGGAATTGCGGAAGATCTTTTGAAGCGTCCGCTCCACGGGAAGGAGGTGGAGCAAGCCCTCCAAATCTGGGCGCCGCATGACTTTGCAGCGGCTCGTGCATGGCTGAACCGCATGCCGGAGGGCGAGCCGCGGCTGTATGGAGAACTGGCCCTGGCGAAAATGCAGGCCTACGAAAATCCAAAAGCGGTTCTGGATCAGCTTTCAACCCTGTCGGAAGCAGCCGTTGAAAAGCACTCCAATGAAGTGCTTCCCCTCTGGACCGTGTGCCTTAACAGTCTCGTCGCCTCCGGTGGTGACTGGCGCGCATGGTTGGACCGTTTGCCGGATGAACTCAAGGCCTCCCCCGGAAAAACCCACATCCGCGGCAGGCCCGCGCATGATTTGGCAGCGGACGCACAGCTTTTAGCATTGTTGCGAAAGACCGCGCCGGCGAAGTGAGACAGGGGAACAGATAAAAATGAAAAAAATCTTCTCCACCGATGTCTTAGAGAGGCCCGCCTGGTAACGTACATTGGAAACACCTCTTATGTCCGAGCCAGACGACAGCGCCCTTTTGAAGGAATTCTGCACCACGCACAACGATACGGCTTTCACCAGTCTTGTGCGGCGTCACCTGCCGCTGGTTTATCATGCCGCGCTTCGCCGGCTGAAACTTCCTGCGCTCGCCGAGGAGGCGGCGCAGAATGCCTTCGCGCGCCTTGCCGCCAAGGCGGCGAGCGTCGCGAATCATCCCGAACGACTGCGGGCATGGCTGCATCGCACCGCCTATCTTGAAGCCTGCACCCTCGCCCGGAAGGAAACGCGCCAGGCCCGCGTGCCCATGCCTCCGGAACCCAGCCTGCATGATCCCATGGACCGTTCCGAAATCTACGACCGGCTGGACGAGCAACTGAACGCTCTGCCCGAACTCGACCGTGAGCTTCTCCTGCGCCATTGCTGCGGAGGCGAGGAATACCGCCGCATCGCCGCCGCCGTCGGCAAGTCTGAGGCGGCGTGTCAAAAACGCGTGGAGCGTTCCCTGGAGCGACTCGCCGGCGCACTCGGCACAGGCGGAGCGATTGGTGCGGTCATCACCGCACTTTCCGCAGGCAGTTCAAAAGCGTCCGCGCTGCCGTCCGCAGACCGCATGGCTGCGGCAGCCTTGCAGCAAAACGCAGGCAGCAGTGCGGCGGGAGCTTTGTCAGGATTCGCTGCCGCCGCATGCATTGCCGCCACAGTGGCTGGAGGCGTTACCGGCTGGAGGCGCGGGGAATCGGTCCCCTCCCCGCGACCTTCAGCGGCGCCCGCGGAGCAGCGTTTGCTGGGAGGAACTCCGGCTGTTGTGCCCCTGTTGCCGCGGCCAGTGGCAGTCGCCCGTTCGCGGGAGGATGTGCTGGAGGCCATCCAGTGCGGACGGCTGGGACCACTGATCGAATTTCTTCCGAAAGCCACCGTAGCCGATTTGCGCGCCATCATTGCCGAAGATGATATCTCCGGGCTGGGAGAAGGTTCGGGTTATCGAAGGCTGGCGCACTGGCTCGCGCTGAAATACTGGATGGAACTCGATCCTCCGCGTGCCTTTGCATATGGAGTGGATCGCGACCAGGAAAATACCGGCCACTCCATGCCGGTGTCCTCCATGATGCTGGCGAAGTGGATGCATTCCGACTCGTCCGCCGCGCTCAAGGCCTTCGCCGCGCTGCCGCCTGGAGAGCGATCCATCCTCGCCGGTGAAATGGCGAGAGAGGATGAGACTGTCGCTTCCCAACTCGTCGCAGCACACCCCGAAGTGTTTTGGGACGTCGAGAGCGGGCGCAAACCCGCACCGCCGGAGGATGAGCGCATGGTCTCGGCACTCCTCGCGGGAGACCGTTCGGTGGATGATGCGCGAATCATCGATGCTTTCTGCAGTCTGGCCCGGAAGGACCTTCCCGGAACACTGGTAAAGGCGGCTTCCATTCCGTCGGACGAACTCCGTGCCCAGGTGCTGGCGCGTTTGCACGACTATCAGGCTGAATCTGATCCGCCGGCCTCCGCTCTGCCGGCCGGCCCCGTACGCACGGCTGCCGCAGCGCGGGAGGCAATCGATCTCATGCGGCAAAAGCCGGAGGTGGTCATTGAACGTCTGCGCTCCGCACAGCCGGGAACAGAACGGGATGTTTTATACCAGATTGTATCCAATCATCTTGCCGGATCCGATCCGTGGCGCCTGCTCAGTCTGGTGGTTTCTCTCAAGGACTCTCTGGGTTACGCGGAACAGGCGCTGGCTCGCCACGTTGACGGCCTCTTGTGGGACAATCACCTGGAGCGCGCGCTGGTGTTCGCCGGAAAGAATGATCCCCTGCGGGCGCTGGCGATGATTCCGGATCTCGCGGCGCGCATTCACGCCCGCATCTCCAATCGCCAGCCCGTGGTGGATATGACGGCAAAGGTCATCGAAGGCTGGTTTGAAAAGGATGCAGCGGCTGCCATCCGCTGGGTGGCGAACTCCGGTTCGAATCCGTTGCTGAATGAAATCCGGGAGTATCTGCCGAAAGCACCAGGAGAAACGCAGACCTTCGTGTCTCAGATGGGAAGCGACAACAAAGCGGAGCGGCATCTGGCCCAGCGGGTCATCGAGTTCCGCATTGCCGGTGGTCTTGATGATGGCTCGTCGGCGAAAGTCCTTGCTTCCTTCGAGCCCCGGAAGGCGGATGAAATTGTGAATCACGCGGCCGTCGAGTCCATGGCGCGGAACCGGTTTGATGAGGCCCTTCGTGTTGCGGCGCTGGCTTCAGTTTCTGTCAGGGCGCAGGAGATTCTGCCAAACCTTGGCCGCATCGCGCTGAACAAGGAACCTGAGGACGGAGTGCGCTGGATTGAATCACTCAGTCCCGCCGACCGGAGTGCAGTGCTGAACGGCACTTCCCGTTTTCGACTCAACCCGGAGGCCGCCGAAGCGCTGCGGAATATCAAACCATGAAAAGACTCCGCTCCTTCCTGCTCACGGCGGCCGCATTTCTGCTGGCATGGACCGTTGCGCATTTAGTTAGCGGCGCGTTTCATCCTGAGGAAGCCCCGTCGCCGAGAAGGATAGTTCCCGCACCGAACCCGATGGCATCGCGTCAAGATCTCCGCGGTGCGCTGGAGCTTGTTGAAGCCTTCTCCGCAGCGCCCGTGGCACAATGGCGGGATCTGTGGGCGAAGTTTGCAGACCATACGAGTGCTGCCGGCCTGGAGGACATTTGCGCTCTCGTTCCGCGTGATCAAAAGTCGTACTACAGCCCGCCCGCAGTGGAATACCTGAGGGCCCTCTCTCAGGAGGAACTGGCCGTGCGAACCCGCCGCGCGAAACTCGAACCGGGCGCGTTTGCAGCCCTCGCGGAAAGCGATCCTGGTGAAGCGTGGGAACAGTTGAAGAGAAACAACCAGCAGGCGCTCTCGTGTGTGGTCCTGCGCACCCTCGCGTGGCGCGATCCCGCGGACGCTCTCCGCCGGTGGCGTGCATTGCCGAAGGGCACTCAGCGGGAGGAGGGCGAAGATGAGCGGGCGGTCTTCACACCGTCTCCCGTGGGCTCGATTTTTGGAGCGTGGGGGCGCCGCGATCCCGCCGCCGCACTCGCCGTATCAAAAGCGGAGAGACTCGACGGTGCCGCGGAGTTTTACCTCTCCTGGGCCTTTCGCGGACCGGCAGCCCTGCGACACATTGCGGCCTCAGGCTGGAAGGATCATTCCTCGTATGCCATGGAAATAATTGTCCGTGCGGCATTTCAGTTGGCCCCTGCCGCTACGGCAAAACTCATGAATGAGAGTTCCGTGCTGCGAAAGAGGATCGGAACGCTGCGGGTGTTTCAGCCATGGTATCGCGCAGATCCGCAGAGCGCCCTCGCATGGCTCCAGGCGGAACATCCCGGAGGTGATTCGTTTGTCTTCGACCGGTTGTCACGGTCCGATCCTGCCACAGCGGCGGAAATCATGCGCCGGTTTCCCAAACCGGAGTATGGCGATCATTCACATAACATCGCTCTCATTTCACGCAGCGATCCAGCGCTTGGCGCGGCGCTGGCGGATGAATTTGATCTTCGTTCGCAGGTGGAGGCTGCGTTGAGGGAAGTCAGGATCAGAGAGAATCCGTCGGCCGCCTGCGATGAATGGACGGCCGCAGTGCGTCGGCACGGCCCTGACGGCGCTCTCGCGGCGCTCGGATGGTCTGCGGATGCTGCGCGCAATCTTGCGGCATTTTCCGCTAACGTTTTTCCTGACAAAGCAAAGGAACTGGCGGCCCTCGTGCCCGCATCCATCCTCGCCGGTAATGACAAAAGTTTCCGCAGCGAAAAACTTGGCCGCTTCTGGCCGGAACTTGCATACGTTCCGCCCGCACCCACTCCCTTCTCTCAAAAAGAGGATCGCAATGCGCAGATCGCCCGCAACCCCGCCGCCGCCGCCGAGGCAGTCCTAACAAATTCTCCGGACGCCGGGGAGGTCTGGAACGTGATGAGAATGTGGGCACCCTATGATGCCACCTCCGCCCGCGCATGGCTGAACCGCATTCCGGAAGGCAGCGCCCGCCAGGCAGGGGAACTGGCCATGGCCGGAGAGCGTGCTTCCGACAATCCTCTGGAAGTCCTGAAACTGCTGTCCGGCATGTCCCCGGAACTGCTGAAACAACACTCCCGCGACGCAGGCCGCCTGTGGATCACCTGCCTCCAGCGTCTCGTCGTCAATGGCGGCGACTGGCGCCCATGGCTCGACCGTCTCCCGCCCGCCATCAAAACCACCGCTTCACAGGTGTTCATCGGCAGCGATCCCGCGGGCAGTCTCGAAGCAGAGGCGCAACTCCTGACGACTCTCCGCAAGACAGCTCAAAAGTAACTCACCCTTCCTCCAGCATCGTTTCCAAAGCATGCACTTCGATGCCGAACGACTCCTTGATCTCCGCCACCTGCTCCAGCGCCTTCTTCGATGCCTGTCCCTGCTTCACCGCCGTGATCATCACATTCTTCGCGGTGTGCTCCGTGGAAATGAATTCAAATACACTCGTGCGATAGCCTTTCGACTCAAGCAGCAGCGCCCGGATTCCATCTGTTAAGATTTCAGCCTGACGTTCGGCGAGGATGCCGTGGTGGAGCAGGGGCGTCATCTCATTCCTGACGGACATGCTTTTGCGGACCTGCTTGTGACAGCACGGAGCCGCGACAATGATGGACGCGCCGGCGCGGATGCCGGCGGCGAGGGCCTCATCCGTAGCCGTGTCGCAGGCGTGAAGGGCGATGAGCATGTCGAGGCGTGCGGGCTGCCAGCCGTGGATGGTGCCGGCTTCGAAGTGGAGCCCGTCGAACTTCGCGCGGCGGGCGGCGTTGTTACAGAAGTCCACGAGTTCAGGCCTTTGCTCCACACCGGTCACTTGCGGAGCGGCACTCAGTTGCGTGGTTAGGTAATCGTAGAGCGCAAATGTCAGGTAACCTTTGCCACAGCCCATGTCGGCAATGTGTGCATCGGAAGGAAGGTTCGCAGAACGGACGAGACCCGCGATGATTTCGAGGAACTTATTGATCTGCCGCCACTTCGCCTGGGAGGAGGGAAACACCTCACCGTTAGGGCCGGTGATGCCCAGTTCGCGGAGCCATGGGGCGGACGAGTCGAGCATGCGCTGCTTGTCGCGGTCGTGCCGGGATTCCGGCGCCGTATGGCCCGCGGCAGGACGAATGAAAACAGCAGGTTCGCCCCTCCGGTTGTGGGTGAGCGTGGCGTCGCTCGTGGCGGTGAAGAGATCGGTATTCCGGAACTGAGGCCCGCAGAGTTCGCGGAGACGACACACCGTTTCGGAAGGGGTTAGGTTTTTGACTTCATCCCGGCGCTCATAACGCCAGGTCCACGAAATCATGGAGGCGCCGCGGAGTTCCACAGGACGGAGGAAAACATTGCGCAGTCCCGGCGGGGCGGCTTTGCCGGGACGGCTGAGCGTCGCCTTCACGAAGCCCCCGCTTTCAAGAGACTGCGTCAGAAGATCGAAAAACGGAGCGGTATCAGACATGAGAAAAGCGGTTTCACACTGCCCCGCTTCTTTCCGGGAGCAATCCTGAAAACCCCGGAGGCGGGCAGCGGGGCACTTCCCGTGCAGATTTCCCCGTAGTCTTGAGGAGATTGACAACCCGCCGCCTCCTGCGCCATGCATTGAGTTTCCCCTCTGAACCGATGATTTTCCCGCCTTTCAGTATCGCCTCCGGTGAATCCGGCACGTCGTCCGCGCTTTATGTGATCCTGGCAGGCATTGTCTGCACCGGGCTCGGCTGGTGGTTGCGCGGCTGGCATGTAAAACAATCCCGGACCGGTTCGGCCGCCGCCACCGCGTCCGCTCCATTGGAAGCAGATACACACGAAAGTGAAGAGGAACTGCAGCGGGAACGGGGTGAACTCGCCGCAAAACTGGCCACCATGGACACGGCTCTCGCCAACGCAGAGTCCGCACGCAATGACGCGCTGCGCGAACTCGAAACGCTGCGTCCAAGGGCCGCCTCTCATGACCAGGCACATGAGCGGGCGCGGCAATTGGAGAGCGAACACCAAAAGGCGCTGGAGGACCTCATCACTGCGGAATCGGCTTTGAAGGCGGCCCGTCTCGCCCAAGAAGAAGCCCATGCCCGCGCAAAGGCGGTGGAGGAAAGTGCAGCGCGCGCAGCCACTCCCGCGGGAATCGATCCGGAACAACTGGCGGCTCTGGAGCGTCAACTTTCCGAAGCCCGTCAGCAGGAAGCTGCAGTCTCAAGTGAAGCATCCGGTCTGCGCGCCCGTCTGGAGGAAGTTCAGAGCCGGGTTCTCACCGAACCTGACAGGGAAGCTCTGGCGGCTGCGCGCGAAGCCGCAAGCCGCGCGCTGGAGGAAAGCCAGGCCGCAGTTGAGCTTAACACCCGGCTGCATCAGGAACTGACGGAGGCGCGCACCGCCGCTGAAGAGGCGCGCGCAGCCGCCACCTCTCAGGAGGAACGCGCCGCGGAATTAATCAGGGATCTCGATGAAGCGCGCAGCCGCATTGCCGCGCTCGAAATTTCACCCCCCGCGGAGCGGGTCGCAGAGCCTGCGGCTAACATTTCCAGTGATGAACTCGCCGAAGCCCGGCGGGAGGCGGAATCCGTCCGCGCTGAACTCAAAGCCGCGAATGAGACCATCCGGAAATTGAAGAGCGAGCTCTCCGCACCGAAACCCCGCCCTATCCTGACGTCTCCCCGTCCTGAGGGCGGCGCTCCTCCTGCGCTGTCGTGAGGCAGGCAGGAGGGGCAGCAACGCGAGTTCCCGCTCCTACTCCTACTCCTACTCATACTCTCACTCCTGCTCATCAGCCTTTGGAGTTAGAGAGGAACTGGACAGATTCACAACAAATCCTCCGCCGGGTAAGACCAGATTTCGCTCAGCGTTGGATGATAAAATGGAATCTCCAAAAACTGCTTCACCGTGCAGCGGAAATGCATGGCCACCACCACTTGGTGAATCAATTCCGTGGCTTCCGGCCCCACTACTGAAGCGCCGAGGATCTCACCCGTCTCTGTGTCGGCGATCATCTTCACAAAGCCTTCGTTCTCGCTCATCACCATGGATTTCCCGTGATCATTGAATGGATAGGACGCCGCCCGCCATGAACGGCCGGCGAGCTTCGCGTCGGCTTCATTCATGCCGACGGACGCGACCTGAGGTTCCGTGAAAACACCGAAGAGTCTCAGCCGGTAGTCCATCTGCTCCAGCGGACCGGTGCCGCTCAAAAGTTTCGCCGCATTCCGCGCCGCCATTTCGCCCTGCTGGACGGCGACATGCACCACATCGGCATCCCCGCAAACGTCGCCCGCGGCGTAGATGTGCGGCACCGTGGTCTGCATGGTGGAGGTGACAGCGACATGGCCGCCCTCCAGCATGACACCGGCGGTTTCCAGATTCAGGCCGTCCACCGCGGCCCTGCGCCCAAGCGCCAAAAGGATTTCCGCGGCGGCCGCGGTATGCTCGTGAAGTTTTTCTTCAAACACAACGCTCTTCCGGCCATCCTGCGTTTCTACCCGCTTCAACTTTGTTCCCGTATGAATCATCATGCCGCGGCGCGTGAATGACTCGCGCACCACTTCAGCGAGATCCGCATCCATGCCGCGAAGCAACTGCGCGCCGCGCTGGATGACGGTCACTTTGCGTCCGATGCCTTCCAAATAATGCGCCATTTCCAGCGCGATCGCCCCGCCGCCGAGAACGATGAACGAATCCGGCACCGTTTCCGCATCCAGCGCGGTATCACTGGTCCAGACGTTCGCTTCCCGCAATCCCGGCAGTTCCGGCCATGAAATCACGGACCCTGTCGCGATCAGGACGCTTTGCGCTTTCACTGTCAGGGAACCTCCGTCGCGGAGTTGAACCTCCAGCGTGTTGGGACCATTGAACTGCGCCATGCCCCGCAGCAGGGCAAAACGTCCGTCAGTCAGTTGCCCCTGACGGTATCCTGCGAATTCACCGATGAGCCGGCGTTTCCGCTGGCGGATGGCCGCAGTATCCACCTGGCCCTGCGAAGCCCGGACTCCAAATTCCCCGGCATTCCTGACATCCATGGCCACGTTGGCGCTGTGAATCAGAGTCTTGCTGGGCATGCATCCGCGCAGGATGCAGAGCCCGCCCAGTTCCTCCGCTCCATCGATGACTGCTGTCTTCAATCCCAGACCCGCCGCCGTGCGGGCCGCAGCATAACCTGCGCTCCCTCCGCCAATGACGGCAAAATCGTAATCGTGTTCTCCTGTCATGGGACACAGGAACGCGTTCACCCGCGACTCTCAACGAGAATATCGACGCCGAAAACTGAGCGGGCGGGCCGGTTATTCCAGAACATTGTCACTTGCGATGACCCGAAAAAAGAAAGGGCCGGGCGCAGGCGGAGGCCAACCGGAATCCAATTGGAATTGCACCCTTTGATTACCTCCCGGATAATAAAAGCCCGGTGCCGCGCGCCACTGCACAAGATCGGTGGAGGATTCCACCTTATAAAACCGGTCAGGGACGTAAGCCCATGCGAGGGAGCCGTAGTCACCGGAATAAAATTCATCCACCTGGAAAACGGAACTGGCATCCATCGGATTGGTGCGGCTCGTGAACTCCGCGGAAGCCGTGTACCCATCGTTATCGCTGTCGGAGGCTGCATCGGCGGGATCAGCGGGATCCAATCCATGCGCAAGCTCCCACACATCCGGCATGCCGTCTCCATCGGTGTCCGCGATGGGACCGGCATTCACCTCCACGGCACCTGCATCCGGCGCTGCGCCGGCCAGACGGGAAAGACCGCGCGCGTCCGCTAACAACCCGGCGGAAGGAGGACGGCTCAAGATCTTCCGGGCAACGTCGAGCGCAGGACTGCCGGCCAGCGGCATCAATGTCATCGCGGGGCCGCCATTGTCACGCAGCGGCCCCAGTTTTGGATCGCCGCCAATCACGTTCCCGCCGCCGTCGATCCATGGCCCTTCCAAACCTGAAGCGTCCGGGTCATTGGCCGTCGGGTTATTAGCCACGATGCAGTTTTGCAGTTCCACCCCGAACGTGCTCGAGAATGAACTCTTTGCCGAAAAAACGCCTTCATCGAAAAAGAGATTGTCCGCTACGGTGCAATGCCGGAAAAGCGCACCGCCCTCCCTTACCACGATGGCCGGGCCGCCGGTGTGGCGGGTGAAAGTGCAATTGTCCACATTCGCCCACCCTTGCTCCCGCACTAAAAGCCCGCTGCCGTTGGCATAGAACAGACATCCGCTCAGAGAAAGGATGCCCGGGTCCGGATCGAAATGCATTCCATAACCGGAGTTGCTGGCGAAGACGCAATTTCGCACCGTGCCGGAAAACAGGGAAAGGCCATTTCCTTGATTATTTTCAAATACACAACCCTCCACATTTCCGTGGAACGCTGAAGCGCCTCCGGAGTCGTTAAAAGAAAAGCGACAGTCCTTTGCACTGAGATTCGCCACGGTGAACGAATTTAGATTATCGCTCACCGAGACGCGCTCCAGCCGCACGGCGGTATCGTAACGATCCCCGGCCGGTTTCTCCGCCTCCACGAAGGGGATTCGCGTCTGGACGATGAGGCAGTCCCGCAGATTCAGATCTTTTTCAGCGTGCAGGCCGTCCGTCTGATGGGAGCCCCGGAATATCAGCTTCTCGAAGGTGATCCCATCGGCGGCCGTTTCAAACATCACCCCGTCGAAAGACCCGGATATCTGCAGCTGATCCAGATGCGGGTGAGCAGAACCGACGGTCAGGCGTTTGTCGATGCGGATCGTCCTGTCCAATGCCAGCGCCTCCGTCACGAGGACCGTATCTCCCGTCTGCGCATTTTGGATCGCCTCACGGAGGCCGGCATCACCCGGGCCGGCGACGATTAGGTTTGCCCTGACCGGCATCACGGAACCAACGCAGATTACCAATCCGGCGATGCACGCCGGAACACGGAAGGGATGCAGACACATGTCAGGATTTAATGCCCGCGAAGGTGAATCGTCAATGAGGCGACGGGCCCCCGCGGCCTAAGCCGCCCTCGGGAATTCTCTCACTTGAAGGAACTGCGTTTCACAGTGACCCGGAAAGATGCGGGCATTTCCCCCATCCTCCTTCGAATGGCTGCGCTGCGGATCGCCGTCATGGATTGTGTCGGCGCCGGGACGGGTCAATCTCATCGGTGAACATGTGGACTATTGCGGCGGATACGTGCTTCCCGCCGCCATCGAATTGCGAACGTGGATGGCCGCAAGATTGCGCGGCGATGGTCTGATTTCCATCGAAACAGAGGACGGGTTGAAAACCGAATTCTCTGTAAACACGCCCCCTGAACCCGGTCCTGAGAAGTGGAGCAACTATCTGCGCGGTGTGCTTGCAGGCTGTCAGCAGGCCGGTTTGCGTGTCCCCGGGCTCACCGTTAGGGTGGCCACCGCTCTGCCGCTCGGCGGCGGCCTTGCCAGCAGCGCCGCCTTCACCGTGGCGTTCGCCACTCTGCTGGAGCAGGCGGCAGGCTCGTCGCTGGGCCCGCAGACCAAAGCACAGATTTGTCAGGATGCGGAGAGTTTCGCCGGCGTTCCCTCCGGCTGCATGGACATGATGGCGTCCATCAATGCGCGTGCAGGACACGCGATGCTTATCGACTGCAGCAGTGGAAGCATCGAACAGGTTTCTCTCGGCATCACTCCTCCCGCGCTCGTCATTATCAATACCGGCGTGAAACATGACCTCGCCGACGGCGGTTACGCGGCCCGGCATCGTGAAACCGGTGAAGCCGCCCGCCTGCTCGGCGTGCCCTCCCTTCGCGACTTCAGTCCCGGCAGAATGGATGAAGCGGCGGGTATCCTGCCCGCCACTCTTTTTCGCCGCACGCGCCACGTCGTGACTGAAATCCAGCGCACTCTCGATTTCGTCGCTGCCGCGACGTCCGGTGACTGGCAAAGGGCAGGCCAACTCATGAACGCCAGCCATGAATCACTGCGGTTGGATTTTGAAGTGAGTTGTCCGGAGCTCGACCTGGTGGCTAACAAAGCATGGTCCCTCCCAGGAGTCATCGGTTGCCGGATGACAGGAGGCGGATTCGGAGGTTGTTGCGTGGCTCTGGTACGACCGGCAGCCAGGCAAGCGGCACAGCGACTCCTCTCCGGTTTGTGCCGTATGCACCTGCCGCAGGGCTCAGGCGTTCTTGTCACATCTGCTGCATCCGGAGCGGAGGCAGCAGCCCTGACCGAGCTTTAATCGTTCGAAATATCCGGTCTTCTCTTCTCACCCCACAGGAGGAAAACCCCAATTCCGCTGCCGAGCACCAGCAGGGCGGAGAGTTTCACGTCCCATGGCGAAACACCGAGGAGAAAAATCCAGCCCACCAGCGCGACGAACGCCGGCACCGGATAAAACCACATGCGAAACGGCAGCACGATGTCGGGGCGACGGCTGCGCACATAGAAGACCGCAAAGATCTGCCCGCCAAACTGAACGGCGATCCGCACGGTCACCGCCGCATTGATCACAACGCCCAGATCGTAATAACAAAAGATCATCGACAGCCCGCCGATGGCGAGCAGCGCGACCCAGGGATACTGATGCCTGGAATGAAGTTTTCCAAACACCGGGAAAAAATCACCGCCTTTGGCCGCCGCATACGGAATCCGTGAATACCCGGCCGTCATGGCGAAGACGCACGCGACGGCCGTCCAAATCACCAGCCACGAAAATGCCTGGGCAACTCCCGTCCCGTAAAGATGCTCCATAAACAGCGCCGCAATGTTCTTCGACTTCATCGCCTCCTCCCAGGGAATCACCGCGATGATGCTGACATTCATCACGAAGTAAATCAGAGCCACAGCGATGATGGAGATCAGCACGGCCCTCGGAATCGTTTTGGCCGGTTCCTTCACTTCGTCGCCCATATGGCATATATTGTAATACCCCAGATAGTCGTAAATGGCTATCGTCATCGCGGCCCCCAGTCCCGCGAACCATTTACCGTCGATAGTCCATGCTCCCGGAGGAGCCTGGAGCTTTGCGGCATCGAAATTGGCAAGGCCGCAGACAATCACGATGAGAACCGTGATCACCGTGCCGCAGCACATGATGACTCCCAGTTTTCCAATGGACGCCGTCCTCCGGCACAAGAGCAGTGTCACCATTAGCGCGCAGGCGGCCGCCACGGTTTTCAGGCCTCCAGGAATATGCCAGTCCTTAAGTGCCTGTTCCAGCCATGGCAGTGCATAACTCAAATAGTCCATCGTTCCGATGTAGCCGGAGGCCAGTTCCAGCGTGCCGCTAAAGAGAAATTGCCAGATAAAAAGAAACGGCAGCAGCCGTCCCCAAAGAGTCCCCTGAAAAACACGCCGGAAAAAATGATAGGTGCCGCCGCTTCCTGGCAGCGCCGCCCCAAGTTCCGCCCACACCAGCCCGTCACAAATGACAAGCACTGCCGCGATACCCCATGCAACCATCGCCTGCGGCCCGCCCATCGACGCAATGAACAGCGGGATCGTAATAAACGGCCCGATGCCCACCATATTGGCCATGTTGAGCGCCGTTCCCTGCACGGGACCGATGTCCCGCCTCATGCCCGTGGATTCGATAGGAGTCTCCATGCGGGGGCACGGGATAACAAGAGCTCCTGCGCGCGCAAGAGTGCGCCCTCCCCCAAATGCGCCGCGCCGGATCAGACCGGAAACAGAATTTCCCCGCCGCGTATCGTTAAGAGCAGAGCAATCCGGACGGCACGGCGGAAGAAGGGCACGCGGAAAAACGTAGTTGCCTGCCTGCGCCAGGAATACTTCTTGAGAGTGGTGTCTGGTACGATGCCCGCAGGAAGGTCGAGTTCGCAGTGAAGCGGCCTGTTTACCCCGTCAGGCGCAAATTCCGACTTCCAAGGGAAGGGAAAAACGCTTGCGGATTGTTAAAAAACATGAAAATTATCAAATGATTGATAAAACGGCATTCCGAAAGTTGACCCCGGCTCATTTGGGCTGGGCGGAGACGCCGCTGGAGCCCGCCCCGGGGCGGCATCTGGAAGGAATGGATTTGAGCGTGAAGCGGGGGACGGGGGCTGCGATTTGGCAGGGGCATCAGACAGGGAATCAACTGGTGCAACTGGAGGCGGGAATGACGCCGCTGGAGGTCCTGGCGACCTTGCAGCCAGGGACTGATCCCGCGGAGGAGCGGCGGATGCTGGCGCGGGTGTTGACGCTGCTGCTCGGTTTGCCGCTGCAGCCGGAGTCTTCCATGGGTGATGTCATGACAGCGCTGGAGCCGATTTGTCCGCACATTTTGTGGACGAAACCGGAGGCGGTCGTTGGAGACGGAGTGCCCGCGGGCGTCCGCGAACGACGGCTCATGGCCGTGCGGGAGGGGGTCATGGTGGAGGTATGGCTGCGTCAGGACCGGCTCTATGCGGTGAAGGTGACGGATCTCGAACTGATGATTTTGAATGAGGATCTCCCTGGGGCCGGCAAAGCGAAGAGGGCGCTGGCAATCAGCGAAAATCTGGCCAGCTTGATCATCGATCCGGTGCCGTTCGCGTTGAAATGGTGCTTTTACATGGAACCCGGATGCCTTGAATGGAGCCGGGGCATCGGTATCCCTAACACCGCACCGGAACCGAAACCCGCAAAAGAGGCTGAAGAGGGGGCCATCGGGTTGCCGGCGGAACCCACCGGACGGGATGTGCCGGACTTCGCGTCTCAGGACACCGCGCATGAAGCGCTGCGCGAACACCGGAACTTTGGCCGCCGCCATGGCTCGCTGCGTGAACTTTTGGAACAGGCGGCGGATGGCGACCTGCTGCGCGAATGCGCCGCTTTGTGCGATGGACCGGAGGCCGGCGAAAACGCTTATCCGCGTTCGCCGGACTTTGCGCGGGTCACGGCGGTATTGCACAGTTTGTACGATCATATGATGAGAGCCAGAGGATTGGAATCATGGTTAACCTCCTCACTGGAGGAGGCTCCGGATGCGCTTGTTTCCCTCGGCTTGACAGGCGCGGTGGAAATGGAGCAGTTCCTCACCGCTTTCGTCACCCGCGCGTCGGAGACCGGATGCGATATCGAAAGCGAAGAGTCCTGGGAGGAATATTTTGCGGGCCATCCCTGCACCGCGGAAGGGAAGGAGGCATTGCGTCTGACGCCCGCCATCGTGCCGCTGTTTCGGACGTGGGCTCTTAACTCGCCGGATGTGCCCGTGGGGAAGACATATGGAGAACGGAGGAGCGGCGTTGCCGCCGTTTCCCTGACAAGAAACACCCTCCTCAGCGGCTTTGAAGGAGTATTGCAAAAGGCCGCCGGCGGAAGGCTGGGAAAAGCCACTCGCGGACTCTGGAAAATGGCGGCCCGCCTGATGCCCGGCTCCGAGAGAAAGGACTGAAGGTGGCAAGTGGCGTGTTTGCAGGTGGACTGGATCGTCCTGCCGGTGGAATGGAGTGCCGTTTTGAATAGCATGGAATTATGAGCACCACCAAAATCAAAGCGTTCGCGGCCCAGGATGCGGCATCGTCATTGGCTCCATTCAGTATTGCCCGGCGTGAGCTTGGTCCTTCTGATGTCGAAATTGAAATCCTGTTCTGCGGGGTCTGTCACTCTGATCTGCATCAGGCGAGGAATGAATGGCACAACACCGTTTATCCGTGCGTGCCGGGTCATGAGATCGTGGGCCGCGTCACCCGTGTTGGCTCCTGCGTCACGAAGTTCAAACCCGGAGATCTGAGTGCCGTGGGCTGCATGGTGGATTCGTGCCGCATCTGTGAGAACTGCATGGCGGGATTCGAACAATATTGCAAGGCCTTCCCCACCTTCACTTACAACAGCGACGACAAGTTCCTTGGCGGACCTACGTTTGGAGGATACTCCACGAACATCGTCGTGGATGAAGCGTTTGTCCTGCGGGTGCCCGCAGGCCCGGATTTGGCCGCCACTGCGCCACTGCTGTGCGCCGGGATTACCACTTATTCGCCGCTGCGTCACTGGAAGGTCGGGCCCGGACAAAAGGTGGGCATCGTCGGCCTTGGCGGCCTCGGGCATATGGGGGTGAAATTCGCCCGGGCCTTTGGCGCGCACGTAGTTCTCTTCACCACTTCTCCCAACAAAATTGACGATGGTCTGCGACTTGGCGCTCATGAAGTGGTGGTGTCCAAAGACGCCGATGCCATGAAGAAACACGAGGGAAGTTTCAACTTCATCCTCGACGCGGTCTCCGCTCAACACGATATCAATTCGTATCTAAGTTTATTGAAACTGGATGGCACGCTCGCACTCGTGGGCGCCCCGGAGGATCCGCTGCCGGTGAATGCGTTCAACCTGCTGTTGCCGCGCCGCCATTTTGCCGGATCAGCCATCGGCGGCATTGCCGAAACGCAGGAGATGCTGGACTTCTGCGCCGCGCACCAAATCGTTTCGGACATCGAAGTGATCCCCATGCAAAAGATCAACGAAGCGTGGGACCGGCTGCTGAAACAGGATGTCCGCTACCGGTTCGTCATCGACATGGCTTCGTTGAAATCGTGAGAAATGTCGTGCATGGCCGGCTTGCAGCAATTCACTACCGCTCGTGAAGACTTTCACATTCATCCCCGATGCCACCAGCAAACGGTTCCGCGCACCGCACATGCCAGGGTCGTCCTCGACGATAACGATGAATAAACTTTCCTCCGCCATTCCCGGACTCCAGGAAGATTCCGCGACGGGCGCTATTGCCCCTGGGTGAGCCTGGTACTGCTTTTGGGTACAGGACCCAATAAGGCGGGATTATGATTCTCTTTCCTGTGTATACGTTTCGTATCCGTTCTTCTCCAATAGCATACAGAAATACAGACGCCGATTACATGACTGCACTATTCACCGCGCCTGAACAGAGATAACCTGGACGGACGGTTGCGTGGCGCAGTTCATGAGCCACTTCCACCAGTTCGGCGACGGACATGACTTCCATCTTGGCCATAACATTGGCACGGTGTGTCTTGATCGTGCGCTCCGACGCGCCAAGCTCGGCGGCGATCTGTTTGTTGAGATGACCGGCGACCACGCGGTTCATCACTTCGTGTTCGCGCGGAGTGAGGCTTTCAAGGCGGGCGCTCCAGCGGTGGTATTTGCTTTGCTGCTCCCGGATGGCGGCGCTCAGGCTCAGCGCGGTTTTCACCGCCGCGAGGAGAGCCTCGCGCTCCACGGGTTTCGGGAGAAAGTCCACCGCGCCGGCCTTCATGGCCCGCACGCTCATGGCGATGTCCCCGTGGCCGGTCATAAAAATCACGGGAAGATTAACACCGCGGTGAACGAGAGCTTCATGCAATTCGAATCCCCCGGGGCCAGGCATTTTTACATCGAGAAGAACGCAGCCGCACTGCTCGCCGGGACGTTTAATGAGAAAATCGCCGGCGCAGGAATAGCCGCATACGTTATATCCAACCGCGCGCAGCAGGCGCATCAATGCCAGGCGGAGCGACTCGTCATCGTCCACGACGTGTACCATGCCGGCCTCTTGCTGATCTGATGCGGACACGTCTATGACGCTAAACAGCGGAGGAAATATGTCGAGGAAGGAATGTATGAAAATGCGTACCGCCCTCCGTTCCGGTGCCGACGGTGATGCGGCCTCCATGTGCCTCTACGATGGAGCGCGCAATGCCGAGCCCCAGGCCCATGCCCTCCGGCTTGGTGGTGAAAAAGGACTCGAAGATGCGGGGAACGGTTTCGGAGGGGATGCCCGTGCCGGTGTCGGACACCGTGAGCATCGCCAAACCGTTCTCCCGGACGGAAGTGGACACCTTGAGCCGCCGCTGCGGCATGGGAATTGCATCCATGGCATCCATGGCATTCAACGCAAGGTTGAGAATGACCTGCTGTAAATAAATGGCATCACCCTGCACCAGCAGAGGATGCGAAGTGAGTTCCTGTTGGACCGCAACGCCGCGCCGGAACGTTTCCGGAGCGATGAGCCGCAGCACCTCCCGCGTCACTTTGTTCAGGTCGAGAGGTGCCAGGACGATTTCCTTTTTTCGCAGCAGGGAGCGGATGCGGCGGATCACCTGACCCGCCCGCACATCATCCCGCCGGATATCGGCGAGGATGTGTTCAATCTCTTTAAGGGGGGGAGACGACTGGGAGAGAAGAATCTCCGCCGCCTCCGCATTTGTCAGGATGGCGCCGAGCGGCTGGTTGATTTCGTGGGCGATCGTGGCGGTGAGTTCACCCATTATCGCGAGGCGGCTCATGTGCGCGGCATCCTGGAGACTTTCCTCCGTGCGTTTTCGCTCGGTGATGTCCTGAAGGATGCTGATATAACAGGGTTCGGTGCCGATGGTGATTGCCTGGATGGAAAGGTGGAAAGTGCGCACTTCACCGTGCCCCGTTCGCAACGGGACCTCGCATTGTTTTGGAAAATCATTTCCGTAAAAGACGGCCTCCAGCCGGTCCATCGTCTCAGGCGGGTCGAACATTCCGATTTTGCCGGGTGAGCGGCCCGCAACCTCGCTGCGTTTGAATCCAAACAGGGTCTCCCATGCCGGATTGACGTCGAGAAACACGCCGTCCAACTGCCGGTTGATGCTCATGGCGCTGGGACTGGCTTCAAATGCACACGAAAACCGCCGTTCGCTTTGCACGAGCTCGTCTTCGGCTTTTTTGCGCGCGGTGATGTCGCGTCCGATTCCCTGACATTCCTTTGGGGTTCCGGTTTCGTCGTAGATGACGTAATCAGCCCACTCCATCCAGCCCACGGAGCCATCCGGCAGCGTGACCTCGTGTTCATGCGATGAAAGGCGGCCACCCTTTAACAGGCTTTCGATGCGCCGGAGAATCTCCGGACGGTTGGATTCGGGAATGAGGTCGAGGAACTGCCGTCCCAGCAATTGATCGCGGGCGCGCTCGAAGAACCGGCAATAGGCCTCGTTGACGAATGTCAGGGTGGTGTCCGGCAGATAACGGCAGACCATCTCATTCTGGCTTTCGACCACTTCGCGATATCGCTCTTCACTGGAACGGAGTTCCGCCTCCGCCTTTTGCCTGCGGCGGCTCTGGAGCAACAGGCCGATAATGATTCCCGTTTGCAGCAACAGTGCCGCCACGATCCCGGCAGTGGCGCGCGGGTACTGCTTCCACAGGTGCCAATTCCCAAGCCACTCCCCCAAGCCCTCCACGACCATAACGGCGACGGCTCTTGAACTTGAGGCGAAGATCAGCAGGAATGACATTTAGCGTTAGCCCACAGGGAATGAAGCTAGTCCGGCGCACGTCGTTTGTCCCGTAATTCCTCGCAGCAAATTCAAAGACCAATAATCAAGGCGGCGACAGGCATGCCGCATATCCTCCTGAGGCTTAAGTGGTGGGCAGGAATGGATTCGAACCATTGAAGACGTAAGTCAGCAGATTTACAGTCTGCCCCGTTTGGCCACTTCGGTACCTACCCGTTAACGAATTCTGCGTGTGCTGCGAACCGTGCGGAGGACTATGGAGCGGAGCGGGGGATTGCAAGAGGTTTATCACACCACGCAGCGGGGGCAGTGCTCGACCCAGTGGCCAGGGGTGATCTCAATGTAAGGGGGGCGCTCCTGGATGAGGGGCTCGCCAGGGGCGGTAGTGTTGCGGGGACAGAAGCGGCAGCCCGCAGGCATTTTGTCGAGAGAGGGAACCATGCCTTCGATGACCGGAAGATGGGTGCCGGGCGTGCTGTCGAGGTGCGGGATGCTGGCGAGGAGGCCGCGGGTGTAAGCGTGGCGGGGGTGATGGAAAATTTCGAGAGCGGAGGCGCGCTCAACGATGCGGCCGGCATACATGACGACGACTTCCTCACACATTTCGGCAATGACGCCGAGGTCGTGGGTGATGAGGAGGACGCTCATGCCCATGCTGCGCTGGAGGTCGCGCATGAGGTCGAGAATTTGTGCCTGGACGGTGACATCAAGGGCGGTGGTGGGTTCATCGGCGATGATGAGCTTTGGATGCAACGCGAGGGCGATGGCGATAACGACGCGCTGCCTCATGCCGCCACTGAGCTGGTGAGGGTATTCAGCGGCGCGGATTTCCGGGGAAGGGATGCCGACGCGTTTGAGCATTTCGATGCTGCGGTCCCAGGCTTCCTTCTTCGAGCATTTGGTGTGGAGAAGAAAGACTTCGCTGACCTGCTTGCCGACGCGGTGGCACGGATTGAGCGCGGCCATGGGTTCTTGGAAGATCATGCCGATGTCGCGTCCGCGGATGTGGCGCATTTCCTCCAGAGGAAGGGTGGCGAGGTCACGGCCATCGAAGAGAATGCGTCCGCCCTCGATACGTCCGGAAGGTTGCGGAAGGAGGCGGTTGATGGAGAAGGCGGTGACGCTTTTGCCGCAGCCGGATTCACCGACGAGGCCGACGGTTTTTCCCGCCGGAACGTCGAAGGAAACGCCATCCACGGCGCGGAGAAGGCCTTCGTCAGTCTGAAAGGCGGTCTGAAGATTCTGGACGGAGAGAAGCATGAAAGGCGTTAGTCCTGCGTGCGGTACTGCTCGTACACTTTGCTGACCTCAGGGAAGGTTTTGCCGGTGCGCATGGCCTCCAGAGTTTCACGCCGCATGTCTTCGTCGATCCAAAAGACGTGATACTGGGCCGCAAAGAGGGAGATGCGGACATTGTAGTCATCCGGCCAGCGCACCCAGCGCCAGTAAATGCAGCGGTGAAACGGAGTCTCCCATGCGGGCACGAAGCAGGCGAGGTCGTAGATGCGCTGTTCGATTTGGTGATACAAAGAGGCGAGTTCATCGAGAGTGCCGGCCTTGTCGTACTTGTCGATGAGAGCGTCCATTTCGGGATCGGCGGTCGAGGTGAGATTGTTGGTGCTGGTTTTGAGAGTGCGGGTGCCGTCCGGTTTTTTGTCGTAAGCGTTGGCGGAGTGGTAACCCTGCCATGGTTGCGGGTATGGCGGCTGCATGACCCACGCGAGCAGGCACATCTGATGTTTCTTCTCGAGGACCTTCTGGAACATGGAGGTACTTTCCACAGCGTCGATTTTCAGATCGAGTCCCGCCTTTTTGGCCTCCTCTCTAAGGCGAAGAGCGTAGCGGCGTTCATTGGGACGCTCGCGGATGGTGAGGGCGACGGTGGCGCGGTCGTCCGGCTTGCCGGGCTTGTGGAAAATGCCGTCCGCGCCGCGCTGCGAATAGCCGGCTTTGGCAAAGGCGGCGGCGGCCTTTTCAGGAGAGAACTCGCGGGCGCGGATCTCGTGGTTGCTGTAGCGTCCGTAGCCTTCGGAATAAGTGTTGAGGCGGGTGGCGTCGCCTTTGAGTTCCACTTCGATCACCTTCTGGATGTTCATGGCATGCTGGATGCCGATGCGGAAGTCCAGGTTGTCCAGAGGCGGCAGGGCCGTGTTGATATGCAGTCCGCGGCAGAGAGGCCAGTCGTTGTAGAACTCGGCCTTTTCAATGTAACCATTGTGATAGGGAGGCGCCTCGATTTTCTGGTGCCACACCTCCGGCATGGTTTCGAGATAGTACTGGAAAAAGTCGAGTTTACCGGCCTTGCACGCTTCGAAGCCTTTGTCCGGCGAGTTGAAGATGTCAAAGTGGATGAAGTCGGGATTGAACCGGTGACGATAGAACTTCCGGTCTTTGGCCCACCAGTTCTTGAGGCGGCGCATCGTAATGGAAGTGCCTTTGTTGATATCCTCCGGGCGTATCTCGTAGGCGCCGGTCGTGGGATCCATGATCCACTGATAGCGGCTGGTGAAGTCCGGTCCGAAATCTTTGTAAAAAATGTGATCGAAGGGTTCCACATCCCGGGCGAAGTAAACGGGATCGGCGCGGGGTTCCGACAGAGTCACCGAATAGGTGAGGTCGTCATAGGTGGTGAAGCCGGAGTAGTATTTCGTGGAAAACTGGTTCTGCCGGTAGGGGTCCTGGGCGTAGGGAGAGAGTCCGAGGTAGAAGCAGAATTTGAAGTCTTCGGTGCGGACCGGGTTGCCGGTGTTGAAACGGGCTTCGGGATCGATGTGGAAATAAACGGTCCGATGGTCCGGCGAGATGGCCCATTCACGGCAAACACCGGGCATCCAATTGCCGGTGTTGGGATGCGGCATGACGCTGAAGAGCTTGATATCGTCATAGTGGTCCGAGCGAAAGGTGTTGTTACCGCCGGGGCCGATGTGCCGGATGCAGGAGGGAAACTCGACGGAGAACCAGTGGAGGGTGCCGCCCTTTTTTGCTTTTGGGCTGCCGATTTCAGGCTCGTCGAGTCCGGTAATCCATTTGAGGTCTTTTGGAATGGTGGCGGGGTCGGCGGTCTTGAAGAAGTCAGGTTTGGAATCGTAGAAGGCTTTGACTTCCTCAGTGTTATCGTAAGGCGGAAAGCGCTCGGAGCGGTCGCGCGAGCAGCCGGTGAGGAACAGGCAGAGCAGTGCAGCCACGAGGATGGCGGAGCGAAGGAGGCGGCAGGGGGCTTGAAAGGACATTGTCAGGGCCTCACTGATAAGTCGTGAATTTTTTAGGATCGAAGGCTTCGCGCACGGCTTCACCGACGAATGTGATAAGAACGAGGAGCACTGCGATGGCGCTGAACGCGCTGCTGATGATCCACGGCGCCTGCATGTTCGCCGTGCCGTCTTTGAGCATGGCTCCCCAACTCGGTGAGCCGGGCGGCAGACCGAAGCCGAGAAAATCGAGCGCGGTGAGAGAAAAGATCAGGGCCTCCACGACAAACGGCAGCTTG
The DNA here is from genome assembly GCA_035550135.1 of Verrucomicrobiales bacterium. Taxonomy (GTDB): domain Bacteria; phylum Verrucomicrobiota; class Verrucomicrobiia; order Verrucomicrobiales; family V1-33; genus V1-33. The sequence goes on from DASZQB010000029.1 coordinate 216,120, forward strand.
GTGACGAGGGTGGAGAGGACGTTGGGGACGATGTGGCGGAAGATGACGCGCGGCGTGGAGGCTCCGATGAGACGGGCCGCTGCCACATAATCCCGCGCCTTCTCTGCATAGGTTCCTCCTCGCATGTAATAGGTCAGTTCCATCCATGAGAAGAGGGCGAGGACAGCCACCAGAATGTGAATCTCCGGCGCCACCATGCTGCGCACCATGATGACGACGTAAATGAAAGGCAGGCTGCTCCAGATTTCCACAAACCGCTGCCCGGCGAGGTCGAACTTTCCCCCGAAATACCCCATGGCGCACCCCAGCGAGATTCCGATGCCGAAGACAAACACGCAGTAGAACAGGGCTGCAATCATTTGCAGTTGGAAGCCCGCGAAGAGCTGTGCCGCGATGTCCGCGCCGCCCGAGTCCGTTCCCAGAAAGTGCCGTGTGTCCCAGTCCCATGCCGGCGCGACGGGAGGGAAGAGCAATTGGCGGAACTCCGCCGATTCCTTTGCGGCGAGAGCGGCAACGTCTGTCTGCACGAGAGTTTTGCGGGACTTCTCCACGCCTTCGCGATACTCGACCGTTTCGACGAGAGACCCTGTGGTGTCGTAGAGTGAAGAGATGCCGTCGAGGACGCCGCGGCGCACGCGATAGTCGCGGCAGCGCAGTTCGGGATTGTCCTTGTAGAAAGTACTGATGATGCCGGTAAACGGACGGTTGCTGGCGGGATCGAAAAATTGGCCGTCACCGCGGCGAACGATCTTCTGCCACTGTTGCTGAGTGTCCAGCGCAGCATCGTACGGAACGAGAGGCAGGATGACGAAGTCCCCGTTGTCCGCGGCCGTGGTGCGGCGCTGGAGTTCGCGATAATTGGTTTCAGAATCGTAAGGCAATCCGAAGGTCTTACCGGACAGCGGCTTCTCAAGGAGGAAGGGAAAGTGCCATGTTCCCCCATGGCGCACGCAAAGGGCGCGCTTCCCGACGAGCAGCGTGTCCATGAGGCCGAGAACAGCGAGGACGCACAGGAGGATGAAGGAAACATAGCCGCGCCGTATTGAGCGAAAGCGCTTCCAGCGTTTTGCGGACAACGGATTCGGGGGAGGCGGGCGCCGGAACACGAGCCATACGCCGGTCAATGCAGCCAGAGCGCGCAGGAGATGGCCGGCCGTCATTCCCGCGATGCTGAAGAGCTTCAGCACGGGAACGGTCCATCCCATGAACTGGCAGATCCATGACAGGACCGCGAGAGCGATGAGGATGATGCCGGCCTTTCTCATAGCTCACTCAAAACGGATGCGCGGATTGATGAGGGCGAGGAGGATATCCGCCACGATATTTCCCAGCATCAGCATCAGCGAGGAGAGAAGCAGGATTCCCATGGTGACGTTGTAGTCGGCATGAGTGGCCGCGGTGAATCCAAGGAGGCCTGCGCCGTTGATGTCGAAGACCGTTTCAATGAGGAACGACCCCGAAACCAAAGCGACGAGCAACTGGCCGAAAGTGGCAGCGATGGGAATGATGGAATTGCGGACAGCGTGACCGATGATGGCGTGCCTGAACGAAGAGCCTTTGGCGACCGCGGTGCGAATGTAGTCGGAAGCCAGCACGTCCATGATGCTGTTCTTCATGAGCATGGTAGTCAGCGCGAATGCGGCGATCATATAACAGATGAGAGGAAGCACGGCGTGGTGCACCAAATCCTTCACTTTTCCAAAGGTGTCGAGTTCGGCGAAGTTGGAGCTGACAAAACCGCTGATGGGAAACCAGTCCCGCTGGAAGGCAAACCAGAGAAGCAGCAAAGCCCCCAGCGCAAAACCAGGAATAGAGTATCCCACGAAGAGTAAAACGGAGGACCAGTTGTCCACCCACGTGCGGTGCCGGATAGCTTTGAGGATTCCCAGGGGAATGCTGATGCAGTAAGTGAGCAGCGTGGTGATGAGGCCGTAGAAGATGGACACCGGCAGGCGCTCGCGAATGACCTGTGCGACGGGGTCGCCGTAGATCAGCGAGTCCTGAAGGTCTCCCTGCAGCAGTCCGGACCACTTTCGCTGAAAAACGACCGCCCGCGCGGTATCCTCTGTTTTGAATTCCACCTTTGGATCTTCGCGGCCTGTGGGCATGTTTCTGCCGTAGCGGACATCCCATCCGTCAGGCGCGCGGCCGTCCTCCAACTCAAGTGTTAGCGGCTTGCCGTCCCTGCCTTTGATCCATGCTTTGAGGGAAGCGGCTTTGCCGGAGGAATCGGTGGTGTTCAGCAGGACGAGAGTGCGGTCCTTTTCCGTTTCAAGATCAACGAAGCGGGGATTGTATTCGCGTTTCATCAGGCCGAGCCACATGAGGTAGCCGCGGGCGATGTTTTCGTTCATGCCAAAGCTCATGCGCATCTGCTCCAGTTGCTCCTTGCTGAGAGTGCTGGCACCCGATGCGGCGGAGCGCGAGCCGCGCCCTTCTGCCATGGTAGCCTGCTGGATCGCCTGCTCCAGCGGCCCGCCCGGCAGGAAGCGGGTGATACTGAAAACGATAAGCGTGATGCCCAGCAGTGTGAGCGGGACGAGGAGCAGGCGGCGGAGAATGTAAGCGCGCATGGAGTCCTGAGTCCGTGTGTCAGGGCGGATGCCTAGCGCCGGCCCCCCTGAGGGTCAAAATCCACCGGCACGCGGACTGCGGGGAGATCTTTCAGGGTCAGGGAAAGGAGAAGGCCCCACTCATCCCGTTCGCGGTTGTCGCGGATGATGGCGCCCAGCGTAGCGACCCAACTGGTGAGGTCGCGATGAATGCTGTACTGCTGGGTTTCGAGCGTATTGTCATCAAGTTCGTAGCGCTCGTAGATGCTGAAGCCCCAGCGTTCGCTGATGCGGGCGTAGGCGCCGAAATCCACCAGACTGCTGTCCTGAAAAACGGGGTGCCCGCTGAGCATGCGGTGCCCAAGGGAAAACTCGACGAAGTCCGCCGGCATGAAGGTGGCGCGGGTGTTGATCTCACTGAAGTTGCCGTAGCGATCACTGATGGGCACCTGGGCGCCCACGCTGAGCTTGCCCCACGGCACCGGACGCCATTCGACGTCCTGATAAAGATTCGAGAAGTCGCGGTTATACTCCGGATCATCGATGAAGGCATCGATGTAAGTATTGGAGGTGAGCCAGTTGAAGGAGGTGCGGTTGCGCCGGGTTTGGAGGCGGTTGGACACACCAAGGCGAACGATGTTCCAGTCGTGAAGGCTGTCGATGGCGGCGAAGTTGGAGACTTCCAGCGGGCGCGGACGGGTGGTGGGTACCAGGATGTCGATGCCGTTGAGGCCGTCGAGTTCGTCGGCACTGACATAAGACCAGCTGATATACGGCTGCACGATGTGGCGCAGGCCATCGATACCGAGCGAGGGAATCACCACGTCATCATAGACGCGGGAGAATTTGATGGAAGTGTCGAGCCCCGCTGAGAAGATGAAGCGGCTCGTGTCGTCAGGATCGGGACCTTCGATACCGGAATAACCGGCATATCCCGCACCGAGCCGCGGAATAACCGAAATGGCTCCATCCACAAAACTCATGGGATAATACAACTCATTCCATGAATAGGAGCGGAAGAAACCGGGTTCAATGCCTGGCACATTGTCGCGGTAGCGCTCCTCCAGCATGCCCAGGCTCGACTGACCGCTGTAGAACAAGCCGGTGTTCCAGAGCGGCTGACGGACGCGGTCGATGGCGAATTCCGGCAGCCGCGTGTCCGATTCGTAAAAGTCGTTAGCGTGAAAACGTGTCAGGAGACTGATTTCGCCGCGGTCTCCCCGCTTCACGAAATTGACGAAATTGTCCGGCTGCGGATCGTTGCGGAGGTCGTTTTGGAAAAAGTCCTCGTAAAGAAACTCGTCGCTGATCTTGTTGACGTCAATATCGACGTAGAAGTCGCCCTGTTCCGGACCGGGAAGGTAGATGCGGTGCTGGAGATTGACGCGGTAGCGCGAGTTGTCCACGTCCTCGCGCGAAGCAGTGGAGAAAGAGCTGCTGGTTTGCGGGTCGTTGTCGTAAAGCCAGTAAAACTTGAACTTTCCGAATCTGGAATTGCGGTCATAGCGGCGGGATTCCAGATCAAAGCCTCCGCCAACACCCCGCTCGGAATAAAGGTCGAGTTTGTACTTAATAAGGCTGTGATCGCCGATGGTGGTGCTGTACTGATTGAGAAGATACGCCCCGAGGTTGCTGCGGTAACCGGGCATAACCGTGTAGGCCAGTTCACCGTCGAGCGATTGCGTTGCGCCCGGCAGATAGAAGATCGTGGACTCGCCCGCCTTCACTCTGACCTTGCGAAAGACCACCCGGTCGCCTGGATAGATGCTCACGTGGTCTGCGGTGAGGCGGTAGGACGGATCTTCGCTGTCCTCGGTGGTGAATTCCGGCGAGTCGAGATCGATGACCGAAATTTCACTCCCGCCTCCGGTGGACCTGAGGCTGGCGGCTTTGAAGAACAGCGGTTCAACGCTGGTTCTCATGCCGGTGGCATCGATCTGTTTGGTGGCCGTGTTATAAGTGGCCTCCTCGCCGCGAAAGATGATGCCATCCCGGTAAATGGCGACATCCCCGGAAAAGCGAAGTTGTTCGGTGGCGGCAATGTACTCCGCGCGGCCCGCAAAGACCTCCATGCCGTCCGCTTCGAAATGGAGCATGCCGCTGCGGGGTTTGATGATGCCGCCCTCTTTCGTAATGGAAAAATCCGTCATGTCGATGCGCAGATTGCCGAGGGCATCGAGTTTTTCGCGCAGCAGTTCCAGTTGCGAAGGCTGGCGCGGCGGCGGCGGGACGGCGGGCAGCGGCGGTTCTGTCGCAGGCGGCGGAGCTTCCGGCTGCGGGGCAGGCGGCTGAGGAGGAAGCAGCGGTTGCGGCGTCTCTGTCGTCTGGCCTCCGGCGCTTCCCGTGAGCAGCGAAACGACTAGACAGAGAAGCGGCAGTTTCTTCATTGGTTGGTCGGGAAATAGGAGGCGGAGGTCCCGCGGATTCTTTGACTAAACGGGGCTCGCGACAAAATGCAATCAATCCCTCCCGGGGAATTTTGGCCGAAGCAAAAAGAGCCGCGCCCAATCGGACGCGGCTCCCGAATCATGAGTTCCACTTACGGTTCCGTCGGCGGAGCAGGCTGGGTCTGAAGCGCCTTGAGCCGGATAAAGATGCGCTCACCGTCGGCGACGGGGATTCGCAGTTCCATTTTACGAACGAAGTCCGCCTCTTCGATGACGGTAGGAGCGGCTTCCGTCCAGGTCTCCATGTCTGTCGAGGTCTCCGGAGCGAAATAAAACAGGCTGTCAGTGGCGATGGTATCGTCGAAGTAGGTGAAGACCACCTCGTTGCCGTCCACGGCAACGGAGGGAACAGGCTCCGCTTCGGGCACAGACGGATCAAGGCGCATGGCGAATTCGAGCCCGTTCATGATTCCATCTCCGTCCGGATCAGCATCAAAAGCAGTAACCGAGGCGTCGGCCCCCGGGAAGAACAGGCCGATCCAGTTGGCATAACCGGGAGGCGCGATCGTGATCTCCAGATCCTTCGGCTGACTCATTCCGAGCAGGCTTTCAGCGAAGACACTGACATGGAATCTTCCGCGATTCGTCGGAATGACCGCCAGTTCGCCGGTGAGGCGATTGAGGCGGGCGTAAATCACGTTTGTCGCCGGATCGTTATTTTTCGGATCGCGAATCTGCAGCATGGTGTGATCTGCGGACTCGACGACCCACTGCGGCTGACTGACGAGACCTCCCTGCGGGCCGCTTTCCGGAGGCGGGGGAAAGAGCCAGGGAAGCCATTCCGGTGACGCGGGCTGGTTCGGCCAGAAGTCAAGCCCGCCGGGAGGGTCCAGCGGAGTTAGCTCGTCCGGCTTTTCCGGATCGAGAGCCATCGCGGGTGGATAATACTCGAAGAATTCCCGCGGCACATGGCTGGGTTGCAGCGGCACGATCAGCGACGGGTCGAAAAAGTCCCAGTTTGTCACCGGGAAAAGCCGGTCTCCTTCCGTACCGACGCCGAAACCTTCGGCAACCAGTTGGAACTTCTTGAGTTCGGTGGAGGGAGCCAGTCTGAACCTGTTTGATTTAACGACGGGCGGGTCGATGCCGAGTTTTTTGCCAAACGTGCCGTGATAGGTGATGCCGACGCCCGCAAGCAGTTGAGCATTGCTGTCGGTGGGATTGTCCACGGGAACGAAGATCGGGTCGTTGACGTCGAGAGCCGTTGGCGGCGGTGAATTTGGTCTGGCGGGAACTTCGGGCAGCGGCACGGTCCTGTTTCTGCTGACCATGTCCTGGATGACGACCTTCCAGTTGCCGACCGTATTTGGGGGAACCACGGTGCCCCAATGGCGTACGGTTGTGAAAGTCCAGTCGGTCGGGTCACGCAGTGCCTCTTCGGTGTTGTGCCAGCGGCTTTCGGTGTAGTCGTCCCGGTGAGGAGCGTAGAGAATGCTCTCCATTTCGCGTCCGGCTTCCCAACCCGAGGAGCCAGGGGCGACGAGTTTGATCATGAGGTCGCCGCGGCGCTGATGATAGAATTGCACCCGCACCTCGATGTGTTCAAGACGCATGCCCGCCGGCGGGCTTGGCACCAGCACTTCGACTGGAAACCCGGGCAGAAATGGCTCACGCGAACCAGGCGGACTGGGGATGAGATTGGTCGGGATGGGCTGCCGGCTAATAATCGGGAAATAAATTCCTCCCGTTTCGGTGTTGCGGCTCGCCACTGTTTTTCCGAAATCAGGAGCTTCCACGTCCTGCTTTCGGGCGGGAAGGGGATTGGGAGGGAGATAGGGCCACTGTTTCGCGATTAGAATCGCTTTGTTCGCATCGATAAGGCCGGCGCCAAAAACGTCGTGCATCGGCCGGCCTGTGCGGGCCATGCGCCACTGAGTGGGCCGGACCGCAGTCACGTTGTGGTTGACGCGCACATCGTTGATCACACGACCGGAACGAAGCAGAATTTCCTTCACATCGCGGGCGCTCAGGTTCGGATTAACCTCCAGCATCAGAGCCACCACGCCAGCCACCATCGCCGCCGAGGGAGAAGTGCCGTTGAAGTTAAAATTGTAGGTGTCGTTGGTTTGGGAATCGATGGTCACGATTCCCTGAGTGCGCCGCCGCCAGCCGAACGGCAGGTCATCCGGCCCGATGGGCGCATCCTTTTGGAAGGGTCTGCTTCCGAATGATCCGCCAGGACTTCCCGGCCAGTTCAAGACCGGAGGAAGCTCATCTCCCCATGAGGGAGCGACACACACGACGTTGGCTCCGGGATTGGAGCGTGAGACGCGCCGTCCGAGTTCGGTGCAACTGCCTACAGGGATTTGGTAGATGCAGTTCTTGATTTCGTTAAGGTTTGTGTCGTTATGCCCGTCGCCTCCGTTGCCCGCCGAGGTCACGAAAATGACGCCGTTGGTTTGGCGTCCCTTCGTGGCTCCAAAACGAATCGAGCGCTTCCACAGCCAGCTCTCCGGAAAGAGATCGACACCATCTCCCGATCCACTCTCGCTGGAGGCATTGAGGCAAATATCGAATCCGAGGATGCCCGACCGTTCCTCATCGAGATAGTCATTATCCTTGTCCGTATCTTCCAGCTTGCTTCCGAGGGCGAACGCCTGCGCCCAATCCAGATCGTCCAAAAATTCCCACAGTGCCACGGAACCGTGGAAAATGACCAGCGGTGCCACTCCAGCAATGCCGTTATCGTTGGCCGGGTCCGCCGTGACTCTCCGGGCTCCGGCGATGCCCGCAAGGGAGGTGCCATGCGAGTCCGTCGTGGGATCCACAGGGTCGGGGGAGAACTCGTCAGTGAAAAAGTTGTAATGGCGCTGTCCGTTCAGATCGACAGCGTTGCGGAGGTCCTCGTGCGTCCTGAGGATTCCGTCATCCACAATGAGCATTTTTTTGTTGCGGCCGGTGACAGGCTGGTCCTGGAACCCAAGGTTCTCCCATGCGACCGGAAGACGGATGTCTGCCTGCTCACCGTGCACGGAAGGCAAAGCGGGATCGTAGGCTACAGGAGGAAAATCTCCGAGGTCCACCCGCGCAGCGACTGAGTTGACGGGCCCGACGGGAGTGGCCCGGTTGTTTGCCCACCATTGGTAGCCGCTGGTGCTGAGCAGAAACCGGATGTAGGTTTCCACATTGTCCGTTTGCGGAACCGGCGAGTAGCCAGGACCGCCGCCGCTGAAATAGTGATCCCCCGCAAGAAACTCCGGTTTGCGGACCGAAGCCACCATGACCTCGGCGTTCAAAACGCCGGTCATTTTCCGAAGCCGTTCAGTGGCCAGGACGGCTTCTGACGCGGACGAATAGGTCAACACAAGCGCGTCCGGAGCAAATGACGGACGCTGTGCCCGGATGGCACCCGTCTCTTTGGCGAAGACCGAGGGTCTCACTCCGTCGGCAAGCTGTACGGAAACCCTCCTGGTGATCAGCATTTTGTTTTGCTTCGTCTTCGGACGCCCGGGAACATAAGCCACAATGTCGGCGCGGTCTCCCGAGAGCTTTTCGACGCTCCGGGCTTCCTGCTCCACTTCGCCCAATTCCCGCTTCCCGCCGAGCTTCGCCACGTACTGCGAGCCGTCCTTCCGGCGCACGTGGAATTGGTCGGTCATGACTTCCACACTTCGATACTTGCCCCGGATGCGAACCCTTGTGATTTCGCCATTCTCCGTGCTGACGGCGGGGGCGGTAAGGACGGGCATGGGCGGATCGGGTTCGGGCACAGGGGCCGCGGTGGAAGCTGTGGCCGTGACAGAGGTCCCCGACGCTGGCGGACCGGGCGGATTCCAAAGGGATTTCGCACTCAGCGATTCGGCAACAAGTGAAGTTCCCACCCTGCCGCTGGTCCGCGAAGCATCGGACTTGGTTTCAGCTTGTGCGGCGAGGACACTCACCAGAAAAGGGAGGGAAAACAGGAGGGTAGGCGTTTTCATAAATGTTTTGCTTTGTAATTACATCATTCTACGCGTTAAGGGAAACAAAAAGTTTAGATTTCCGGTTTAGAATAGGGAATTTCCCTAAAAACTCCCCGGAAGGTCCCTGAGCGAGCGGACGGCTTCGCTCATTGAGGCTTGGAAACCACGGATGAGCCCTGTCCCTGCAGATTAAACTCCTTTTCAACGGCTTGAATGAAGGCATTCGCATCCCGCGCGGTGCCATGAAACATCCTGTCGGCGCGAAGGAGGAGCTTTGGCATTTTGATGCTCGTTTCGGTGAGGCGCTGGAAGGTGCTGATGTTCTCCACAAGGCGGCTGTTAATCCACGGATCGTCTGCGGCTTCAGCCATGGCGGCACCTCCTGCCAGTTGGTTGGCGCGGCTGCGGGCGGCTTCAACTTTTTCCGGAGTGGCCGGCAGGGGCAGGGAAAGAAGATACTCATGAAATTGGGGAAAGGCAGCGGGCTTCGCGCGCCAGAGCGTCAGGGAAAGTTTTGCCAGTTCACATGCGCCCTCGTGATTGGGCACCTGATCTTTAAGAAAGGGGTTGCACATGCGATTGAGAGGCGCCGGAAGAACGATGACTGCAAATACATCCGGCCACTTTTTCTTCAGGGCTTTCAGATCGCCCGAGAGATCCCGGCAGGAGGAGCACGTGTAGTCAAAAAACTCCACCAGGATGATACGTGCGTTCGGCGCGCCCAGAAGCGGTAAACCGGCGGCGTCGAATTGGAGATTGAGCGTTCCCTCAAAAAATCCGACGGTGCGTGCGGCGCCGGTGGAGGGAGGCGGGGGAGCCGGAGGCACAGACGGTGTCGCGGCAGTTACTCCGCCGGAGGTAATGAGATGGGTGTCCGGTTTGGGTCCCCAGATTTGTCCGGCACTGAGCACGCACATGGCCATGAAACCCGTAAGCATGGCCGCCTCCAGCAGGCCTCGCGCGCCGCTCCGCTGTTTGCTGACGGCATCGGTGAGAATGAGAGCACTCACTGTCAGGCCGGCGATATGCAGGCCGAGGCACCAGGGACAGAATTGCTTCTCCACGAATGCGAGGATCACCAAAAAATAAACCGCAGCCGCGGCAAGGATGACGCCTGCCGCGGCGAGCAGTTGATCTCCCGTTCGCCCCAGCGAAACCTGCACTGAGGGCAGCGTCAGCACCAGCACGCCAAGGTAAATCACTGCGGCCAAAACGGTCACCGGAATGTGAAACCACTGGGACCACGCGCCGCCCATGACATCGGAACAGCCGCCCGCGCCTCCGCAGCCCGCCACGCTGTCGATGCTTCCCGTCAGTTTGCGGCTGAAGAGCCAAAGACACACTGACAGCGCGGCGAAGCTGATGACACGCACCGTCCAAAGAAGCGACGGGCGGGCGGAAATGCTGAATGACATTTGGCCGGATGGTTCTTTGCCGCAGATGGAATGTCCAGAGAAGAGTTTTTAATGCTCCCTGCGCTCTAGCCCTTCGCCTTCACTTTCGCCCAGGTGTCCTTCAGCGTGACGGCGCGGTTGACCACCGGCGCGCCGGGCTTGCTGTATTTTGTATCGATGCAAAAGTACCCCATGCGCTCAAACTGAAACCGCGCCCCGGGGGGCTGGTCTTTCACAAGAGGTTCTACTTTGGCATCGTGCAGGATGGTTAGGGAGTCCGGGTTGAGGAAATCACGGTAGTCTTTGCCTTCCGGGATGTCGTCGAGGTCTTCGATATTGAAGAGCCGGTCATAGAGACGCACCTCCACAGAGGCGGCGTGAGGCGCGCTGATCCAATGAATAACGGCGCTTCCCTTCTTCGGACTGGAATGACGGCTGTCGGGATCATAGGTGCAGCGCAGTTCAATTACCTTGCCTGTCGAGTCTTTGATGACCTCGTTGCATTTGATATTATATGCGTAACGCAGCCGGACCTCGCGGCCCGGTCCCAGCCGGAAGTACTTCGGCGGCGGGTCCTCCATGAAGTCGTCCTGCTCTATGAAGAGTTCGCCTGACAACTTCATGATCCGGCTGCCGGCGGAGGGATCCTCCGGATTGTTCACCGCCTCGATGTCCTCCGTGTGCCCGGCCGGCCAGTTGGTGATGGTCACTTTGAGAGGGCGCAAAACCCCCATGTAGCGCGGGCAGGACTTGTTCAATTCCTCGCGCACGGCGTGCTCCAGCAGGCCTACGTCCGTCATGCTCTTGAATTTCGTGACGCCGATTTTGTGGCAAAAGCTGCGGATGCCCTCCGGTGAAAAACCGCGCCGGCGCAGCCCGGAAATGGTGGGCATCCGCGGATCGTCCCAGCCGTCCACCAGTCCGGATTCCACCAGCTCGAGCAGCTTCCGCTTGCTCATCACGGTGTAGGTCAGGTTGAGGCGCGCGAACTCAATCTGCCGCGGGCGGTGCGGAGAGCTGACATTGTCGATCAGCCATTCATACAGCGGCCGGTGGGCCTCGAATTCCAGCGTGCAAATGCTGTGCGTAATGCCCTCGATGGCATCGGAATATCCGTGCGCCATGTCATAGGTGGGATAGATGCACCATTTATCCCCGGTGCGGTCATGAGGCACTTTTTTGATGCGGTAAAGCACCGGGTCGCGCAGATTTATGTTTGGCGCGGCCATGTCGATCTTTGCCCGCAGTGTGCGCGACCCCTCGGCGAATTCCCCGGCTCTCATGCGCGAGAAAAGATCGAAGTTCTCCTCGACGCTGCGATCGCGGTGCGGGGAATTTCTGCCCGCTTCCGTCAGGGTGCCCCGGAACGCGCGTATCTCCTCCGCCGTTTGGTCGCAAACGTAAGCCAGGCCTTTGCCGATCAACTCCAGCGCCCATGCGTGGATCTGGTCAAAATAATCCGAGGCGTGGTAAAGGTGCTCTCCCCAGTCAAAACCCAGCCACCTCACATCCTCCATGATGGAGTTCACGTACTCGATGTCCTCCTTCACCGGATTCGTGTCATCGAAGCGCAGATGCGTGCGGCTCCCGGCGTGTTCAAGACCAAGGCCGAAGTTCAAACAAATGCTCTTGGCATGCCCGATGTGCAGGTAGCCGTTAGGCTCCGGCGGGAATCGCGTGACCACGAGTGGATGCTTGCCGGACTGCAGGTCGTCCCGGACGATTTCGCGGATAAAGTCGAGGGATTCGCGTTCAGGAGCAGCGGCTGGTTCTTGGGACATGAGAGGAGGTTCGGAGGCAGGGAATCGGCATTCATTCCGAAGGATTGCCGAGGGGGCAAAGGGAATGTTGAGAGACAAACGCAGGGTCAGGCGGGTAAGTGATGCTGTTCGCAGGGGTCAGGTGATTTAGTGGAGTGAAAGTATCAGTTTAACGGCGGTTCCCTTAAAAAGAGGCTTGATTTGGCTTGATTTGGTTTGAGTGCCGGAAAAAGTGATACGAATCCGCTGCGCGGAAATGACGAAACCGAAAATCCGGAAATGGGGTGCCTCCGCCGTTCCCGAGGTACCGGAGACGGGGAATTTGGCCCCGGAGATTCTCTGGACCAGCGGCCTGAAAAGCGCGCTGGCCGGGAAAGGGCAAGAGGATGGGGCATAGAGAACTTCGGTGATTAAACCCCTTCGCTGTCAAAGGGTTTTGTGCGCATTTTTCGAGGGGAAGATCTGTCCTCGATGTCGAAAATAGTCGCAGGGCAGGGAAGAATGGGAAAACGAGACGAATGATGTTTCCCCTCAGCCTCATACTCCCGCCGGCTTTTCTTTAACGTAAAATCCGTGGTCGCGGGCGCGGTCGAGGCGGTCCATCCAGCGGCGGACTTCGGCCCAGCCTTCGGCTTCGTCGGTGGTGCCGAGGCGGTGCATGGCACCGGCGAGCATGAGGCCGAACTGGAAATCGGAGAGTTCAAAGACTTCGGCGAGCCGCTCCTGTTCAGTCATTTTGCGGGCGCGAAGAATGCGTTCGCGATAGATCGCGTCCTGGAGGGACTTGAGGGCCGCCGGGTCGTCGTAAGGATTGGACATGCGGGGAAATTTCGCGGGACCTTAGCAATTCCGGCTGCCGGGGCAATGGTTAAGGATTCCACAAAGGAGAAGGCGTCAGACTGAATTGACGCCACCGGGGAAGCCGTCATACTCCGGACGATGTCATCAGAACCGGCATGGCTGGAAGCACGCGGCACCGAAACCCGGTTGACGCTGGAGGAGTTCGCGGTTGTGGGCCGCGGGCCGACGGCGCGCCTGCGTCTGGAGGATGCCGGCGTCTCGCGGGAACACGCCTCATTGCGAAAACGGGACGGCGCGTGGTGGGTGCAGGACATGGGCAGCGCCAACGGCACCTTTGTTAACGGCATGCCCGCCACGGTGAGCACAAGGCTGCGGGACGGCGACGAGATCAGTTTCGGCCCGGCCCGATACGTGTTCCGCGATCCGGGAAGTCACGGCCATTCCGAAGGGTCGGAAACGATGGAAATGACCCTCGTGGGCCGTCCTCACGCGGAGGTAACACCGGTAACCCTGCTCGTGGCGGATGTGATCGGATTCAGTGAATTGAGCACGCGTGTTCCGCCCGCGGAGATCAGCCGCGTTCTTACGGCATGGTGCAGCCATTGCCGCACCGTTATGCATGAGTGCGGCGGCTATATCGACAAGTTCATCGGCGACTGTGTGTTCGCATGGTGGAGGGGCGTTTCGAGCGACGTGAAGACCCGGGCTCTCATGGCGGCCCGCATGCTCGCTGACGCTCAGGCAGTAACGCGTCTCGCGGACGGCTCTGTGCTGCGCTGCGGCATCGGCCTGCACAGCGGGGAGGCGGCGCTCAGCCGGCTGGGACCGTCCAGTTACACGCTCCTTGGAGCCGACGTGAATCTTGCGTTTCGCATCGAGTCCCTGACGAGAAAACTGGAGCCGTTGATCGTCAGTGCTCACTTTGCCGGAGGCTGGCCGGAGAATGGTTTGATGAAGTTCCCCAGTTTGGGCACTCATGCGGTGAAGGGCTGGGATCACCCGGTGGAAGTGTGTGCCGTACGGGGCGGGGAAGTGCCCGCTTCGGCCTGACGGGCAGTCAATCCTGCCAGACACTAACCTGAATTTCCGGGCAGGATTTTGTATGTCACGGGAATATCAGCAGAGCGATGCGTGCCGAAGGCCACTCGCTTTCGCTGCGCCCATGGGAGGCGAAAGCGACTGGGCTTCGCCACACTTTACTGCAATTTGTTGTGCGGTGACAATGTTAGGAAAAGCCGTGTGTTCCTCCCGAAGCGTTAGAATTACGGGCTAACGGAATTACCGTTCACTTCCGCGGGGCAGGGAGGAGAGAGGGCTTTGGAAGCGGCGTGGCGTTCGGCGTTGGAGCAGGCAACTGAATTCTTTTTGGGGAACCTTTCGGGGCAGGAGTATTTTTTGCGCCGGCTTTGGGACGCAGAGCGAGATAACGCTTGGCATCCTCATTCAGTCCAAGGGTTTTGAGCGCATCAGCCATTTGCTGGCTGCTGGTGGAACTGAGCGGAATTTGAGCAATGCGTGCGCCCGTGGAACTGGTATTTCTGAGAGAAGCCTGAACGCGGGCGTCGAATTGGATCTGTGCCCCCAGCAGGCGCAGGGCGGCCTCCCGCGCGGATTTGATGACCAGGGACGTTTCATCCGCTTTGCCTCCTGCGGCCTGCACGGCATCGAGTCCGGCGGAAACCCGCGCACCATCCAGCAACCACTGATCCGCACTCGTGGCCGCCGCGGGGGCCTTCATCAGAACCGCGGCCGCTTCCTCCATGGCATCTTTCGATTCCAGCCAGCCTGCGAGCAGCAGTGACGCGGTAAAGGACGGGTTTTCAAGGGCCAGCAGCGCTTCGCCTGCTTCGGCCATCATCTTCCGCGTTCCTGTCTTTGAGGCCAGCAGCATGCGGAGGACGGGATCTTTCACTCCGGACAGCAATGGGCCGAGAATGGTTTGAGGAATCGACAAGCCTTTTTGGGGGGAAACGACGACTCCGGTCAGGATGTCGGTCCTGGCGTCCAGAACGCCGGTAATGCTGGCGGGAAAATCGCTGCCGGGCCGCACCGGGAAGCCAAGGGACCGGATTCTGTCCGCGGGTGAGGACATGACAAGTCTCCGTACGGCAACGCTGGTGATCGGAATAGAGGTACTTGCCGCGGGTGGAGGACCGATCGCCATCTCTTCATCAAGAAAAGTGACGAGCTCCGCATACTCTTTTTTCGCGATGAAAACGTCCGCCACCGCCGCAAACACGGCTCCGCGCAGCGGATCAGACCGGTCGAGAGTACGATACAACGTTTTCAACTTCGACCGGATAGCTTCCACTACTTCCGGATTCATTTTGGGAACCGTCTGCCGTCCGCCCTGGGGGGTGGTGGTGACGACGGTGGTCGGCCTGATGATCAGAAGTCTCCAGATCGCCAGTTTGGCGGCGGGATCCGTGCCGGCCAGAGCGAGCGCTTCTTTGGTGGCTTCAAGGCACAGGTTGATGTGATCCCGTTCTTCACTGCCCGCCAGCGACATGGCCAGCAGCCTTGCAAGTTCAGGCCGGGTGTCGCGGAGCTTGCCGGCAAGTTCGTAAATCTGCGCGTTCTCCGTCTGACTTCCGAAGATGACGTAGGAGGCGAAATACGCCTGAGCGGCCGGATGATCCGGATTTGCCGTGTAAAGATTCACCGGCGGAATCCGTGTCGAGCCGGTGGTGGAAATATTGGAGGTCATATCCATCAAAAACCCTGTATGGCGCACGCCCGCTGTTTCGATTTCAGCGACGACCTCATCCCGCGTATCCGTGTCTCTGGTCAACGCTCTCAGATGAGGGATCAACATGTATCTCAAATCCTCGACGGAGGCGGGAAGCGAAACAGCAGTATATCTGGTGCTCCTTGTCGTGGCGCCGTTTCTTGAATTCACTGTGGTGGCGCGGACTCTTTTGTAGCTGTAAGCCGCGGTCGATGCGGCGTTGAATTTGAGAATGTCTCCGTATTCCGGACACAGGCGCAGCAGCGTGTCCCGCAACTGCACCGTGAGAGCGGACCGGCCCGTAAGGATTCGTCCGGCTGCTTTCGCGACGGAGGGAGGAACTGCAGCGCCGGAGTTGTCGCCTGGGAATGCAATCAAGCGCCGGAATGCCGTTAGGGCCGCGGACGGGTTGCCGGACTCCTCAAGGGCGACGGCGTGCAGCCATGCGAGCCGATAGTCGGCAGGATATTTGGTAATAAGAGGCTCGAGAAACTCCGCACATTCTCTCCATGATCTCGCTCCGGTAAGGGAAATGGCGATGGTTTCGGCGCGGCGGGCATCGATTTTACCTGAAGCGGCAAGACCCGACATGAGTTGCATGGCCTCCTGATTGCGTCCCGCCTTGAAAAGCAGCGACACCAGTTTCATCTGCGTTCCTGCGGTGGTGTCCGACGCTGCAAGGTCCCGCATCATTTGAATGGCGTAATCCCACTGGCCGTCAACCTCCGCGTTGCGAATGATCTCCATGCGCACGTCTGCGTTGCCCGGTGCCAGACGCGCGGCTTCCAGCAGCACGGTGCGCCGGGCTTCAGCGTTCCCGTTGATTTCATGGATTTCCGCAAGGCTCAACAACGGTGCGAGCGAGGTGCGATTGCCGCGCCGGCGCTCTTCAAATGATTCGATGAGCGCATCCATTTGATCCGCGGCCTGGGCGGTGCGGGCCAGTTCCCCGGCGAGGCGCACTTTGTCAGGCGTGTCTTTGGCGTCCTCGTACATCGCCGTGTAGAGGCGCATGGCGTCGGCGTGCTTTCCTTCGTTGAAATACGCCTGAGCGAGCGCGGTTTTGAGATCGGCATTGTTTTCAAAAAGTGCCGATGCCTGACGGAGAATTTTCAGGGCCTCACTGTTGCGTCCGGCTTCCGCATGCAGGTCCGCCTCCCGCTGCCACGGAGCCGGCGCGCCGGGCGAAAGCTTCTTCCACACGGCAATCCAGCGCAGAGCCTCCTCCGGCTTGTTCGCGCGCGTCCAGAGTTCCACCAGCCGCTGCACGTGCGCCGCTTTTTGACCTCCCGGCCCCTCCACCATCGCCTGCAATGCCTGCGCCGCGGAAGCGTCGTCTCCGCGGCCCGCGAACAGCCGCACGCGCATGGAGGCGGCAAGGTCCGGCGCTTCCTTTGCAATTTTACCCAGCGCCGCCTCGGCTTCCGGACGGCGGCCTGATTTCTCCAGCAATTCCGCGAGCAGACAGCGATCCTGCGGCGATTCGGCCTTTGTCAGTTCGGCGAGCAGGGTCTCGAATTTCTTCGCCCGCTGGGCCATGCGGATGGCGATCGCCAAAGCCGCTTCCATGGAGGTGGCGTCCCTCGCGAGACTAACCAGTTTTTTGGCATGGGTCAGCCCGTCGCTGTATTTCTCCAGACGCGAGGCTTCGTCGCACAGTTGCGTTAGGAAAACCGGATCGTTTTGAAACTCTCCGGCGCGCGCGGAGAGGAGTTCCCATGCAAGTTCGTGTTCGTCGCGAGTGGCGGCGGAGCGGGCCACATTGGAGAGCCGCGCTTTGTCCGCACCGGCGGCCATCTTCCGCCACTCGGCGGCGGCTTCGTTTTTTTGACCGTTGCGGTGCAGAGCCACGGCCAGAGCATCGTGGGCTCCCTCACTGGCCGGGAATTTCTCCACGGCGCGCCGGTATTGAGCGAGCGAAGCTTCGCCCTGCTTGCAGCGTTCCAGCAGCGCGGCGGCCCGCATCAACGCGGTTTCCGATTGATCAGACTTTGTCAGGAACAGTTCCACCGCTGCGGTGACTCCGGCGGTGTTGCCGGCCTCGAACTGAAGCTCCGCAAGCCGCGCCGGCAATTCCGCATCCGCCGGCTGCACGCGGATGAGTTCCTCCATCTGCTTTACGGCCTCGGCCGTCCTTTTTCCCGTAGAGAGAAGGTTGATATAATCTTCGCGGATCGTGCGGTCGCCGGGGGCCAGTTTCAGGATGTTTTCGAATGTCTTCACCGCGCCGTCCACATTTCCTTTTTCCGACTGCAAATACGCGTAACGCCGGTGCAGCGTGAGGCGCTGCGGGTGCTTTTGCACCAGCGCGCTGAAATGGGCATTCAACGCCGCCACCGCATCATCGCGGCGGAAAATCTGCTCGATCTGCGCAAGGATTTCCTTCTCCAGCCAGGAATCGGCGCCCGTGTCATCAAGACACTCCGTGCAGGCGGCGATGGCGGCGTCCCGGTCGCCCATGCGCGCGTGCAAATCCGCGATGCGGAGGCGGCGCTGCACTTTTTGATAGGCGTCGGTGGTCTGTGCCAGGAGCGCCTGAGCGGTGGCAAGCGCCTCTTTGTTTAGCGCCTCCGCGGTTTGAAGTTCGATGATGTCCTCCTGCAGGGCGGCATCGCCCGGAGAATCCGCCAGCAACTCACGCCAGACCTTCAGTGCCTCCTCGGTGCGGCCATCGCGGGCGAGCAGACGGCCTTTGAACTGGATGAGTTGAATTTGCAGTGGTTTGGCCGGATTTGCCGCCAGTGCCTTTTCCAGTGAGGCGAGGGCGGCGGCGAAATTGAGCAGCTTTGATTCCGCGATCGCCTTTTGCTGCCAGGCTTCTGCGCTGCCCGGATCGCGTTCGAGCGCCTTCGCAAACTCCGCTGCAGCCTTCGCGTGCTCATTCTGCTTCGCGTAATAAAACGCCAGCACCATGCGGGCGGCGCTGTCTCCGTCCGCGGCGTTCGCCGACCGCACGAGGAATTTCTCCATTTCCTCCAGCGTGGCCGTGTCCAGCCAGGCGCTGTAGAAGCGGTCAAATACCGCCCCTGGCACGGGGCGCTTGAGAAGGGTATCGTAGTAACGCCGGGCCTTTTCATTCGGTTCCTGCGCCCCCGCAGCCGTCAGCAGGTGGAAAATGCAAAGCGCGGAAACAGGGACGAGACGCATTTTCATGAGTTCGATCTTAACAGCGCTTCGACAAAGGAAAAGCGCGGGTGAGTCCGGATTTTCAGGCAGGTTTCCCTGTCGGCGAATCGGGGCTTGAGCATCCCAGGGTGCGGCGCTATCACCCGGCGGAATGAAGTTATCCCCTCTTTCTGTGATTATTGGCGTTTTTGTGTCGGCTGCATTTTTTGGAGCCGGTACGTTGACGGGTCATCAATTGACGAAAAACGGGAAATGGAATCTGTGGGGAAGAGCGGGGAGGTCGGGATCTGGAGCGACGACAAAGTTCCGGATATTGCCCTCGCAAGCGCTTGAGCCAGGGGCGCCGCAAGTGCAGACACTCGCTTTCTGGCTAAACACGCAAGTGAACATTCTGACCGAACGGGACGTCCTGGAGCGGGTGGTGAAGGTTAAGGGCCTTGACACCCGGTGGAAAATCTCCCTGGGCGCGGCGATCGCCAAATTGCGCGAGTCAGCAGAAGCCTCGCTCAAAGAGGGCACGGACATTGTCGCATTGACAGTGTGGGATTCCGATCCGGCGCTCGGTGCCGAACTTGCCAATGCCGTGCGCGTTGCCTACGAGCAAAGGAGACAGGAACTCGAAGACGAAAGGGTTCGCCGACTGGTGACGAATACCGATTTGAAAATCCAGGAACAGCGGACCAAAGTGGAGGACGCAAGGCTGAGTATGGTGGAGACAATGAAAAAGAATAACATTGTGGACACGCAGCCCCTGTCGGCAGAGGGGGCGAATCCGGAGACGGAGGGGGATACTGGAAAAAGTGCCGCAGAAAGACTGAAGTTACGGCAACAAGCGTCGGAATATTCTGCTGCGAAATACGCTTACGAATCCCAAATGATGCTGTTGAACACGATGAGAGAATATAAAGTGAGGATGGAAGTGGATCTCGGTGCCAACCAAAAACCGGTCGAGATTCTGGAGGAAGCGATGCCCCCGGGACAATAAGCTGATCGGAATAGGTCCGGCTTCGCGACAGGCACATCATTCTCTGAAAACGACCCCTGCTTTCTCCAGCGGATGCAATCCATGCTGCCGAAGGGCAGGGGCTTCGGAGTCCGGGAACATCTTGCCGGGGTTGGCGATCTCGTCCGGGTCGCAGGCGTGGCGGATGCGATGCATCATGGCGATGTCGGCGGGGGAAAACATGTCCGGCAGGAAGGCGCGTTTCTCCATCCCCACGCCATGTTCGCCGGTGATGCTGCCGCCCATGCGGGTGCAAAGTCGGAGGATTTCGGCGGCGGCTTCCTCGGCGCGTTCGTAAGCGCCGGGCTCACGTCCATCGTACATGATAAGAGGGTGCAGGTTGCCGTCGCCCGCGTGGAAAACGTTGGCGATCCTAACGGCATGGCGGGCTGCGATTTCGCCAATGCCGCGCAGAGCCTCTCCGAGCCGGCGGCGGGGAACGACGCCGTCCTGCACGATGAAATCCGGGCTGAGCCGACCCACGGCGCTGAAGGCGCACTTGCGGCCTTTCCAGATCTTGAGTCGCTCGTCGTCGTTGCGCGCGATGTGAATGGTCTGCGCGCCACTGTTGACGATGAGTTCCTGGAGTTTCCCGCGTTCGAGAGCCACCTGCTCCCGCGGGCCTTCGAGTTCCACGATGAGCATCGCCGCGGCCGCGGGCGGATAACCGGCGCCGACAGCAGCCTCGGCGGCGTCCATGGCGAGCCGGTCCATGATTTCCATGGCACCCGGCAACAGTCCACTGGCCACCACTGCCGCGACGGCATCGCCCGCGGCTTCAGTGCTGGGGTAACTCGCAAGCACCGTGTGATAACACTCGACCTTCGGCAGCAGCCGCAGTGTGATTTCCAGAGCGATCCCGAACAGCCCCTCGCTGCCAGTGAAGAGGCCGGTGACATCCGGACCGGCGGACTCCGTGCTCTCGCTGCCCAGTTCCACCACTTCTCCCGTTGCGAGTACGCATTTCATGCCGATGACGTGGTTCGACGTCATGCCATACTTCAAACAATGCGCGCCCCCGGCATTGAAGGCGACGTTGCCGCCGATCGTGCAAATCTGCTGGCTGCTGGGATCAGGCGCATAGATCAGCCCATACTGTGCGGCAGCTTTGGTCACCTGCACATTCACCACGCCGGGCTCCACCACTGCGATGCGCTGCAGAGGATCGAGACGAAGGATTTTGTTAAGGCGGTTAAGGGCAATGACGATGCCGTTTTCCACGGGCACGCTGCCCCCGCTGAGGCTGGTGCCGCTGCCGCGGGCGACAAAGGGCACGCGATGTTCGGCGCAGGCGCGCACCGTGGCGATGACTTCCTCCTGCGTTTCCACCATGACCACCGCCCGCGGCGATACCGCGAAGGCCGTAAGACCGTCCGACTCATAGGCGGTCATATGCGCCTCCCCCGCCAGCAGCCGGTCCGGCGGAAAGATGGCACGAAGCGACGTCAGGAAATCAGCAGCGAGAGGAGGGGCGGCGACAGACATGTGAGAATTCAAGCATGGCAGCGGCCCGCACCCCTGTCCCCATTTTTTTTGCCGGAAACCCCTGGCTCCGAGTATTTTGTGAAAATTGCATGAACAATTATTCCATTCGACACTGCCTTTCAGAAACGTAATTTTATTACCCCGGTCCCGACTACGCCCCCGGCCTCTTAGCAGCATGATCCCGAAGCAGCAGCGCCCTTTGTATTACGACAACCACATGCATACGCCTCTCTGCAAACACGCAGAGGGTGAACCCGAGGAATACGCCGAGATCGCTCTTCAGCGGGGCTTGAAGGGAATCATCGTGACCTGTCACAGCCCCATGCCTGACAATTGGTGGCCGCAGGTGCGCATGGACGTGGATCAACTCGATGAGTATATCGCTCTCGTGCAGCGCGCGGCAATGGCCTACCACGGACGGCTGGACGTGAGGCTGGGAATGGAGATGGATTTTTTCCCTGGCATGGAGTGGTGGGTGGAGGAACTCAATGAACGATGCGAATTTCACCACGTGCTCGGGTCTGTGCATTTCTTCGGCCGGCACTACAAGGAGCGGTTCTTCAATGGCGATCTCCTCGCGTTTCAGAAGACCTATTTTTCACACGTCGCGGAAAGTGCGGAAACCGGGCTGTTCGATACTCTGGCGCATCCGGACCTGGTCAAGAATCTCCAGCCGGGCCTGTGGCAGTTTGAAATGATCGAAGAGCACCTGGCAGCGTGTCTCGACCGGATCGCGCGAACGGGTGTGGCCATGGAATTGAACACCTCGGGTCTCAACAAGGCGATGCCGGAATTCAATCCCGGTCCGCAAATGCTGCGTATGATGCGTGAGCGGAACATCCCCGTGGTGCTCGGCAGCGACAGCCACACGCCGCGCCGCGTCGCCGCAGACTTCGACCGCGCACTCGACGCGCTGGAGGACGCAGGCTACACGAAGGTGTCATGCTTCCTCGGAAGGAAGCGCCACGATTTCGCCATCACCGAAGTCCGCAGCACGCTAAATCTGCCGCAGCGGCACGAGATGAGCGGGATCGACTAACGAATCCGCTTAGGCGCGGGAGAGATATTTTCCGTCCTCTGTATTGATGCGCAGGCGCTCACCCGTCTTGATGAAAAGCGGCGCCTGCACCACAAGGCCCGTGGTCATGGTGACGGACTTGTAATTGTTATTCGCGCTGTCGCCTTTCACACCTTCCGGAGCGTCCGCCACCTCCAGTTCCATGCTGGCGGGCAGTTCCACGGCGGCGACGGCGCCGTCGGTGAAGAGAATGGTGTAGCGATTGTTCTCCACGAGGTAGCCTTTGATGTCCTTCACCATCGATTCCGGGACGATGATGTCCTCGAAGGTCTGCGGATGCAGAAAATGGTGCCCGTCACCATCCGCGTAGCTATACTCATAAACCTCATGCTGGGTGTGAACAAGGTCCACGGAATCGTTAGGCGTCATGCGCTCCTCCGAAACCTTTCCGTTCTGCACATTCTTGAGCTTGATCTGAATGTAGGCCCGGTTGTTAGGAGGCGTCCGGTGATTGAACTCAATGATAATGCAGACCTGTCCGTGATGACGAATGGCCTGTCCGCGGCTGACGAGAGTGATGGAGGTTTGGGGCATGGAGGGGAGAGAAGGCGTCGATGTCTCGAATATCAACCTCTAAAAAAGCACCAAGCACCAAGATCCAAGCACCAAAGAAGCTCCAAACATCAAGCACCAAAACAAGACCGGAGGAAGCGCCGGAACGCTCCTTTTGGAGCTTGGTGTTTCTTTGGTGCTTGGATTTTGGTGCTTGGTGCTTCCGGCGAAGCCGGTTCACGCCTTAATATGCGCCCATGCATGCACGTGCGGTGCGCCGCGGAAGTACCAGAACATATTCGGGCCCTCGATTTGCCACACGTCCCAAACGCCGTCGTTCCCGATGTCGCCTTTCTTTGAAAACGCCATGTGCAGTTCGTCAATGCCGCGGGCGGTGATGAGTTTCATGGCTTCGTCCGCGTCGGCTTTGCGGAAGGGGGCGAGCAGATCGGCCAGGACTTTTTTGACGAGATCCTTCTGGTCGGCGGAGAGGGTGCCCACCGGGATGCCGGAGAGGCCTTCCTTTTTGCCGGTGAGTTTCACGGTGTCGGTGCCTTTTTCAGGACGGCCGTCGGCGATCATGGCCTGCTCACGCTGTTTGCCGTCGAGCGCTTTGAAGACTTCGTTGGCGCGTTTGGCCTGATACCAGTAGGCGTTGCCAGGATGGTCCGCCTTTTCGTTGAAGCTTTCTGCGGCGTGACCGTAGAAGATGGGGCCGCCGAACGCGGTGCCTTCGATGCTGTCGCCATCACAGCGGCGCGTGACGTGACGACCTGTTAGGACGAGTTCAAATTTGCCGGTGCCGGGCTCGCCGAAAATGGCGATGGCCGTGCTCTTGTCGAAGCCTTCATCGCCGCTGTCATGCACCACCTGATCATAGACGATCTTCTTATACTCCTCGCTGTGGAGGCTGTGGAAGATTTCGTGAATGAGAGCCTGCTGGTCGGGCTTGAAGAGATCGGCGATGGAGTCGGCAACGATCATCCAATTGTTGTCCACCTTGGAGCGCAGCGGATTGTCCCATGCGAAGCAGATTTTCTTGCGCTGTTCTTCGGTGAGGCTCTTGTAAAGCTGAGTGGTTAGGGTTTCACCGGTGGCCTTTGGCTTCTCTTCGCCAATCACCGGCAGGGCACTCGCGGCGAGAAGGCCGGCGGAGGTCTTCAAAAACGAACGGCGGTTCGTGAGCGGGGACGAATCGGAGCAGTCTGGACAGGATGGATGCGCATTCATGGTGAATGGAGGAAAAGCGGTGTTTGAGCCCGCGCATCCATTAATGTCCTCCTCAAGCACGGAGGTTTATGGGCGCGTCCGCCGCCGCCCGGTGGCGAAAAGACCGGTACTCAGCAGCAGGATCATGCTGCTCGCGGGTTCAGGCACCTGAAAGGCGAACGTGCCCGCGCCATAGCGGTTTGCGGGGCCAGCGTCGGCCGTCGCGGGAAATGCTCCGGGATTGCCGAACCGGCCCGTGCCGGTGAACGTGAGGAGGCCGTTGCCGTCTCCGAGGGCGCTCGCGCCTCCGGGGACGGTGCCGCCGGTGTTAAAAAGGAGTTCCGCCGCATTATAGCCGTCCACCACCACAGACCCGTGGAAATTGGCAGGAAGCGTCACATCAGCGATATCGCGGAAACGGCTTCCTCCTATCAAAGTATCGCCGGCTCCGCTGAAACTGAACGGACCGGCGACTACCGTTTGGGTGTCGCGGTTATAGATATACGCGTTGAGCGTGCCATTGATGCCGTCCTGCCCGCTGTCGAAGACTCCGATGTGCGTCATGTTGACGGGTGAACCGCCCACATCGAAGTCCATTCCTATAGAACCGCCGAAATTCTGGGCTCCCACCGCGCCGGAGGCGACGCTGTAAGCGACGTATTTTGGAGTGGTCGTCGTTGCCTGAAACTGGAAGGTGCCGGCCTGGTATCGATTCGCAGGCCCGCCGTCCACGGTGCCGGGATAAACCCCGATGCCCCCAAACCGTCCAAGGCCGACGAAGCGGAGCAGGCCGCCTCCGTTATTGATGGTCGAGAGCGGACCCGGCGGCGGTGCCGCAACCCCGTTGTTCCGAATGGAGTCCACGCTCACATCATTGAGCACGATGCTGCCCTTGAACCCAGCCGGCAAAGTGACCGTGGAAGCCACGGGCACGAAACGGCTGCCATTGATCAGCGTGGATGAGGCACCCGCAGGAATCGTCAAGGTGGCGAAAGGCACCGCCGTATTGTTCCGGTCGTAGATCGAAACCGTTCGCGCCGTCGTGAAACCGTCCTGACCTGAATCAAACGCACCGAAATGGGTGATCTCCACCGGTTCCAGTCCGGTCTCGAAATCCATGCCCACACTTCCACTGAACACCTGATTGCCGGTGCCCACCGGATTATCGAGGGCGATGACGCCCGCGTACGATGGAACCAAACCCGCGAGTAATAACAGGGCCGCGATCGGTGTTTTCATAGCAATTTCCACCATACTGCCAGGAGCATCCCCTCAGGACAAGGTTATTTTAATGCGAATTTCCCGGATGAAATTCCCGGTTCGGCGGCGATAAATCCGCAGGGTCCCGGCGCTTTCCGCGCATCCGTTATGAAAACTCCCGTTCTGTTCTTTGTCGCCGGCGGTGCCGCCGGGGCGGTTGCAATGTGGCTCATTCAGTCGTCCGAAGCGCCTGAAACCAGGGAAACGACGGGAGGGAAACCAGTAGCCTCTGCGCTGCGGACTTCTGAAAAAGAGGAGAAACTCGCCGCGCGCGTCCAGGCGCTCGAGAAGGAACTGAAGGCCGCCAAAGAAGGAAACGATGGCAGCATCGAAAACGACCCGATAAAATCGCAGGGCAAAAAGGCCGCGAAAATGATTCGGGCGCCGTTCGGGGATGAACAGATCGAGGAGATGATGCGGAAAAACGCCGAGCGCGAAGTGAGCCGGGAAGTGGATCGTGTCGCTCTGCGGCTGAAATTGACTCCGGAGCAAAAAGAGTCGCTGCGGAAGTTTTTGACGGAACGGAAGGAACAGGAGCACACGTCATTGAAGGCGGCGATGAAAGGGGGAGCGCCCGCGGAGGTGACCAAACGCGGTCAGAGCAAGGACGAGTTCCTGAAAACCCTGCTCACTCCTGAACAGCAGGCCGACTACGCCCGTTCCCAGGAGGAGCAGCGCACCGCCAAAGCGGAGGAGTATGCGCAGCGCAAAGTGCGGAAGCTGAACAACGAACTGAACCTCTCCGAGGAGCAAAAAGACAAACTATTCCAGGCCTATGCTCAGCAAAAGCTGACGCCGGCCGATCCTGCGAAGAAGGAACCGTCCGGCGATGTCACCGGCACCATCGCCTTCGCCACGGTGGGCGCATCGATCGGTGACGGAGGGCCGGTGGAATTTGAGTTCGACGGAGACGCGTTGCTGGGGGGTAACAACAAGAGCGACATCGACCGTGCGACCGTTGAATCGATCCTCACTCCGGAGCAGCTCGCCGTCTATGATCAGCGCAAAGCTGAAGAGCAGGAACAAATGAAGAACGTCTTCAGACTGGAGGGCGGGGAAGCGATGACGAAGTCGCTCAAAATCCGCGTCGAAAAACCTGCACCTGCGCCGGATGGACAAAACAAGTGAGGCAATCGGTGCCGTCACTAACAAAGTCGCCCGGTGCCGGATTGAGTTGCAGCGAGAAACCCCCAACTCGTCACATACGGGAACCCGGCAGCGGGCTGGTTCGATTCTGAGTGCCGGCGACCGCTTTGCAAACTTTTCGTGTCCGCAAAAACGGTGAAGGCCAAAAATGGGGCATCCCAACGCGGATGAAACGAAGCTTGCAGCCCCGCGAAAGCGCACCGCATAGTCGCGGCTGATTCTTCCACACCTATGAACATCCGCGCCCTTCGCTTTCTCCTCCCCTTTGCAGCCCTCACCGGCTTTCTCTCCTCCGTCTATGCCGGCACCGGTGTCGGAGCGAAGCCGGTGGAAGGCGCGGAGGTCGTCTTCGACGGCACCCGCAAGATGCTCGACGAAAAGTGGACCTATTGGCAGGGACCCCGCTTCGCGTCCTCGCTCCCTATCAAATGGAAGATCGTGGATGACCCTGTGGACAAAGGTGCCACCGTGCTGATGACCGACGACCCGGCAGCCGCCGGAGGCAAATACGGCGCGGCGGACATCGTCACCAAAAAAACCTATCGGGACTTCCGCCTCCACGTGGAATTCCTCGTCACGAAACCAGGCGGCAACAGCGGCGTGTATCTTCAGAACCGCTACGAAATTCAGATCTGTGAGGGTGACAAATCAAAACACGGCATGGGCGCCGTCATCAACGAAACCAACTCCCCCTACGAGTGCTTTGCCGGCCTCGGCAAGTGGAACGCCTACGACATCGTCTTCCGCGCCGCGCGCTTCAAGGACGGGAAACTCGTGGAGAAGGCCCAGGTGAGCATGTACTTCAACGGAAAGAAAGTGCACACGAACCAAACGATCAATCAAGTGCACGGTGGTCCTAATTCCGGTGTCGATGGCGGCAACGATGAAGGGAAGGGCATCACCGACACCCCGCAGGGTCTCAAGCTCCAATGCGAAGGCCACGACGTCCGCTACCGCAACATCTGGATCAAGGAACTCGACCTCAAGGAGCCAAAGACCGACTTCACGGAGTAGCGCAGGCGACCACGGATTTTGACGGCGGGTCTTACTGCTACTCCTACTCCTACTCTTACTCTTACTCTTACTCTTACTCCCAAACCCCGTGAGTAAGAGTAGGAGTAGGAGTAGGAGTATGACCCGTCGTGACATCGCCTTAAACATGATCGAGCCTTCAACCGCTTCGCCCGCTCTTCCCCCCCATCCATCGCATCGGCATCCTCGGGGCCGGCCAAATGGGTGCTGCGGCCGCCGTCATGTTCCAGCGCGCCGGTTTCGATGTATCCCTCTGGACCCGACGGACGGAAGCCCTCGAAGCCGCTAAACCCGCCATGGCAGCGGTGGACGCTTTCCTAACGGAACATTTCCCGGCCCCCGGTGCGAAGGGCTCCCTGCAACTGGAGCCGGATCTCACCGCTGTGGACGCCGCTTCAGATGCGGTGCTCGAATGCGTCGTCGAAGACATGGCGCAAAAGACCGCCCTTCTCCGCCGTCTGGAAAGCTGTCGTCAGCGCGGCGCGCTCGTCATGTCGTGCACCAGCGCCCTCAGCATCACGGACATGGCCGCCGGCAGCGGCATGGAGTCTGTGCTCGTCGGCGCACACTTCTGGAATCCGCCGCATCTCATCCCCGTCGTCGAAATCGTCGCCGGCACTAACACGCCGCCCGCCCAGTCGGATCGCGCTTTTGCTCTTATGCAGCAAATCGGCAAAACGCCCGTCCGCTGTGCGGATGTCCCGGGCTTCATTGGCAATCGCCTCATGCACGCCATGTGGCGCGAGGCCCTCGCTCTTGTGGATGCCGGCGTTTGCACGCCCGAAGACATCGACCGCGTCGTCAAAGGCACCTTCGCCCTGCGCCTCCCGGTACTCGGTCCCATGGAAAACATGGACCTCGTGGGTCTCGGTCTCGTCGAAAGTGTCGAGCGGTATCTCTTCCCGCATTTGGCAACCAACGCTGCCCCTTCCGAATCCCTAACCAAACGCCTGCGCGCCGGTTCCTCCGGCATGAAAGCTGGCCGCGGATTTTACGATTGGTCCCTCCGTGACCCTTCCGCTCTCTCCGCGCTTCGCGACCGGCAAATCGTCCGGCAGTTGCAATTCCTTCAAGACTCCAGCGTTTCCCAGGCCGACAGAGCCGGACCCAAAATCGAGGCATAGTGCACCGGAGCGAAGCTTTTGGACTGCGGTGGCAAGCGTTAGCGCGACACCGCTTTGGCGCTGGACTTTGGGACGACGAAGCCCGCCCGTTTTCACAAAAACCGCCGATGCGAATGTTAATTTGTCCAGGACGCGCGTATCGTCGAAAGCGGCGTGGCGCTATCGGTTGCCTCGCGTTGCTCGCCCTTCGGGCAGCCTGCGGCTGGCTGCCTGCACTGCGTTTCGGCTCCCGCCGCACTCCAAAAGGCTTCCGCCCTGTCAAAACACCTTCCATTTCCAAACACCGTCGCAAAGATGTTCGTCGTTCTCACCAAAAGTGCTAACCTTCCGCTCATCCCATGAAACCCGTCTGCCTGACACTTTTCGCCTTCTTCCTCCTCTCCCTCACAGCTCTCCGCGCCCAGGACGCCGAACGCATCCGTGACGTCATCTACGCCAAACACGACGGCGTCGCCCTGACCATGGACATTTACAAACCCGCCAAACCCAACGGCGCGGGTGTCATCAAAATCATCAGCGGCGGCTGGAAATCAAACCATCAGGGCATCAGCGATGGCGGCTGGCCAAAGGCCGGCTACACCACTTTCGTTGTCGTTCACGGATCACAGCCGCGCTTCCAGGTGGAGGAAATCGTGGCGGACTTGAATCGCGCTGTCCGGTTTGTTCGCACTAACGCTGTGAAATACGGCGTCGATCCGATGAAACTCGGCGTCACCGGCAGCAGCGCCGGAGGGCATCTCAGTCTCATGCTCGCCACGCGCGGCGGGCCGGGCGACCCGAAAGCCGCCGATCCCATCGACCGTGAAAGCAGCGCCGTTCAGGCCGTCGCGTGTTTTTATCCGCCCACCGATTACCTCAACTGGTTCGCCGATGGCGACAACGCAGTCGGCATTGGCCGCCTTGAAGCCTACGCCGCCGCGTTCGGCCCCAAATCCACCACGCCCGAAGGCCGCGAAAAACTGGGCCGCGACGTCTCCCCCATTTATTGGGTCAACAAAAACCAGCCTCCCGTTTACATCGTCCACGGCGATGCCGACGCTCAGGTCCACGTCTCTCAGGCCCATCGTTTCTTC
This sequence comes from Verrucomicrobiales bacterium, assembly GCA_035550135.1. Lineage (GTDB taxonomy): Bacteria > Verrucomicrobiota > Verrucomicrobiia > Verrucomicrobiales > V1-33 > V1-33. The sequence continues at coordinate 245,732 of DASZQB010000029.1, forward strand.
AAACGCTGCGGCGAAGTGGGCGCCAAATGCGATGTCCTCATCCGTCAGGGCGCCGGTCACGGCGGATGGCAGGAAATGGGCGAGGACAACGCCCGTATGATCGAGTGGTTCGACCTCCAACTCCTCGGCAAACAGCCCGCCAAACCCTTTCCTTTCGCCATCTCCTCCGCTCCCAGCACGCCCGCGAAAAAGCAATAACCTGTATTTCTCACCGTCCGGGAAGAACGCATACGGCCTGTCCTAACGTCGTCACCGCACAACAACGGCAGTAGAGTGACTGTGGCGAAGCCCAGTCGCTTTTGTCTCACGCCGCCTGAGCATAAGCGAGTGGCCTTCGGCACACTCACTCTACTGATATTTCCGTGACAAAGGAAACGGCTCACGCAACCAGCAGCGCCACCCGCGCAAAGTGCTCCAGAATCGCTGGCGCGTTTTCAAATTCCCGCGCCAGTGACGGAAGGCTGCGCGTGCCGTCGAGCAATGGCAGCAACGCTTTTTCCTCAGCACTGAGCAAAACATTCTCATGCCGCGCATTGACCACACGGGACCCCTGCGTGGCCTGCCACCGGACGATGTTCCGGGCCTGGGGAAATTCTGAAACCTCAGGGTAAAAGAGGGTTGGATGAAGCCGGAACTCCAGATCCCGCGTGGAGGAGTAGCACGTCAGGAGTCCCTTCGCCAGAATGGCCGATTGCCCGGGCGTCAGGGGAATCGCGGCGCGCTGCGAGGCAATCTTCCCTAACGCCTCAAACTTCACACACTCGGGCCAGACGTCACGCAGCGCCCCCAGAGCCGCCCGCGTCAGTGGATCGGGAATCTCAAAAACCATGCCCCTCGCGTCACGGAACCGGCTGCCCGTCCCGTCCCCGCTCACTGGATTGAGCGACGAAGCCACATGCAGCCGCTGCAGCGTCTCTGGAGAAATGGCGCGCTTTAACGCCACACTGTCGCGGCACAGCAGCGTTTGGCGAAAGGCGCGGTTTCGCACAAAATCACTGTATTGTTCGGCTTCTTCGATGCTTCCCGCCATCGCGCGCAGACTGTTCCTGACAGATGCGGGAAAGTCGCCGGATGACATCGTCTGCATCTCTGCATCACCGAGATACTGCAAACCGTGCCGGCGGGCATGATCGATAAACTCATGGAAGTATAAAGGCCTTCCGGCTTCTTCCAGATACTCATGTGCGATATAAGAATCACTCACGCCGGCAATCTGGGAAAGCTCCTCTTTCAGAGACACGGCCCAGGTGTCCTCACGATTTTCGCACGCGTCCTGCAGAAACGCGAAAAGGGCGCGCGTCCGCCCAATACGATCGCGGAGATCGGAGACATTGAGGGCGTGATAACCCGCCATTTCCCTCAGCGTGTCGCGCGTGCGGGCACCAGGCAGCGTATTGAAACTGATGTAAGCCACGCCATGCGGATTCAGCAGCCGCCCGCACAGCGCCATGAGCGCTTCCCGCACCGGCGCGGCCACCCAGGAATACACACCATGGGCGATAATGTAGTCGAACGTGCCAAACGCCTCACCCAGGTTCTCCAGACCCATCGCGCGCAGTTCCACATTGCGCATCTGCAGTGCATCCACGCCCGCCTGGGCCTGCGCAATCTGAAGCGGTGAAATATCGATTCCCACAAACCCGCTCCGCGGATACGCCGCCGCCACCGGCAGGAGATTCCCCCCTCCGGCACAACCGATTTCCAAAACACGCGCCCCGTCCAGCAGCCGCGGCTCCATCCCGAAAAGTGTGGCAATCGTCGCAAGGTTGTCAGGGTGCGACTGCGGGTAAGCGTAGCTCTCGTAGGGAACCTCGTCGTAAGTCTCGGAAGGCGCGGTCATTATTCTTCCTCAATCCTGGAAAGAAGAACGCCGCGGCGCAATTCGTAATCAGCAGCGCCGTCCGCGCATCGGGCCCGGCGAACATCCCTGTCAGCTCTGTTAGTAGTTTGGATTTTCTCACAGCATTTCGTTGCCACGGGAATGTAAGTAGAGCGACGTGTGCCGAAGGCCACTCGCTTTTGCTGCGGGCGGATTCCATCCCTAACATCTATATGCGTTCTCTCCGGCCCGCATCGCTTTCGGTGCTCCTGCACCGTCATCAACACTCGGATGCCGCCGCCATGAACACCACTGAAAACAAAAACTCGCCCACCACCGACTCCAGCGCGATGGCAGGCGTAAAATAAAAGCCATCGTCCGCGATGATTTCGATGGTCTCCATCGGAGACCTCCGTCCGTCCGACATCACTTCATAACAAATCACGGCTTCCCCGCCGGCGTCGCGGTACTTCGAAAAACTCAACACCGTTTCCCGGGTGATCGATTTGATCGCGAGACGGCACCGGCTGCCGTCTCCTCCCGGCCTGTCCACCTTCACCCGCCAGACCGGAAACCGTTTCTCCAAACATTTGCCCGCGAGTTCCAGCATCGGGAGAACGATCGCCCGGATGAGATCCGGCTCGCCCCACTCAAGCGTGACGAGGTTCCCGGAAGGCGAGGGAGTCTGGAGATTCTCGCCGTCCAGCGCGAGGGTTATCATGTCCTCGAAATAAGCGGCGATGCGGCTGTTCAGCCCGCTGCGGGCGGCCCGGCACGCCTTTACAAAATCCTCCGCTATCTTCGCCAGGCCCGCGGCATCGTCCGCGCCAGGGAGACGGCCTGGCTTTGCCTCCACCATATCACTTCCGTTATAAACAATGAACATCCAGAAAACCGGGTCGCGCCTGACAAGGGAGGCGAACGACTCATGCACTTGAAATCTCAGCCGCGCCTGAATCGGAGGGTTAATGCACTCGACGTAAAGTCCCGCCAGCGAGCCGTATGAACGCACGTTCACCGAATACCACCCGTCTGCAAGAAACCGTGTCGCCGTCAGTTCCAGCAAAGGAATGACGTTAGTCCTCAGAGCACTGACGAGACCCGCATGTTCCTCCCGGGCAAGCGGAAGCGCCCGGCCAGGGTCTCTGGTTGAGGAAACGAACTCTATCTTCTTCCACGGCTCGGCATTCTCACTCACTGCGTCCAGCTTAGACACTCGCCGTGCCCTTCAAAAGAACTTTCTCGCCACATCTTTACGCATCGCTCAGCGCGCTTGCGTACCCGTTCCCGGCAGGAATGGACCCATTCATGCATCAGTCGGATGCAAGTTACGAAGTGGCAACTCATTGTTTACTTGATCTCTTTCCCGCCCATCGTCGCCTCTGCGGACGACTGCTGCCACGCCCAATGACTGAATCCCCCGAGACTGCTGAAGACGACGAAATGAAACCTTCAGCGGAGGAAGGCTCGCGGGAAAAAGCACCGGACGCTGCCGAAGAGGAACTCGGTGACGAAATCGACAACGCCGTGCCCACGCGCGGTTTATCCATGCTTCCAGTCGTGGGCATTGGCGGCTCCGCGGGCAGTATCGATGCGCTGCAAAGGTTTTTCAGCCTTATGTCGCCGACCAGCGGCATGGCTTTTGTGGTCGTCGTCCATCTTTCACCCGAGCACGACAGCATCCTCGCCGAACTGCTGCAGAAATCCACCTCCATGCAGGTCATCCAGGCCTACGATTCGGTGAAGCTCCTGCCGGATTCCGTTTATGTCATTCCGCCTGGAAAGCACCTTTCCTCAATGGATGGCCGGCTGCAGCTCACGGAGCTCAACCATGAACGGGGACGCCGCGTGGCGGTCGATCTTTTTTTCCGCACCCTCGCGGATACTCACGGTCCGCATTCGGCGGCGGTCGTGTTGTCGGGAGCGGATGGCGACGGCGCTATCGGGATCAAGCGCATCAAGGAGCGCGGCGGACTCACCATCGCCCAGGACCCGGCGGAGGCGGATTTCACCGGCATGCCGCACGCGGCGATCGACACCGGCATGGTGGACTGGGTGCTTCCCGTGGAGCAAATTCCGTCGCGCCTTCTGTCCTATCGTCAAAACGGCACGCGCCTTAAACTTCCGCCGGAGGATGGTCCTCAGCCAGGTGCGGCTCCCGAAGCCGGACCGGCGGACAAGGAATCGGCGCTGCGGGAAATCCTCCTGTTTCTTCGCACCCGCACGGGGCGGGACTTCTCCTACTACAAGCGGGCCACTATTTTGCGCCGCATTTCACGCCGAATGCAGGTCAACGGCGTCGAAGACCTCGCGGGGTATTTGTTGCTGCTGCGCACTCACCCTGGAGAAGCCACCGCGCTCTTGCAGGACCTGCTCATCAGCGTCACTAACTTTTTCCGTGACCGCGAGGCCTTTGAAGCTCTCGCGGCACAGATCCCGTTTTTTTTCCGAAATAAGGGACGGGGTGATTTTGTCAGGGTGTGGGTGCCGGGCTGCGCCACCGGCGAAGAGGCTTATTCCATCGCCATCCTCCTCCTGGAGTACGCCCGGACGCTCGATTCCCCTCCAGGCATCCAGATCTTTGCCAGCGACCTGGATGAACACGCCGTCCAAAAGGCCCGCGACGGCCTTTTCCCGGAAACCATCGTGGCCGATGTTTCGGAGGAGAGGTTGCGGAAATTCTTCACGCAGGAGCACCGGCATTACCGCGTGCGCTCCGAGCTTCGGGAAATGGTCCTCTTCGCGCTTCACGATTTGGTGAAGGAATCGCCCTTCTCCCGTCTGGACCTCATTTCCTGCCGGAATCTGCTCATCTATTTGAATGCAGACGCGCAGCGGCGCACCACGGAAATCTTTCACTTCGCGCTCAACGAGCACGGACGCCTTTTCCTCGGCACCTCCGAATCGCTCGACGAAAGCGACTCCCTTTTCACCGTCGTCGATAAAAAGCACCGGATCTACTGCCGCCGCGCTGCCTTGCGTCCCACTCTGCCCGCTCCCATGGGAACAGATACCCTCCTGCGTGCGCTGGAGGCTCAGCATCGCGGTAAGACCGGTCCTGTGATTGTACCCTTCCCGTTTCGCGGTGGTCATTCGTTTCAGCGTGAGGCAGTCAAGGAAGACGGACAGCGCGTCTCGTGGGAGGAATTGCATTTCAAGCTCATCGAGCCATTCGGGCCCGCCTCGCTCATCGTAGGACGGGATTACGACATCCTGCATCTCGCCGAAAACGCCACCCGCTTCCTCCATTTCACCGGTGGCGAGCCGA
>DASZQB010000030.1:0-74000 GCA_035550135.1 Verrucomicrobiales bacterium
GATCGCGAGCGCATGTTCCCGGTCAAAGTAACTGGTGATGACGAGGACGCCGTCATCGTGAAGGCGTTCAAGTCCCCGGCTGAAGATCCCCCGCCAAACAACGGGATCATTCCAGTAGTTTTGATGCCGGAGGAACACCATGTCGAAGCTGCTCCCCAGTTCGTGGTGCTGTTGGATTTTCGAGCAATCCTCAAGAAGAAACTCGGCGGAAAAATCCGGCGAGACAAGGACTTTGGCCCGCTGACGCGCCTCGTCGATTTCCGCGGCGCGAATGTCGGCTCCGACAAATCGCACCGGCCGCCCGTTCCGGACGGCCGACTTCCTGAGTGCGGTGGAAATAGACTCCATTTCACGGCACGGTCCGCAAGCCAGATCGAGAATCTGCAGCGGCCCTGATGTTTCTTTGGCGGCAGCGGATGTTTTGAGCGCCAGCCCGAGCAACTCTTCCAGAATTTTGCAGTCCGCCGCGCTGTCAGTGAGATACTGGAGATCCATGGGTGAAAAAAGGAGAGCCTGTCTCCCTTTCGGAAAACAGGCTCATTATCCTGGCAACGTCCTACTCTCGCAAGGCCTATAGCCAAACTACCATCGGCGCTGCAGCGTTTCACTTCCGTGTTCGGGATGGGAACGGGTGGTTCCACTGCGCTAAGGTCACCAGAAACGACGCAATCGATTGTCTGCGGCGGTTCCGGGGGCCCTCAGGCAAAATCCGGAGCGAAAATGAACACTTCAAGGAACACGGCGGCTGAAACCGCTTCGGTTCGCTGATATCTGCATACAGGAGGAAATACGTAAGAAATAAGAAAGAAGAGAATTAAGTCGAACGGATGATTAGTACTGCTAAGCTGAACTCATTGCTGAGCTTACACCCGCAGCCTATCGACGTGGTAGTCTGCCACGATCCTTCAGGGAAAACTTATCTTGGGATGGGCTTGGCGCTTAGATGCTTTCAGCGCTTATCCCTTCCGCACATAGCTGCCCAGCGATGCCTTTGACAAGACAACTGGAACACCAGAGGTGCGTCAGTCCCGGTCCTCTCGTACTAAGGACTGAACCCCTCAATTTTCCTGCGCCCATGGAGGATAGAGGACCGAACTGTCTCGCGACGTTCTGAACCCAGCTCGCGTGCCACTTTAACCGGCGAACAGCCGGACCCTTGGGACCTTCTCCAGCCCCAGGATGTGACGAGCCGACATCGAGGTGCCAAACTTTGCCGTCGATATGAACTCTTGGGCAAAATCAGCCTGTTATCCCTAGCGTACCTTTTGTCCGTTGAGCGACGCCGATTCCATCTTCAAGCGCCGGATCACTTTGACCTGCTTTCGCATCTGCTCGACTTGTAGGTCTCACAGTTAGGCCGGTTTATGCCAATGCACTCATCACCTGATTGCCAACCAGGTTGAACCGACCATCGCGCTCCTCCGTTACTCTTTGGGAGGATACCGCCCCAGTAAAACTGACCGTCTGCCATTGTCCTCCGCCCGGATTCACGGGACCGGTGTTAGATGTTTCAATCCCCAAGGGTGGTGTCTCATTGACGACTCAGCAACCCCCGAAAGGGCTGCCTCAAAGTCTCCCACTTACGCTGAGCATGAAAACCGAAACAACAGTGACAGAGTACAGTTAAGGTGCATAGGGTCTTTCCGTCCTTCCACGGGTAGGCGGCATCTTCACCGCCAATACAAATTCACTGAGCACCCCGTTGAGACAGCGCCCAACTCGTTACACGATTCGTGCAGGTCGGAACTTACCCGACAAGGAATTTCGCTACCTTAGGACCGTTATAGTTACGGCCGACATTCACGGGGACTTAGGTTCACAGCTTCGCCTTGCGGCTAACCGCTTGCCTTAATCTTTCCGCATTGGTCACGTGTCACACCCTATACTTGGACTTGCGTCTTGGCAGAGTGCTGTGTTTTTGATAAACAGTCGGTTGGGCCCATTCACTGCGGCCCCCCAAAGGGGGCACCCCTTCTCCCGAAGTTACGGGGCTAGATTGCCGAGTTCCTTAACGGGGGTTCACTCTTACGCCTTAGTATATTCTACTCACCCACCTGTGTCGGTTTGCGGTACGGGCACCTTAGCATACACACAGACTTTTCTTGGAGATCGATTTGAAGAATCCGGATTGGCGAACCGCCCCGTCAGCTTGCGCCCCTGCCACTTTCAATCGGCAGGTCCTCTCTTCGACCCCGTCCTCTGTGCTTAAGTTTCGGTGGTGCAGTAATATTAAACTGCTGTCCATCGCCTACGCATCTCTGCCTCGGCTTAGGTCCCGACTAACCCTGGGACGAATAGCGTGGCCCAGGAAACCTTGGGTTTACGGCGGGCAGGGATTTCACCTGCCTTCTCGTTACTAATGTCTGCATGCTCTCTTGTTAACACTCCACTTTCAGTCGCCATCCAGCTTCGATGCGTTAACAATGCTCCCCTACCACGACAAACTGACGAATCAGAATGCCATCCAGAGCTTCAGTATGCCGCTTGATCGCCAATCATTTTCGGCGCGGGATCACTCGATGAGTCAGCTATTACGCACTGTTTAAATGGTGGCTGCCTCTAAGCCAACATCCTCACTGTCTGTGTAATCCCACATCCTTTCCACTGAGCGGCATTTAGGCACTTTAGCTGCTGGTCCGGGTTGTTTCCCTCTCGACTACGAAGCTTATCCCTCGCAGACTCACTGCCGTGTTTCATTGAATGGTATTCGGAGTTTGATTAGGGTTGGTAGTCTGGTGTGACCCCTAGCCTATTCAGTGCTCTACCCCCACTCATCAGCACACGACGCTGCACCTCAATGCATTTCGGGGAGAACCAGCTATCACGGGGTTTGATTAGCCTTTCACTCCTACCCACAGCTCATCCGAGACTTTCTCAAGAGCCACCAGTTCGGCCTTTCACGACATGTTACTGACGCTTCAGCCTGGCCATGGGTAGGTCACCTCCGCTTCGGGTCCAGTGCCTGCGACTATATCGCCCTATTCGGACTCGCTTTCGCTGCGCCTGCGCCCCATAAGGGCTTAAGCTTGCCACAGACACTGACTCGCAGACTCATTAAGCAAAAGGCACGCCATCACCTCCGAAGAGGCTTTGACACCTTGTAGGCACACGGTTTCAGGTTCTATTTCACTCCGCTCACAGCGGTTCTTTTCACCTTTCCCTCGCGGTACTTGTTCACTGTCGGTCGCTGACTAGTATTTAGCCTTACGGAATGGTCTCCGCAAATTCACACGGCGTTTCACGTGTGCCGTGCTACTCAGGATGCCTCTAAGGCTGCTTTGGATTTCGGTTACGGGTCTGTCACCCTCTGGGGAGCGATTTTCCATTCGCTTCACCTATCGTTAGCAGTCCTACAACGAGGTCCTATAACCCCGGAGGCAAAGCCTCCGGTTTGGGCTGTTCCGCTTTCGCTCGCCACTACTGACGGAATCACTGATTTGTTTTCTTTTCCTCCGGTTACTGAGATGTTTCACTTCACCGGGTATTGCGACGCAGTCCCTATGTATTCAGGACTGCACGTGCAGGAATTAGCCTGCACAGGTTACCCCATTCGGAAATCTCCGGATCATAGCGTATTTGCCGCTCCCCGAAGCTTATCGCAGCTTATTACGTCCTTCATCGCCTGTCAGCACCAAGGCATTCACTGTGTGCCCTTTATAACTTAATTCTCATTCTTCTTATTAAATTGAAGAAATTCGCCGTATTTCCTAAGATCGTAATTTGTGAAGCCTTTAGGCTCCATATGATCTTTGTATTTTGTATTACCCTGTATGCAGATGTCAAAGAACAGTCGCTTGTGCCACTTTGTGATCACAGTTTTTCCAAAAGTGTGGAATGAGGGGTGGACCCGGCAGGACTTGAACCTGCGACCCCCGCCTTATCAAGGCGGTGCTCTAACCAACTGAGCTACGGGTCCGAAGTCCCATGCCGTTTGGTTGAGCAGGTTGCAGGCTGTCAGATTCAAAATGTCCCCAGACCACCAAATGAATGGTGGAGGTTAGGAGACTCGAACTCCTGACATCCAGCTTGCAAAGCTGGCGCTCTACCAACTGAGCTAAACCCCCCGGCTGCCCGCGATGCGGATACGATTCGCCCGCGGGCAATTGCACTTGAGGAGAAGTAAAGACTAGTTTGTGCGCTGACGCCATGTGACGCATGGACCAAGGTGCAGGTTCTTTCGAAATCTGCGCACCGTGCTGACACTGTAATAAACAGCGAGGCTTACGGTGTCGACCTGAGCAGTCAATTGGTGGGTGGAGACCGGGGTTGGCGGGACACGGTGGGTGTCCTCACTGTCCGGCTCCGGACTGCTCTGTACTCCATAGAAAGGAGGTGATCCAGCCGCAGGTTCCCCTACGGCTACCTTGTTACGACTTCATCCCAGTCACCAGTCATGCTTTAGGATCCTGCCTCCGTGAGGTTGGCGCGGATACTTCGAGCGCGACCGGCTTCCATGATGTGACGGGCGGTGTGTACAAGACCCGGGAACGTATTCACGGCGCCGTAGCTGATGCGCCATTACTAGCGATTCCGGCTTCATGAAGGCGAGTTGCAGCCTTCAATCCGAACTGGGCCCGGTTTTAACGATTTCCTCCACCTCGCGGTATCGGTTCACATTGTACCGGGCATTGTAGTACGTGTGCAGCCCTGGGCGTAAGGGCCATACTGACTTGACGTCATCCCCACCTTCCTCCCAGTTAAACTAGGCAGTCTGTCCAGAGTTCCCGCCATTACGCGCTGGCAACAGGACACGGGGGTTGCGCTCGTTGCGGGACTTAACCCAACATCTCACGACACGAGCTGACGACAGCCATGCAACACCTGTGCATCCCGTGTATTGCTACACTAGCCTGCTTTCACAGACGACAAAATGCATGTCAAGCCCAGGTAAGGTTCTTCGCGTTGCATCGAATTAAGCCACATACTCCACCGCTTGTGCGGGTCCCCGTCAATTTCTTTGAGTTTTAATCTTGCGACCGTACTTCCCAGGCGGCACGCTTAACGCGTTAGCTCCGGCACGGCAGGGGTCGAATCCTGCCACACCAAGCGTGCACCGTTTACTGCCAGGACTACCGGGGTATCTAATCCCGTTTGCTCCCCTGGCCTTCGTGCCTCAGCGTCAGGAACTGTCCAGAGTCTCGCCTTCGCCACTAGTGTTCCTCACAATATCTACGCATTTCACTGCTCCACTGTGAATTCCAGACTCCTCTCCAGTCCTCAAGCACGGCAGTATCGGAGGCATTTCCGGAGTTGAGCTCCGGGATTTCACCTCTGACTTACCGTGCGGCCTACGCACCCTTTACGCCCAGTGATTCCGAACAACGCTTGAGACCTCTGTATTACCGCGGCTGCTGGCACAGAGTTAGCCGTCTCTTCCTCTTGTGATACTCTCAAACCGGCACGCAGTTAACGTCCGGCTTTACTCTCACATGACAGGAGTTTACAATCCGAAGACCTTCATCCTCCACGCGGCGTCACACCATCAGGCTTTCGCCCATTGTGAATGATTCTCGACTGCTGCCACCCGTAGGTGTCTGGACCGTGTCTCAGTTCCAGTGTGGCTGGTCATCCTCTCAGACCAGCTACCCGTCATTGCCTTGGTGGGCCGTTACCCCGCCAACTAGCTGATAGGGCGCGAACTCATCCGGAAGCGGCACCTTGCAGCACCTTTGGTGTCAAGTGGATGCCCACCTGTACCACACGGGGTATTAATCCAAGTTTCCCTGGGCTATCCCCCTCTTCCGGGCAGATTGTTCACGTGTTACGCACCCGTCCGCCACTGAACGATATTGCTACCGTCCCGTTCGACTTGCATGTCTTATCCACGCCGCCAGCGTTCGTTCTGAGCCAGAATCAAACTCTCCGTAAAGAATTGAATTCTAAACATCTGATTCCGGCATAATTAAATGACCAAAATCGCAATGCTCAGAAGAAATATTTGACGTTTTCGCATCGGGATTTCTCCCTTTGCAGGACCACGCGTCACTGTTGACGCGCAGCGCACAAATTAGTCTTTTCTTCAACTTTTTGGCCTTCATCGGCTCAGGGTTCAAGCCCTGCGCCTCCGGCCTAAAGTAACTGTGAAATTCAAAGAACACTTGTTTCAGGGGGACAAAAAAGCCGGTCGTGGTCATTTCTGCCACAATCGGGTTAGCTCTGTCGATCCGCCGATCGCATTGTTTCGTGCGACGACGGTTTATAACCCGGCTCCCGAGTTCCGCAACTCATTTTCGGGTTTTTTCTGAAGTTTTTTTTCGACGCGCCCGATTTCCCGGTTCAGAACGGTCCGCAGACGATTCCAAAACCGGCGAAAATTGAGATCGGCGGGGGATGTTTGGGGTCCCCGCACTGCGATTTCCGGGCCAGATTTGGCAAAAACGCGCACGCAGTCCCGCAAAACGCGCCAAAATCCACCCCTTTGCCCGCAGTGAACGCTGGTTTCTCCGGGTTTCATGCTATTCTGGCACCTAATGCCCTGCCTTCCGATTCCCCTCTTCGCGTCTTCTTCCGAAGGAAGTCTCCTCCCTCTGCTGGCCCTTACCCTGCTTTTGACCGTGGGGATGGCGCTTCTTCTGCGCCGGCTGCAATTCCCCGCCCTTCCCGGCTTCTTTCTCTGCGGTTTTTTGCTCGCCCGGACGGGAATGATTGAAGGAATGGAGGAATCCCTGGTCCACATGGGCGATGTCGGGGTTATTTTACTTCTGTTTACCATCGGCACGGAGTGTTCGGCGCATGAGCTCAAAATGCTCAAGAAAAACGGCCTTCGGGCAGGTATACTCCAGCTTGTCTTCACCCTCCTTGCTTTTGCCCTCGTCGCCATGGCCTGCGGCCAGAGTTTTGGGGCTGCGCTCGTCTGGGGCCTCATCGGGGCGGTCTCCTCCACGGCGGTGGGAGTGAAACTCTTCGAGGATTGCGGTGTGGCGGGTCACCCCGCCTCGCGGCTATCCCTTGGCATCGCACTGGTGCAGGATCTGATGGTCATTCTCGCCCTCCTCCTGCTGCCCGGATTAACGAGTTCCGGGGGGCTTTTCGAGGTGGCTAAAGCGTCGGGAAAACTCGTCCTGGAGGGAATCGCCTTCGTGACCGCCGCCGCGCTGCTGAGCCGCTGGGGCATTCCGCAACTGCTCAAGGCGGTCAGCCGCACCCGGGCGCGGGACCTCTTTACCCTCACCGTCCTCGCCCTCTGTGCGGGCATCGCGAGTCTCGGCAATTTCCTTGAACTTGGATACACCGTAGGGGCTTTTGCTGCGGGTGTCGCGGTGAGCGGTTCCGTTTACAGCCACCGCATTCTGGCGGACGCGGCGCCGTTCCGCGATTTTTTCCTAACGATATTCTTTCTCTCCGTCGGAGCTCTCGTCAAACCCCAGATTCTCATCGACCAATGGATGCTCATTCTCGGCCTCAGCGTGTTTGTGCTGGCGGCCAAGACGGCGCTGACGGCCACTGCGGCGCGGGTGTCCGGTGCGCCCGTTGCCACGGGCCTTCTCGCGGGAGTGGCCCTCGCGGGCGTGGGGGAATTTGCCATCGTTCTTGGCCGCGAAGCCCGCAGCCGCGGTCTGGTGGCGCAGGACAGTCTGGACCTCGTTCTTGCCGTGACCGCCGTCACGCTCAGTCTCTCCCCGCTGCTCATGCGGGCGGTGCTTCCCGCCGTCTCGAAACTGGAAGCCAGGCCCGCTCCGGAAGCCGTGCCTGACAAAAAACGCGCGGCCGGCTTCAGCAAGCGGGTCAAGGAAATGGAAAACCACGCCATTCTCTGCGGCTACGGCACCGTCGGCCAGATTCTGCACAAAGGCCTCAACCGCCTCGGTATTCCGGTGGTCATCATCGAACTGAATTCCGACACGGTGGCCTCTCTTCTTAAGAAAGGCCATCCCGTGCTTTTTGCCGATATCTCTCAGGCCGATACCATGGAACTCGCTGGCGTCACCCGCGCCCGGATGATCATCATATCCTTCCCCCACGCGGAAATCGCCCGGGCCGCCATTACCATCGCCCGCGAACGCAATCCCGCCATTCTCACGATGTGCCGCGCCCGCTTTCCCCACGAGGCCGCGATGCTGCGCCAATTGGCTCCTGACAATGTCGTCCACGACGAAATGGAAGCCGGAATAAAGATGCTGCGGCTTTGCGCCCGCGGGTATGAACGCGATGAGGCGGACCTGTTTCCAAACGTGGGTGTGTAACGCGCACACGCAGTCGTGTGTTTTGCAATTCGCCGCGTCGATGCGACCAGATCAGATCACACGATGGAAACCTTACGCCTCTTCATCACAATCGGCGGCATTCTGGCCGGTGTTGCGCATCTGCCCGCTCAGGCTCCTTCCCTAACGCAACCGCCCAACACCTGGGTAAAGCGGACACCGCTGAAGGACACGCCCGTTTCGCCGCGTCTGGGCTACGAAGGCGCATGCGTGTGGGACGGCAAGCACCGCGTGATGATCCGCTACGGAGGACACAACCAGGGGGGCGGCGGCGAGCAGGGGGCGGAGGTCTGGACTTACGATCCGCTCACGACAAAATGGAAGCTGAAGGAAACGAACATTTCTCCGCCCGGTGTGTGCTGCGATGCACAAAATGTCTTCGATACACTGCACCATCGCTACATCCGGTTCCCGTCCTTCAGCGGCAGCCACGGCTGGCAATGGTGGCGTGAAATCTATCTCAACGACTCGTCCGTTTGGACTTACGATCTGGAGACGAATACCTGGCGCAACATGCGCCCCCTGCCCGCACCGCAAATGGCCCCGCTCCGCTGCGCCACATGGGACACTGACGAGCAGGTCGCCCTCGTTTTCGGCGGCGAAGGCGGGCCGAAGGAAACTCTGGCCTACGATCCGCACCGCAACGAGTGGCGCTGGATGAAGCCTCCCTTCCAGCCGGAACCGCGGAGCGGCGGCCAGATGGCTTACGATTCGGCTAACAAACTCCACATTCTCTTTGGCTCGCAGTTCAACGACGATCCTCACACGTGGCTTTATGATTTCCGCAAAAACGAATGGCGAGACGCCAAACCTCCTGCCATGCCGCCCACGGACAAAAACGACGCCGTGCTGACTTACGATTCCGACCGGCGCGCAGTCCTCGCCATCACCAAGGCGACCACCGGAAAAGACGATGCCGCCAAACACACCCTAACCACATGGTCCTACGACGCCGCGGCGAATCAGTGGACGAAATTGAGCCCCGTTCAGGAGCCTGAGCCGTCCGGAGATCGCGCCCGCCAGTTGATGTTCGCTCCGGAACTTGGCCTCGCATTGCTGGAAAATTGCCCCAGCAAGCCGCGCGAACAGCAAATGTGGACCTACCGTTCCGGCGCCGCCTCCGCCAAAGTGGAACCCGCAAAACCGCGCAAGGAGCCGCGTGTCGTTGAGGACGGCTGGGCCTCCGTCATTTCCGCAAATCAGGTGGACCTCGCATGGAAAGCGCCGCCGGACGCAGACATCGCCGGCTATCACGTCGAGCGCGCCATTGTCCAGGTTTACACCGAAGACCAGTTACGCCGTCTCCGCAGCCAAACGCCGACGCTCGACGACCCTTCAGCCGGTGCCATTCAACGCATCGGCGCCTTCACCCGCCTCACCAAGGCTCCGCTGAAATCGACAGAGTTCATCGACACGGAGATCGACCTCAGCAAACCCCTTGAGGTCACCGGCGAACCCGTTTTCGACCGGAAGTTCAGCGCCGATCACTTGTACCTGTCAGGAAAACCCTATCGTTTTGCGGTCTTCGCCTATCGCATCCGCGCAGTAAACACCGCCGGCGCTGAAAGCGGCCCCTCCCCGGCATTCTTCACCATTCCCTCCGCCCCGCAATCCCTCTTCAGCAAGGAGGATGGCGAAACCTGCCGCCTCAAGTGGTCCGCCAATCCTGAAAAAGCACTCAAAGGCTACCGCGTCTATCGCATGGACGGGCGCTACGACAAAGACATGATACCGCGTCTCACGCCCGGTCCCATCTCCGCCACCAACTTCACCGACCCCAATGCAGGGAAATCCTCCCGCCGCTACTACGTCGTCGCCGTGGATGCGCTCGGCCAGGAAGGTTTTCCCACGTCGCCCGTATGGTTCAGCCGCGAATGGAAAGATTTCTACAAGCCTTTCATCGGCGAGTGGCACCAGTGAGGACGCCGATGATTCACCACCCCGGATCGGGCCGAACGGTGGCCTTGAGGCCTTTTGGTCCGACGACATAAATGGGACTTTCGCCGAGCGGCACCGGGAGATGTCCAGTGCGTACCTTGTTATAAGGGACGAAACGTTTCGTTCCGTAAATGTCGAAGAACGTCAGGCCTTTCTCTGTGTTGTTGATGCGAACGTAGGCGAACGGCTTCGGACTCCACAGCGCCATCGTATCTTCGCCTTTCGTCTCATCGGTAAAGACGGCGGCATAAATGTCAGGGCCGAAGGAATCGTTGCGCACCCACTTCTTGCCTTCGAGCATGCGCGTCATGAAGGCGTGAGCGTACCAGGCATACTTGGGCGTCAAATCGGCGCGGGCGAGGCCGACCATCTCCGCGGCATCGAACTGCTGCTGGCCACCGTCCTTGAGGGTCCACCAGAAGACCTTTTCGATTTTGCGTGAGGCGATGGCGAGCAGGTAGAAACGCACGGCAAGGTCGGCCTCGCGCAATTCAGAGACGCCGTAGGGATGGATGTGTGTATTGAAACACATTTCCGTCACCCAGAGCGGCTTCGGCGAGCCGAACCGGCTCATCGTCTTGATCAACTCATCCGTCTGCTCAAGGAAGCTCTGATGCACCATGGGGAACTCCGGCGTGAGTTCCTTGTGAAAGCGCTTCACGTACTGGTCGAGCACCCACCAGTCGAACTTGTCCTCCGGCGCGTTAGGGTTTCGGTAGGGGTGAAAGCAGGCAATGTCGAAGCAGTCGTTAGGGACGAGCTTAAGTATCCTCTCCGCCCAGAGAGCATCGCAGAAGGCCATGTTCAGGCCCAGCACTTTGGCTTTCGGATTCGCTTCGTGGATGGCCTTGCCGGATGCGGAAAGGAGACGCGCGTACTCCTCCGGACTGCCGCCGAGGTAACCAAGATTCGGTTCATTCCAGATCTGCCAGTGATCCACCTTGCCGGCGTACCGCTTTACTGCGGCACGGGCGAACGCACAGTAGCCCTCGACACCCTCCGCGGACTTCATGTCGTAGAACGCCGGATTGTAAGTCAGGTTGCCGAATAGCAGCACGCCCTTCTGGCGGCACTGTCCCACCAGCCGGTCATATCCTTCCCATTCATAGGCGCCCTTCACTTTCTCAATGCGGCGCCATGTAAAGTCCTGCCGCCCCCACTTGATACCCGCTTGTTGCATCGAAGTGAGCCGCGCGTCGAGGTCTTGTGTATCCGGATGAAATGCGGTGTTGATCCCAAACGGTGAATCCGTCAGCAGCGCTTCCGCGAACGGCGGCGGGGGAAGAGTCACCTGAAACGAGTTCTGTGCCGTCGGCTCCGCCGCGCGGGCAACGGACAAAAGAAGCAGCGGAAACAAAAGAATCTTCGCATTCATGCCGAAGCTTGCCGCCCGACCACACAAAAGGCGAGTCCGGAGCTACGGCGATGCCTTTGCCGCCTCGTCCAGAAACTTCCCGAACTCCCGGTAGCTCCACGCACTTTTGGGCAATCCGAAGGACATGTCCGGCCCGCGGCTCGTATCCACATCCGCCATGATGAAGTCCTCCACGTGCCGCCGGCTCTTGACCAGAATCTCCCCTCCCGGGTCCATGATGTAGCTGTCACCGTAACCGATACCCACCTCTCCTTTGATCCCGCTCTTCGCGGGGTCGAGCACGACGTTGTTTCCTCTGACAAACCACACACTGTTCTCAATCGCCCTCGCGGTGTGATCGGAGCGCACCTTCATAAAGTGTGCGATGAGTCCCTTGTCACCGATGCTGTTGAAGTGAGGGGCGAAGATAATGCGCGCGCCCTTCAGCGCGAGAATCCGCGCCGGTTCGATGTATCCGCCATCCGCACAGATGATGACGCCGAACTTCACTCCTCCGCGCTCGAATACCGGGAACGTTCTCCCTTGTTTATGAAACCGCTGGTAAGCCGCGCACTTGCTGTATGTGCCCAGCAAATGCCCGCGGTGCGCCACGAGAGCGGTATTGTACAGATCGTCGCCGCGTGTTTCATTGAATCCCACGATGACCGTCGGATCGAATCGGCTGGTGAGGTCAAGCACCCGCATCATTTCCGGCGAATCCACGCTGAATGCGCCTTTCCGCGCCCCCTCCTCCGTGTTGGGATAGCCGGTTAGGAAACATTCCGGAAACGAAACGATCTCCACGCGGTCCTTCTCTGCACGGGCCAGACCCTCCTCCATCCGCTTGAGGTTGTGCTCAAACTCCCCGCACCACGGTTCATATTGGCAATGGGCGATACGCATGGCGGCAAATTTGCGCAGATTCCCGCCGCGGAGCAAGCTCAAGTCCACCCGCGCTTGCCACGCCGGGGCGGAAAAGCTCCATTGACTCCTTCGGTTCACCATGGTCGTTCCAAATTCACTCCGGGAGCCGCATCCGGAAAATGCTCACGTTCCGCCTGCCACCTCGAACCGCAGGAGATGGATCGTGCTCAACCTCATTCTTGGAGGCATGCTCTGGATTGGGATCTGCACCGATGTTTCGTGGCGGGGCACCCTTCCCGACATCCTGTATCCCTTCGCCGTGGCGTGCGTGGCCGCCCTCGCGCTTTTGAAAGGCGATAAAGGCACCCTTCCCCGAGCCCGCCGCCTCTACAAATGGGCCTGCATGCCGTCGATCATCGGGTGCAGCATTACCCTGCTTTCCATGGCTTCGGTTGTGATCAACCCGCTGGGACTGATGTTCCGGCTAAGCGAATTCTCAAGCGAAACGGTGATCCAATCAGCTGTCTCTCCCGACGGAACCCGCGTCGCTGATGTTCACTTCCGCCCCGTTGGCGCGTACAGCGGCGGCAATGGCAGAGTGTACGTGCGAGTGCACTATCGCTGGCTGCCATTTATTGAACGCGACCTCGTGTATGTCAGGCGTTCCTATGCGGACGAGACCACCCACGATTACCTCGAGTGGAGAGACGCCGATACCCTGACTTTCTCCGGGGACTCTGTTCCAACGACCCAGGTCGGGTTCATCCGGTTACTGGGCGTTCGGCTGTAGCCCCGGAAACCAATGCCCTCCGAAAATTCTTCGCAAATTCCTCAATCAAAACGACAGTCTGCCGCGATTTGGCCATCGCCCCCTTTTTCCCGACATCCTGTTCCTCCATGAAATTCCGCCCTGCTCTCATTTTCGCCGCGGCTCTGGCATCGACACTCGTTCCTTTTTCGGCCTTCGCCGGCGATGCCGAAGTTCTTGAACTGCTGGAAAAGCGCTGCGCTTCCTGTCACAAAGATGACGAAACTCCGGTGCTCCATAAGGGCGTTTCCCTTGCCGATCTTCGAAAGGACGCGGATGATGTGAAGGCCATCGTTGCCCGGATCAATCTCCCCGCGGATGACAAAAAACGCATGCCGCGGAGCCGGGGTGCCAAAGGGGCAGCGGATTACAAAGCACCTCTCACGAAGGCTGAAATCGCCCTGATTGAATCCCTTGGAACCGCCACTCCGGCTGCGGCTGAGGATAAAAAAGAGGAACCCAAAACCGAAGAAACGCCCAAACCCAAATCCATTCCGCCCGGTTTCAATACGCACTGTCCCATCGATACCCTCCAGGAGGCCGATCCGAATCTCAATCTCGAATACTCCGGGAAGACCGTCTATTTCTGCTGCAAGCAGTGCATGAAGCTGTGGAGCAAACACGCCAACTACGTGATTAAAGCCCGCGGCATGGAAGCGATGCCTCAGTTTAAGGGCATGGAGGAGGAACTGGGGCTTGAGACCGTCAACCTGCTGCCGCAGCGTTATTGCCCGGTACGCGAAGGAGGCATGATCCTGCCTGGCGCGCCCAGCGTGCAGCACAACGGCAAGAAGTTGTATCTCTTCGGCAAGGAGGAGGTGGACGAGTGGAAACAGGAAACGAAAAAGTTTGCGGCGCACGTGGCCGCCAATGGCACGGTGGCTCAGAAATTCGGAGCCGCAGCGGAGGCGGCGCCGGTAAAACCGGAAACTCCTGCCACTCCCGTGGCGGCTCCTTCCGGGGGTTCCGATCTGTCAGGCACCGTGCTGAAGATTTTCGAAACCCGCTGTGGCGCGTGTCACGGGAAGAATTCCACAGAGCCGAAGAAGTTCCAATTCATCGACGACCTCGCCAAACTCCGCACAAGTCCGCTGGTGAATCTCCAGCTTCCCGAGGACTCCAAGATTTATGCCACCGTCAAAGACGAGGAAATGCCCCGTCTCACGAAAGCCGAAAAACAGGCCGGCAAATCCGCGGTAGAGCCGCTCACGGTGGAGGAAACGGCCACCATCCTTTCATGGATTCGCGCGGGCGCACCCGCTGGATCAGGAACTGCTGTCGCTCAAGCCGATCCGGTGAAGCCTGAAATCAAACCCGATCCGCAGCCGGAAGCGAAACCGAATACGCCTGCCGCACCCGCCCCTCCCACCCGTGCGCTGGTCACTCCGGCGGATGAAATCACGGCAGCCCTTGCCGACCTCCAGAGTGTGACGCGTGAGGACCAACCCGATGTGCGTTATGTGTCATTTGCCGTCGCACACAACAATGCCGCTCTCAAAGATCCGGAACTGGAGAACCTCCGCCGCGGCGTGAGGAAGATGCTCAATTGCCTTTCCACCGGTCCCCGCATTGCGAAGTTTGAGGAAATCGGCCCCGGCAAGACACTCCTGCGCGTTCGCCTCTCGGAAATCGGCTGGGATGCCGCGCTCTGGGACAGAGTGGCATCGCACTTTCCGCTCGCCATTGATACCGGAGTCTCCGCCGCGCTGGGTTCCGCTTGCCGCACCAGTGTGCCGGTCCTGCGCGCCGACTGGATGGCGGCCAATGCCACAAGGCCACCCCTGTATCATGACATTCTCCGGCTTCCCGCTCATCAAACTCAGTTGGAGCGTCAGTTGGGTGTTACGGTGGCCGAGAATCTAAAGCGCGGGCAGGCTATTCGCTCCGCCTTCAGCAAGAGCGGCATCTCCAACGCCAATCGCCTCGTGGAGCGTCATGATCTCGGACGCGGCGGCAGTTACTGGCTCTCGTACGATTTCAGTTCCAGCGGCGGCCGCGCCAGCCTCCTGCAGTTCCCCCTCGGTCCAAAGAAGTTCCCGGATGGCAGTTCACCGCTGCTCGGCGGCACGCTGGCCTTCGAGCATGCCGGAGGCGAATTCGTCTTTACACTCCCTAACGGAATGCACGGGTACTATGTGGGCGACGTCCTCGGCAACCGCCTGGATGGCGCCGCGCCTACCAATATCGTTGGCGACCGCGACAACGTCACCGGACGCGTGGAGGTTTCCAACGGTCTCTCCTGCATCACCTGTCACGACAAAGGCCTCAAGGACGGTTTTGCGAAGGATGAAGTGCGCGCGCTCGCAGCCACCTTCGGTGCGGAGGAGCAGCGAATGGTCGAGCGGCTTTATGTGGATCAGGCGACGTTCGATGCGAAATTGAAGGAGGACATCGCCGGTTTCACCACCGCACTGAAGAGTGCCAACGCCGAACCGATGCCCGGTCAGCGCGAGCCGGTGGGCCAGCTTTCCCGTCTTTACGACGATGAGGTGACGCTCGAACACGCTGCTGCCGAACTCGGATTCGCTCCGGCCACTTTGATGGAAAAACTGGAGACAGTTCCCTCTCTCACGGACGTCCGGCTCACCTTCCGTCGCGGAGGCAGCTTCCAGCGCCAGCACTTCAACGACCGTTTCCCGGAACTCGTCACCCGCCTCACCAATGATAAGGTCCGCTCGTTCCAGCCTTTGGCGACTATCGGTTCCGGCGGACGCGTACAGCAACTGCGCGCGGTGCCCGTCCTTCTGACCCTGGACAAGACGATCTACAAAGAAGGCGACATCCCGCAAATCACGCTCGAAGCCGCGGAGAACTGCCACGTTCGTCTCCTCTATCAGGATGCCCGCGGCGACATCACCATCCTGTTCCCCAATCAGTTTATCGATGACGACAGTGTCCGTGCCGGGAAATCCCGTCTGCTCCCTGCCCCGAATCCCAAACGCCGCGGCGATGAGGTCGCGATCGAAATCTTCGGCGGTGACGATGGCAAGGTCTTCGGCACGGAACGTTTTATCGTCGTCGCCACCGACCAGTCATTCACCGACACGACTCAGCTTCTCGCCGCCGCCCGCGAGGCGTTCGACAAAACGAAAGTTCCCTTCGCCACTGAACACACCAAGAGCATGGACCTCGCCATGACCAAGGCCGCCCGTGCGATCTCCCGTTCCACCGGCGGGAGCCGGGATACCCAGGCCCGCGTCGGTTTCTCCTCTGTCACCATCACCACCCGGCCGAAGTAGAATCTCCATTGGCGACCGGCCTCTTTGGTATTTCATTACAGTCAGCCATGAGAACACCCATGCTTACCCTGACCGCGTCACTCCTGCTGGCCGGTGTATTGTCCGCCCAGGAGACGAAGAAACTCGACGCCACCGCGCTTAAGAGTCTCGATACCGCCCCCTCCATAGAAGGACCGAAGCAGCCCCTGAAGTTCGTTCCCAAGGGAGGTCCGCGCGAAACGAAGCGTGAATACCTGACCAAGTCCGTCGGTGGCGTCTCGAAAGCGGCCCGGGTCATCACCATGAACACCGGCGAAAAGGTGGAGGCTCCCGTGGTGGACATCCCGCTGCTGTTCAACAAGAACGAGGCCACTCTCAAGGACGCTCAGTCCCGCGAGAATCTCAATATTCTTGCCGCGAAGATCAAGCTGCTTGAAGGCGAAGGCGCTACGTTTTGCATCGAAGGACACGCCAGCGCCGAGGGAGATGGATCGTTCAACGAAAAGCTCTCTCAGGAGCGTGCTGCCGCCATTGCCGCCCAGCTCAAGTCCTGCGGTGTAAGTGCTGCCACCATCACCGGCGCCACCGGCTTCGGTTCCCGCCACGCCACTCACGCTGCCAACTCCGGCGAAGCCCTCCTCGCCCAGGACCGCCGTGTTCTGATCGTCCGCGAAAAATAGCCACCGAAACCCGGACGCCGTTTTCCAACCGATGACTGCCAAGCCTTTCCTTCGCTTTCTCCCGGCCCTCTTCGTCCTCCTCACGCTGTGCTTTTCCGCCAGGGCCGCAGGACGCCTCGCCCTCGTGATTGGCGTCGGTGACTACGATGGAAAATTCGGCCTCTCCGCCCTTCCTGGCATTGCACACGACGTCGCCAAAATGAAAGCGTCGCTCGAGGCTGTCGGCTTCACCGTCACCGCTCTGGAAAACCCGACTCTAACGCAAGCCGAGGAGGCAATCGATACTTTTGGCCAATCCCTGAAGGCCAACAAAGGTGTGGGCCTCTTTTATTTCTCGGGCCACGGCGGCGAGTTCGAGGGCAAAAACTATCTCATTCCCAAAGGCGCCCGCCTCACCAGCGCCCGCGATATCAAAGAGCAGGGCGTCGCCGCCCAGCGCATTCTGGGCCGCATGGAGGACGCCGGCAACGGCACTAACATCCTCTTCCTCGACTGCTGCCGCAATACCATGACCAAGGCCGCCACCGATTCCGGCATGGCCGCCATGAATGCCAAGGGGACCTTTATCGGCTTTGCGACGGCCTCGGAAAAAACCGCCGCCGCCTCCACCGACGGCAGTCCCTATACCGGTTCGCTCTCACGCTTCATGTTGAAGAAAGGCGTCAGCATCACGGACATGCATACCATGGTGACGCGCGATGTGGAAAACGTCACCCGCGAAGGGGGCGCGGAGGTGCAGACGCCATTTCAATATTCGGGCCTCAACGACGTCTTTTATTTCGTGCCGGCGGATGCGGCCGCGCCCACGGTGCCTGACATTCCGGCCGCGCCTCCCGTTCCGTTCGTGCCGCCGAAAGTCCCAACTACCAATCTCACGGTGCAGAAGTTCTTTATCGGATGGTGGGACCATCAAAGCTCGGACGATGCGTCCGTGTGGGCTTCGGACTTCCGCAATCCGTGTGATTATTGTTACTCCGAGAACGGACCGGCGACCCGTGCCTTCATTATGCAGGACCGGCAAAAGCTGATCAATCGCTATACCCGTCGCCTTACCCGGCTTGTCGAAGCACCCACCTTTACGATCTCTGAGGACGGAAAAACAGCCAACCTGTTCATCACGTTCGACTACCGCTTCAGCGGCAAAAAAGAGGCGAGCGGTCGCGCAAAGGTAACCCTCGGTCTCTCGTGGGACGGCAGCACGTGGGGGATCACGCGCTATCACGAGGCCGTGACTCGCAGAGCATTCGACGACACGCCTCCTCCTGCCGCGGACAGCAGCGGTTCCAAAGCCGCTCTCCAGGGATTTGTTACCCGCTGGTGGGAGCATCAAAGCTCCGATGACCCCGCCGTGTGGGCCGCAGATTTCCGCAACCCGTGCAATTATTGTTATGCCGACAGCGGAAAGGCCAGCCGCACCTTCATCACGCAGGACCGGCAGAAGCTGATCAACCGCTACACCCGCCGGGTGCTTCGTCTGGTTGAACAGCCGGACGTCAGGCTTTCCCAGGATGGTCGCACGGCTTCCATGAGTGTTCGCTTCACCTACGCCTACAGCGGCGCGAAGAATGCCAGCGGCACCACGACCGTCTCGACGGATCTGTCGTGGGACGGCTCCTCGTGGGGCATCACCCGCTACGACGAAAAGCTGAAACGGGACTAAGTTTCATTCCCTAACCGATCAATCCCCGATGAAAAAAGCGTTCCCTTTCGTTTCCATCGCCGCTGCTCTCGCGGTTCCGTACGTGCTCACGGCGGGTCCCGGCGACCGCAAGCCTTCGGCCAAAGAAACGGTGAAAATTCCGATCCGGGAAACCGCCAGCCCCGCCGCTCCGGCCACAAGCGACTGCAATGCACTGATCCTCCAAATCATCAACAAAATGCCGCAGGGCGGTGGGTATGCGACTAACAGCGCCGCCACGAGCAAACTGGTGGAGGCCGCTGCGGTGCAAAAAGGAAAGTCCGGCCCCGCCACACGTCCGGAACTCGCGCAGCCGTCCTATTGCTCCGGTGCCACCTATCTTGTGTTCCTCGGTGTGGTGGACCAGTTAATCCAGGACAAAAAATTGAAGCTCTCCGACGAAGACCGCGCGGCTTTGGAAGTGCGCCGCCAGCTTGATGGCGTCGGCGTATGGGGCCGCTGGAATGCTAACGGCCCCGGCACGGGAAAGTTCTTTCACGATCTCGGCCTCGGCAGCAACCATGACGGCCTGGACCAGGCAAAGGCGGGCGACTTCCTGAAGATCTGGTGGAATGACAAGATCGGACGCAGCGAGCGCGGCCATTCCGTCATCTTCATCAAACACGCCAAAACCCCGGAGGGCGAAGACGGCGTGCAATTCTGGTCTTCCAACGAGCCCGACGGCATGGGCCTGAAAACCGTCCCGCGGAAGAAGATTATCCGCGCCCTCATCAGTCGCTTCGAACACCCCGAAGCCCTGACAAAACTTTCAACACTGCCGGCCAAGGATGCCTTTCTCGCGGGGATGCTCGAACGCGACTGCCCGGTTGAGGAATATTTGCAAACGGTCGGAGTGGATGCCGGAGCCGCTGCTCCCGCAGCAAAGGACGGCGAAACGAAAGTGGCTGTCGTGATTGATCAGGATGACGCCCTGACAACCATGTTTGCCGGTTCTCCCTACGCGGCCTACAAAGACCGTTCCAAAAACGGCATCCTGCAGTTGATCCAGATGCGGCTGCGGTATGAGGGGTTTTTGAATTTCCTCAGGGAAGCCCCCTCCCTGGACCAGACCGCTGCCGCCCTGCGTTCATGGCAGGCCGGCCACGGCCTCAAAGAAAGCGGAGCGCTCGACGTCCAAACCGTGCGGAAGCTCGGCCTCGAGAATCTTCCGGAGATGAAGGAAGCCGCGGCCCCGAAGAGCACGGCCGGCAAGACGGGTGGTTAGGGTTTATCGCAGCACGAATCGCGCGCGCATGTAGCGGCGGCCGCTGACATTCGCCGGCTGGGGCTCGCGCCAGGTCACCGTGGCGGTCTGTCCGTCTCCGTTGTTGCTCTCACCCGCATAGACGGCATCCGCAGTCCATGTCTTGAGGTCCGCGGAGGTCTCCACGATCAAATCCACATCATCCGCCGCGCCGAGACTCCGCCGCACGGCGATGGCGCGGTAGTCGCTGCCGCCCTCGGATACGAGTTGGGCGACGGGAAATTGTCCGTTGGAGGGCGCGTCGAACGCGGTACCCATCGCGTACTCAGCAAAGTTGGAAAGCCCGTCCAGATCCGGATCAGCGCTGTCGCTGGCAATGCCGCGCGCCTGCTTCCACGCTGAGTAGCCGGTGGTGTCCGTGGTGCCGGGCGTTCCGTTGGCAGCGGCGCTGGTGCGCCAGTGGGCGGCCACGCCGTGATCCGGATTAGTGGCCGGAGCGATGAGGACGAGCGAGAATCCCTGACCATCCGCCCCGGCGGGCCAGGGTGCTTCATCGTCGTAAGTGAAATCACGGATCACTCCGGTTTTCGAACTGGTCAGGAGCAGATGCTCGCCGTCGTTGGCGAGATTGCCCAATGCATACGGGCCGACGACGTTGGTCGATCCGGGATAGCGGGCGTTGAACGCGGAAAGGTTCTTTGCCACCACGATTTTGCCGCCCGCAGCCACCAGCGTGTTGTCAGGAAAATTAAACGTGATGCCGGCGGTGAATCCCACGCCGGTCAGATCGATTGCCTGCGCGCTGATGTTCATCAGCTCGATGAACTCGTATTCGTCCCGGTTGGCTGATACCGCGATTTCCGCCGGAGAGGTTGGCTCCAGCGGGCGGTAGCTGAATTCCGAAATCACCAGATTCGCCGCACTCGCAGGAACGCTGTCGATGCTGAAGAACGCCTGGTTAAGCGCACTCCATTCGCCGGTGCCCGTGCTGAACGAACGCGCTGAGAGCAGCGTGGGCTGGCTGAAGAATAGCGGGTCGCTGACATTGCTGCCGCCGGAACTGGTTTCGCCGCGCAGGAACATATCGAGGCGGATGTCTGTGCTGCCCGCGCTGGCCTGATGGATTTCCACCGCAATGGTATTGACTCCGGCAACGAAGTTGGAAGTGGGAAGCGTGTAATCGTACCACGCCTGTTCGTCCGCCACGCCGGTGCCGGTGTAGAAGTTGTAGAGCGATCCGGCGGGAAGGTTGGCGGTGCGAACCCGCTCGGTGCCATTGATATAAACGGCGGCGCCATCGTCGTACTTAATGCGGAGGAGGAAATTGACGAACTGCGAGGGATTGGGAATGTTGACTGTGGTGCGGAAGTAAGTGGTCGCGTACCGCGCGCTGGTGTTTCCGCCGAAGCCCACGGTGGTGCCCGCTCCTTCCCCTTCCGTGCCATATCCCAGCGAAGACGGACCGGAGGACCAGGTGGTGTCGTTGAAGTTTGTAGCATACCAGGCTGTGCCCTGATTCGAGCCGTTGTCGAGGTACTTCCAGACGTGGCCGGTGTTCATGTAAGTCACCGGCAGTGGTCCGCCGCCGCCAAAACTCGCCAATTGCGCCGCGGGATTCGGCGCGCCGCCCAGCAGTCGCGGGTCGCTCCCATCCATGGTGTAGTAGATCTTATCTGAATTTGTGGCCATGGTGACCGGCGTCGCAGGGAGCACCGAACCGCCGTGTTTGCTGAAGGTTGGCGCCGCCGTTTGCGGATAAAGATTGGCACCCTTGAGTACATTGAGAAGACCTGTCGTGCGGGTTGCGAGCCATGAGTTGCGGACACTGTTATAGGTGGACTCCCACTGCGCGAGCGTGCGCTGCGTGCCATGCTGATCGCCCCAGCGGGCCAATTCCGGAATGATGATGCTGCGGTGATCCTTTGTGATTTCCGCATAACGATCAAGGCAGGGCTGCGGAGTAAGCGGGCCGCCATTGAACAGTGCCCGGTGCGCATGATCTCCGAACTTCACACGGAATTCGAGGCTGTTCCGCAGGGAGCCGTAGGGCACGCAGACTCCGTTCGTATCACCCGTTTTGTCATTGCTCGAGCCGAGCAGCATGGAGGTCTCCACATCCCACATGAAGAAGTGCATGCCCGTGCTGGTGCGCACACCCTTGAGCGGCGCGGGATCGAGAATGTCACGCTCCCGTCCGGTGTAGTAATTCCGGTGCGGCCAGTCGGCATTGCCGGTGTACCAGTTGGCGAGGAGGTAGTCGATGAAGTTATCCACGTTGATGTAATCCGCCCACGCCGGATTCCGTGTTCCGTCGGGATTCAGGCCCTGGGCCTTCATGTAGGCGGCGGTTTTTGCAGCCTCCGTGGGGGCGGAGGGAATGGCGCTGAGGAGACTGACCATGGTATTCCACGGCACGGTGCTGCCTTCATTGGTCGCGGTTCCAAAATTGATGCCGTCCCACAAATCCTTCTCCGCTCCGAAATAGGCTTCGCCAAAAGCAGAGTCAGGCCGTTCCACCACGTTGAAGATGCCCCAGTACACGCCGTTGATGTAGAGATGCAGGAAGCGTCCGTGTCCCGTGGGCATGCCGAGCGCCGCGGCGGTGCGGCGTCCGAATTCATCGCGCGCATACTGGACATCCGTGCGATTGTCCCACTGGTAACCGTCGTTCGACTCCATGCGCAGGATGAGCGTATCGAATTCCTTTACCGCAGTGGAACCGAAGAGCGGATACCGCAGCTTGGACGGTCCGTAGTCCTGTTTGAAAAGCACGCGGAACGACTTCTTCGGCGTCAGACCAAAACTGCGGAACGCGCCCCCCTGAATGCGGATGCCGCAGTTCAACTGAAAGTCATTGCTGCCGTCCGGGATGGCGGGATCAATCAACTCCAGCGAGATGGCGCGTTCCCATGCTTCGCCGCTGGAGTTGGGATTCGAGTAGTTTCCGCTCGGGCCGAACAGCATGGCGGCATCCGTCACCACTGACAGAGTCGGCACCGTTTTCAGATCGTTGCGAATGGTCGCGTTGTGCAGGGTCACAACACTTTGGTTCATTCCATAATCGGGTGCCTGGCTGCCCCACGTCGCCGGCAGTCCCCAGGTGGCTTGCGTATTGGCCGGTGTCTGGGTCACTACGTCGTTTACGAAAATGTAGGTGTTTGTATCGACATTTGTGGAACGATGGCCCGTTTTATAAGCGATGGCGCGGACCGGCATGGTGCGGTCCACGGTGATGGGACCGGTGTAGAGCGTTCCCGCCGTTTCGCTCGGCCATGCGCCGTTGGTGGTGTAACGAATGGATGCTCCCTGTGTGGAGGTAGTGATGGTCAGCGTTTGCGGTGTATTATAGAAGCCGCGGTTCAGACTGAATTTGGTGTCAGCGACGAAACCCGAGAAGCCAGTGCTGTTCGCTGCGCCGGGAGTTGACGTGCTGAAATACCCGGGCTGCGGGGGATTGCTGTGCATGCCGAAGGACACTCCTTCCTCCTGCTCCGGAAAGTTAGCGACCGCGGAGCCAAATTCCGAAACGATGGTAACGCCGTCCGGCTTCACCAGTGCCAGGTATTCTCCGCCGGCATCCAGACTGAAGTTAGTGTGCAGCGGCGATCCGGCAACCCGGCGATCCTTGCCGGAGGCAAACACGATCATGTAGGCGTTAGAGGCCAGACTCACTGCCGGGAACGACCACTTCTGCAGATCCGTTGGATCGTCGGTCAGGAAGTAGCCCTGCAGTGCAGCTGGCGTCCCGCTTGGATTGTGAATCTCAATCCAGTCGGACTTTTCACCGTCTCCATCCACGAGCAGCGCGCCATCATTGTCCGCCATAAATTCATTGATCACCGGCACGCCTGGTATGACAACGCTCACGGTGGCGGTGCCGGCAACTGTGCCATTGGGATTGGTTGCAGAAAGGGTGTAGGTCTTCGTAACCGGCGGCGTAACGACGAGGCTGGTGCCGGTGACATTAACGCCGTCCAGTTGCAGGCCCGTGTAATTGATGACGTTCCAGTTCAATGTGGAACTCGCACCGGGTCCTATGATGGGAGGCGTTGCGGTGAACGATCGAATGATGGGCTGGTTGGTGACGGTGACGGTGACAGCCTGCTGGCCCGTGGTCGTGGGATGCACCGCCGTCATGGTGTAGATAGTGGTGGCGGAAGGTCCGGGATTGATGACCCTGCTGCCGAGGCCATTCACAGTTTGCCCGGTCACGTCGCCAATGCCGCTGATGGAAACGCTCGTCGTCCCAGGATCGAGCTCCCATGAAAGCGTGATGGGTTCGGCGGTTGGAATGAGCGGCTTATCCACCGAGAAGTTCTTGATGACGATGGTGGGCACGCCAAAGAACTCGAGTTCGTTGATCTGGTGAAGCGGGCCGTCCTGGGAGGTGGCGCTGTAACGGAACCACAGGTAAGGCGGAGGGGATGGAAAGTCGGCCCCGGCACCGTTGAAGCGCAGCACTTCGAGCCGCTGAGAAAAGACGGAGTAACCGGCGGTCCATGCGTAGATGGGCGTCCAGTTCGTTCCGTCGTTGGAGCCTTCGATCGCCCAGCGAGTCGGGTCACGCTCGGGTGCATCGTTTCCGGCGGCGATGGTGAAGTGAGTGAGGACGTAAGGCTTGTCGAGTTTCACCGCAATCCACTGGGGAGCAGGATCGCAGCACCATTTGTCATCCCCGGCGCCAACCTTATTATCGAAAACGTTGTAAGCCCCTTCCGCACTCCATGCGTTTTCACTCGACGCCTGGATGGACACCCAGTTGAAGCCCGTGCCGCTGGCATCACTGCCATTATTTTCAGGGTCGGTCAGATCGCTGCCAAGCAGCGCGCCGGTTCCGGCGCCAAGGCTCGTGAAAGCGCGTGATTCCGGAACGGTCAGGAAAAGAGCCGTGAGTACAAGAAGACACGCGGCGTAGAATCGGGCAGGAGGGATCATGAGGGGGTGCGGTGAAGAGCGGAGCCTTGGAGAGCGGACAGAGGCGGGGAGGGCGCACGGGCTGCAATTTCCATTTTAACCACGAATGTGCCGATTCGACAAGATTGATGTGTTCGGGTGGGATGCGGGCGCGCGGCGCTCGCGAAGGTGGGCGGGAGGCATGGAGACTGGAGAGACACGGGCAGGCGGCGTGGCGATAAAGTATCAATCTAAAGGTATGCGTTGGAAAAAGTGGTTTGATTTACCTTGATTTTGCCTGAGAAGAGGGCCGGAATGATATTAATTTGATTGCCCGCAGGAACGGCAACGAAGCGGCAAAATGCTTGCCTCCGGCGATTGATCCGGAAGGATCCAACCGGTGAGCTTTCCTCACTCCCGGTCCTTCTCCAAACGGGTCGGCGCGCCGGCAGAATCCGCCGCAACAGGCCCGCACGTCCAGGATATTTAAACGCGCCGCCTGCATGTGACAGGGTCTGCGACGCCGCGTCGATGGAGGAGAACGCTGTTGGGATTGAGAGGCGGCGCTCCTGTATGAGCGGATCGATGGCATAGGGAACTTCGGTGATTAAAGCCCCTCTTTGTCAACGAATTTTCCCGGCATTTTTCGGAGCTTTTTGTGGTAATGCGTTCCATATCTTTCAGCGCAGTGCAGGAATGATGGGCCGCACGCACTTTCCTGCAAATTCCAGCTTTTTCCCCCTCACCAGTCAAGGCGGCGCGTGCGCAGTTCCCGGCGCAGTGCGTGCAATTCCCAGAGGTGAATGACCGGACCAAGCGTTTGCGCAGCCAGGCAGCGGCCATCTGCGCTAAAGGCGAGGGTCTCCAGAGCAACCCGGACTGGGGGTGTGAGGATCGCGAGCGGATCGCCGGTGCGGGGGTCAAAAAGGTGAATTTCATGACGTGTAAGGGCCGCGGCAAGCAGGGTGCCATCGCGACTGAACACGACGGGGCCGGGATCCTCACCGCTCAACCCGGTCGCAATACGCCGGCGGGGCTGCCACGTGGCGGAATCCCAAAGGATCAGTTCCGCGGCAGTGGCGGTAGCCAGCGTGCGCCCGTCGGCGCTGAGGGCAAGCTCTGCGTTGTCCAATTCAATGAGGTGTCTCAACATTGAGCCGTCGCGGGCGTTCCAGACGGTAACGCCGACCCCGCTGCGCGAGGCCCCGGCGGTCCAATTCCGGTCAGGGCTCAGAACGACGCGGTTATGGCGGTTGGGGCGCAGATTTTGTCCAAAATGCACGCATTGTGCGGGATTGCTCCAGTTCATCACTTGCGAACCCTCGCGTCCGGGAATGGCAAACCACTGGCCATCGGGTGTGAAATGAACACCTGCTCCATCCGCAGCGGAGATCGTCTCGGGAGGACCGGCACGCACTTCTTTGCCATCCGGGGTTACATGGAACGGCCAGCGCTGCTGCCCGCCGTCGCCGCCCGTGACGATGAAGTCTCCGCCGGGATGAAACTGCGGTCGTTTGGCCGACGATGAAGCCGTAAAGGCGACCTCATTCCCCTGCCGCAAACTCCATACGTGGAGCCCGGCCCCGTCACCAGCCACCAGCCAGCGACCATCGGGACTGATATCCACTCCCGAGAGCAGCGGATAGCCGGTAACCGCGCTGGTCAGAGTGCGGAAGACTGAGCTGCGGAGAATCTCACGGGCGCCGATGGAGCCGTCATTGCGGAATCCCCCGAAGTAACGGCCATCGCTTGTTACCTGCAGTTCGCCGGTTTCCTGTGTCTCGAACAGGACATGTCCTGTCGCAGGATCGGCAAAACGCTGGATGCCGTCGAAAGAGGACGAGGCCACGAGTTCACCGCGCGCGTCGAAGGCAACACTCACGTCCCGCTGATGCGGTGTCAGTCCGCGCGAAGCCTCACTAAGGGTGTCCAGAAGCTGCACGTCGCCATTATGATAACCAACCGCGATAAAGCGGCCCTTCGGGTGCCATGCAAATGAAGTGACCGGCGAATGGTGTTTGTGGATACGAACCCTGGCTGCCGGATTGACTTTCCAGACGACGAGGGATGTTCCCGCACTCACCGCAATACAGTCGCCCTCCGGGGAGATTGAGATGCGTTCGGCCACTACCGGAAGCTCGACCGGTGTCCGTTCTGTCCCACTGTCTATTTCAAAAAACCGGATGCTTCGGTCCCTGCCGGCCAGTACCAGCGAGCGGCTGTCGGGCGTAAAGTCGGGGCTAAGTTCCGCCCACGGTCCCGGCAGCATCAATGAGTGCTCCCGCGGCCCGTGTGCCGGGCGGTTCAAATCCCACACGAAGACGTTCCGGTGACGGTCATAATTCATCACGTAGCGTCCATCCGGACTCAGTTTGCCCGAAAACAGGTGGTCCGGTGGGGTCGTCAATTCCGCGATTACTGCGCCGTCCACGCGCCGATGCACAGTGAGACCGTTCGACTGGCCGAAGAGCACGTATCGCTCACCGTCGGCGCTGAGCATGCGCTGTGGAGTGTGCCGTTGCGGCCTGGCCGCATACCACGTCTGCGGCGGACCGAGATCCGGAAGCGCAAGCGCGGCGATCGCTTCATTGCGCGCTTCCATCGAGGGGCGGATGCGCACGGCAGCAGCCACCGCGCGCAGACTTTCAGTGCGCCTCCCAGGCGCAGTTCCGAGACGAAGGACTTGAGCCTGTGCGAGCAGGGAACTGCGGAGTGATTCGTTGATCTCGTCGCGCTGTTCGCGCAGTCGCACGGCAGCGACCGTCGAGATTGCGGCGAGCGCGAGCAGCAGCAAAACGGCAATGGCCGCTGCAGGATGGCGGCGCCACCACAGCCGCAGTTTTTCAAACGAACCGACGGGACGGGCAAGGATGGGTTGCCCCGCAAGCCACCGTTCGAGGTCCGCAGCGAGCTCCCCGGCACTAACAAACCGGGACGCGGGTTCCCTGTGCAGGCACTTGAAGCAGATAATTTCCAGATCCCGGCTTAGCTTCGGATTGTGTCGCCGCAGGGGCAGCGGTTCCCGTTCACCGGCCATGCGGAGAACTTCCAGCGTGGACCCGCCTTCGAACGGAGGACGGCCGCTGAGCAGTTCGTAGAGCACGGCGCCAAGGCTGTAAACGTCCGCAGCAATCGTCACCTGCGCGGTATTGCCCGCGGCCTGTTCCGGTGCCATATAGCCGGGCGTGCCCATCACCATCACGGTTTGCGTCATGCCAACATCCCGGTCGGTCAGCTTCGCGAGCCCGAAATCCGTCAGGTGTGGCGTGCCCTCGTCATCGAGCAGCACGTTCGTCGGCTTGATGTCGCGGTGCAGCACGCCGCGCTGGTGAGCATGATGCACGGCTCGGGCCATGCGCGAGACGATACCCGCGGCGCGGCGCATCCACGCCGCGCTTCGGCGTGTGTCAGGATCGCAGGAGGCGCTGAGTTCGGCAAGATTTCCGCCCTCCAGGAACTTCATGCTGAAAAAGTGCCGCCCTCCGTCTTCACCGATTTCGTAAACCGGAACGATGTTAGGATGATCAAGGGCGGCGGCGGCTTCGGCCTCGCGGCGAAAGCGCTCGACTTCTGCGGGCGTGGCCAGCAAACCGCTGCGAATCATCTTTACCGCGACGGTGCGCTGAAGGGAGACCTGACGGGCGAGCCAGACGACACCCATGCCACCCTCCGCAAGGCGGCGCTGCAACTGATAGTCGCCGAGCCGCTCGCCTGACTCATCGGCAGTCATGCGTTCGCGCATGACGGATCCCAGGAGACCGCGAGCATCAAGACCGCGCACTTTGACGGTGGAACCACGGGAAGATGGAACGGACATGGGCTGCCGGAGATTGTGTTACATAGCACCGGAGGCACGGGGCTGTCACCTGCCGCTGCTGACATTCCGCCGGCCCGCCGTCAGCCTCAGGGCGACCGTCCGCGAAGGAAAAAACGCGGTGCACCGGCGGGTTCAAAGACTTCGAAGGGGAGCAACCCCGTAACCGGGGCGGCGACGCCGCTCTGAACGTCCTCCCAGTTTTCAAGGTCCCTGGATGCCTCCAGAAAATAAGTGGCGCCAGGGGTGCCGGCGAAAACCACATTAATCTGCTGTTCCGATTGATGAGTGCCTGTTCCGGGCCCAACGCTGAAACTGACGATCGTTAGTGCGATGTCGGGCGGGATATAATCCGTTAGGACGAGGTTGGCGGCGCCATGGGGACTGCCGGGGCCATAGTACACCAGGAATGATCCCATGCCATTCGCGGACGGGAGCCGCGTTCCGCTGACCGCGTTGGCGAAAGCACCGGCGACGGGGGTGCCGGCTTTGAGAACCGTAACCATCGCGCCAGGGGCAAGGCTGGACGCGAGATTGTCTTTGATGACGAGGCGCAGAGAGCCGGCAAGAGTGGCGGTGCCGTTGACGTTGATAGAATCGTAACTCGATCCTGCCGGCAGTGCACTCATTTCATACTCCAGCACTGATTCGGTGCCGGTTTGAGTGAGGTTCCCGGTGGTCGTAAGGACGGCCGTGCCATCCACGTGCAAAGTCCCGCTGTTGGTGAGCGGGCCGGTGGTGGTGAAGTCCCGGTTGTTGCGCAGCCGGAAAACTCCGGAATTGTTAGCGATAGAGTTGACGGGCACGAAGGTCGAGCCCGCGCCGCTCAGTTCGATTTCGGCGGCATTGTTCACAATGGGGCTGGCGGCGAATACCATGCTGCGCGGCCCGATGATGCGCCAGGTGCCGCCGGTGAGTGTGTCGGTGGTCGCGTTGTAGTTGGTGAACAGGGTCAGCGCGCTGGTGGAGGTGATGTTGCCGCCGCTGGCCTCGAAGAGTCCGTTGTTCGTATAGGAACCATTGAGGCCCATCAGTCTCAGCCCGCCGCTGCCGCTGGCCCGCACCACTCCGTCGGCATTGTTGACCACAGTTTGACCGCTGGACGGACTCATGATCAGTTCGACCGTTCCGTTCGCCTCGATCCGGCTGTCATTGACCACACTTGTCGCGGTGATAATGCCCGAACCCTCGATTGCCACGCGGTTGGTTAGGATCGCAGTGCCTGCTCCGTAAATCCCGTTGTTGGCGTGATTGCCGAGCGTTACACGGCCGGGTCCTTCGAAAGCGAGCGGAAGATTGTTAGGAATGAGCATGCGCGTGGTACCGCCGGTGGAGACCACGTACAGGGTGTCCGTGAGATGAATCAATCCGCGAAAAGACGTCTGCACGCCATTCACTACGCGGGAGGGACCATCGATGGTGACTCGCGAGCCACTGCCGTTGACCAGGTCGCCGGGAGCCGAAAAACGCACTTCGCCGCCGTTCACAGCGAGGAGCAGACCGCCCTGCACTTCTGCTCCCGTAAAGCTTACCACTGCGTCAGGCCCGTCAGCCCGGAAAATTCCGTTAGCGTTAATGAATGTCCCGCCATTGGCGGTGAGCGTGCAGCCGGCGAGCGCCCGCGCCAGTCCGTTATTGGCAAACGTGTCCAGGGGGGTGATCACCATGCCCGCGGTGCCGTTGGCGGTGACCGTGGAATTGTTCGTCATGTTGAGCGTGTTGTTCCCCACGAGGCCGCTGCCGGTGAGAGGAATGTTCGTCGTGAAGGTCGAGCCCCCGAAACCTTCGATGACGTTGAGCGCGCTGTTGGTCATAACGAGCGACCCGGACCCCTGGAGGATCAGCGGACCAGGGCCAGTGACGCCCGGGGTGTCGATCTGCAAACGGGACAGACTGCCGGCGGTTTCGATGGTTAGGGTGCCATCCACCACGATGGTGCCTCCGAGGTCGGCACCTCGGGGACCGGGAATCAAATTCGTGATCCGCACGTCGCTGCCCGCGGTGATTGTGACG
Source organism: Verrucomicrobiales bacterium (assembly GCA_035550135.1). GTDB lineage: Bacteria > Verrucomicrobiota > Verrucomicrobiia > Verrucomicrobiales > V1-33 > V1-33. Next base: position 30,666 of record DASZQB010000030.1, read on the forward strand.
GGGTTAACCGTGCCGTCCAGCGTATCGGCATCTGTGTTGAGCACGATTCTGCCTCCATTGGTGGTGGTCAATGTGCCCCCTCTAATGGTGGCGCCGATTTCCACGAGGGCCCCCGGGCCGTGCGCCTCGATGCGGCCGGCGGCGTTGTTGATGAAGGTGGTATTGCGGAGGTGCGTGCCCGCCGTCGCGCTGAGGAGGCCGTTGTTCGTAATGAAATTCTGTGAGTTGAGGCTGAGCGGGTTGGCCGGGTAGGTGGCGCTGATCGTGCCATTGTTCGTCCAGCCGGCGATACCCGTGCCGATGCTTCCGGCACCCGTGATGGTGCTGTTGTTAGTGAACCCGTTGTTGAAAGCTGCGGCCTGGATTTTGGATTGGGCGGCCTCTCCAATATCAATGAGCCCGGTACCATTGATGGTGACCGACTGCAGCGTGTCTGTATTTCCTATCATAAGCAGGGATCCGCTGCCGAGGCTGATGGTGCCGTTGTTGAGGATTTCGCCTGATCCCGGAAACTCGCCCTGCCCCACCCGCAGCCAGAGTGCCGACGATACAGATGAAAGCGTAAGCGCATCGCCCGCATCAACGACCAGCCGTCCCACGGTCACATCGCCATCGGCGAGGGTGACCGCGGAGCTGGCGGCATTTCCGTTGTCAAGACGCACACCCGCCGCGGCCGAGTTAGGGACGGTGCCCGTACTCCAGTTGGCACCGGTGTTCCAATTGCCGGCGCCGCCATTCCAATCAAAGACGGTCTGGGCGTCGAGCGCGGGGGCGGCGTTCAGGACGATGAAGAGGAGCATCCAGAAGCGCAGGCGGACGGGATTGCAGCGGTAAGGCGCAGACGGCGGGAGCGGAGGTGTGTTTTGCATGATAGCACGGGCTGTTATTCCCTTGCTACGCCGTGCCTGGAAAATCGTCACCGCCCCCGCACATTTTCCAAATTTCCCCGGCAGAACTCAACTCAGCGCCCGGAAGAGTGCGTCGATTTCTTCATCCACCTCCGCGTCGGATTTGGCGTCCATGCTGGTGGCGACCTCCGCCAGCAAACGTTCGCGGTAGCGGCGGCGGAGCCGCAGAACGGCCATGCGTACCGCGCCGGGTTCCATACCCAGCGCGGCTCCGATTTCCGCAGAGGGCGGAGCGCCTGACTCGTCAGCGAGGGCGGGTTTGAGGGCTTCGAAAATGGCGGCCTTGCCGTCGCGTGCGTAGTCGGCTTCCAGGCCCGCGAGGGTGCGGTCCAGCAATGTCAGAGCCCAGCACCGGTGATAAAACGCTTCCGGCGTCATCGGATCGGCTGGTTCGCTGGCGTAGAGGCTTTCTGCCAGCGGTTCGTCAATCGAAAGCAATACGACACCGCCACCGCGTTTGAGCCGCTGTTGCTTGCGCCAGTCGTCGCACAAAAAGTGCTGCAATGCGGTCAACAAAAACGTCCGCAGCCGGCCGCGCGCCGGATCGGCGCGGGCGAGCATGTCCTTTTCCAGGAGCTGCGCAAAAAACGACTGGGTGAGGTCCGCTGCATCCTCCGGTGAGTGTCCGGCGCGCCGGATATACGCATACAGCGGATACCAGTAGGCATGGCAGAGCGTTTCGAGCGCCTCCTGCACCCTGACCGTTTCGCCGCTTTGCAGCGTGGCGATAAGGCTCCAGCGGGTGGGAGCAAAGGCGTCCTTCGAGGGCATGACAGCGAGCTTTAACATGGTTCGCGATGAGCGCCATGCGAAAACGGCAGCGGGCAGGCGGAGCGAACCGAAATGGCCGGCGTCTCCTCGATCTGCTCTGAGATCCCGCACGGACTTCCGGCAAAAACTTTCCGGACATGCTGTTTCTGTGACGCGAATGAGGAGTTGAGAGGCGGGCGGTAAAGCACACTTTCAGAGACACATGTCCAGTGCGGTGTCCATTTTCCAGAGGCTCTTCCCGGGGGGGAGAAGGGTGACGCGGCATGTGGTGGCGGTGTGGATGGGGCTGAGTATTGGAAATCCCGCCGCGGCGGAGGCCGAGGCAGGATTCGAACAACTCCGGAAGGGCGAAATTAAGGAGGCTCTCGCAGCGGCGGAGACGGGCCTCGCCGGTCAGAATGACAAAGCCGAGTGGTTCCGGCTGAAGATCGAGGCGCTCCTCGCGGAGGGCCGCTACGACGAGGCGCGTGAGACGGTAAAACCGGCGCTGGAATTTGAAGGGCGCAGTCTATTGCTCCTGTGGACGGCAAGGGAGGCGCTGCGCATGGGCGGCAAGCCGGCGGATGCCGCGGATATTCCTGACAAAATCGAGCGCCTGATGGCGATGCGCGACTGGGCCTATCGGGATGCTCCGAACATTGTCGTTTACGGACGCGCTTTGCTGCTGCGGGGAGTCGATCCGAAGAAGGTGCTGGATGGTGTTTATGCTGTGGCGCAGAAAGTCGCTCCCACGGCACGAGAGCCTTTTCTGGCCCGCGGCGAGCTGGCCCTGAACAAGGGTGACGGCGCGCTGGCGGCAAAGGCGTTCCGGGAAGGACTCAAAGTTTCGCCGGATGATCCGGACATGCACTATGGCCTGGCCCGCGCATTTCAGGGCAGCGATCGCGATCAAATGAGTGCAGCACTGGAGAAGGCTCTGGAACTTAACGCACATCATATACCGAGCCTGCTCCTGAAGGCGGAGTTTCTCATCGACCGTGAGGACTACGCCAAGGCTTCGGAGTTGCTGGATAAGATCGCTGAAGCAAACCCCGCGCGCCCGGAAATGTGGGCGCTGCGGGCGGTCATTGCCCACCTGCGAAACGACAAAGGCGCGGAGACGGCGGCGCGCCAGTCGGCTCTGAAATCCTGGCCGGGAAATCCCGAGCCGGATCATATTCTGGGTCGCAAGCTTTCTCAGAAGTACCGGTTTGCCGAGGGTGCCGCAGCGCAGCGGCGGGCTTTATCCGCTGATCCGAATTACCTCGATGCCAAGTCCCAACTGGCGAGCGATTTGCTGCGGCTCGGTGACGAAGCGGAGGGCTGGAAACTCGCAGGCAGCGTCAATGAGGCGGACGCTTACAATATCACGGTCCACAACCTGCTGAACCTGCACGACCACATGCAGTCGAAGTTCACCACGCTGACGAATGGAGACTTCACCGTGCGCATGGACAAGACCGAGGCCGCCATTTACGGACCGCGGGTGATGGAGTTGCTTGGCGAGGCACGCAGGAAACTCGGAGAGAAATACGGCGTGGAGGTTCGCCGTCCGACCATCGTGGAGATCTTTCCCAACCAGAAGGATTTTGGCGTGCGCACTTTCGGTATGCCGGACAATCCCGGTTATCTGGGCGTCTGTTTTGGCCGGGTGGTGACGGCCAACAGCCCGGCGGCGAATACCAATCCGGTGAATTGGGAATCGGTGCTCTGGCACGAGTTTTGCCACACCGTCACGCTTCAGGCCACGGCCAACAAGATGCCGCGCTGGCTCAGCGAGGGCATCTCGGTTTACGAGGAGCGTCAGGCCGATCCCTCGTGGGGTGAACACATGACCTCGCGTTACCGCGCCATGATTCTGGGCGAGGATCTGGTGCCGGTGAGCAAACTGAGCGGCTCGTTTCTTTCGCCGAAGACCAACGGGCATCTGATGTTCGCTTATTATGAATCGTCGCTCGTGGTGGAGTTTATCATCTCAAAATATGGAGCGGGGGCGCTGAAAAACGTGCTGACCGATTTGGCGGACGGTACGACTATCAATGACGCGCTGGCGAAACGGACGGCTCCCATGGAGGAACTGGAGCGGGACTTCAAAGCCTTCGCGACCGGAAAGGCGGAGGCCTTTGCCCCTAAAATGGACTGGGCAAAACCGGAACCCGAAATGCTTCTTCCCGGCGCGGAGAAAAAACTGGACGAATGGGCTGCCACACGGCCTACGAATTACTGGATCCTCATGCGCGGGGCCATGCGTCTCATGGGTGAAAAGAAGTGGCCGGAAGCCGCCGAAGCTTTCAAGCACATCCTTGAGTTAAACCCGGAGGAGCGCGGGAGCGACGGACCGTCCGGAATGCTGGCGCAGGCGTATCGCGAAATGGGTGATACCGCCGCAGAGCGCAAGCAACTCACGAAACTGGCGGAAATCGATTCCGCGATACCCGATGTGAATGCCCGGCTCATCACGCTCGCCACGGCCGAAAAGGATTGGAAAACCGTGGCTGCACAGGCCCGGCGCTGGCTCGCGGTGAATCCACTCGTGGCGCCTCCGTGGCGGGCTCTTGCTCAGGCGTCGGAGGAAACCAAAGACTGGAACATGGCGGCATCGGCATGGAGCACGCTGCTGGCGCTCGATCCACCGGACCCGGCAGGTGTCCATTTCAATCTGGCGCGTGTTCTGCAACAAAAGGGCGACAAGGCCGCCCGCCGCCATGTTCTGATGGCACTCGAAGACAATCCGAGGCACCGCGAGGCACTGCGGCTGCTTCTTGCCATGGAAAAAGAGTCTCCAGCGCCGATCCAACCATCGACCCCGCGCAAGCCATGAAAAAATCTTTCCTCATTTCAGGCGTCATCGCCCTGCTCGCTGCGGTGGGGTTTGCTCAATATTACGACCGTGGATTCAGGAGAGGGCGAGGGGACCCGTATGAGATACCGCGCACCGCCCGGGAAGTGGAGTCGAACAGCACCGGCACGCCCACGTGGACAAATCCGGCCGCACACGTGAAGGACGTCTTCACCTTTGTTCGCATCGTTTATTCAAGCGGCTACGGTTACGGTGGCGGTTACGGCAGACGGCGCGGCGGCGGATGGAGGACGGATCTTCCGGACAGCGATCTCAACCTCTCGTGGCGACTGCAGCAGATGACCTCCATGAAGGTCGATCCCGATGGACGCAATATCCGCCTCACCGACCCTGAACTGAAGGATTTTCCTTTTATCTACATTGTCGAGCCAGGCAGTCTTTATCTCAGTGAGGAAGAGGCCACCGCGCTGCGGAACTATCTGCTCAACGGCGGATTCCTGATGCTGGACGACTTCTGGGGCGACAGCGAATGGGAGAACTGCGAGGAGAACCTCAAGAAGGTGTTTCCGAACCGCTCGTTCAAGGAACTGGAAATGGACCATCCCATTTATCACTGCGTTTTTGAGATCAAGCAGAAGTGGCAGGTTCCCAACATCGACGTGGGCGCGAACAGCGAGTTCAACGGCGTAACGTGGGAGTACAATCACGACGGGGACACGCAGACGGTGCATCACAAAGTGATCACCGATGACAAGGAGCGCGTCATGGTGATCGCCTGCCATAATACGGACAACGGCGACGGGTGGGAGCGCGAGGGAGAGAGCGACTACTACTTCCACAACTTTTCCGAGAAGGTGGCCTACCCGCTGGGCATCAACATTCTCTTCTACGCCATGACCCACTGATTTTGAATGAACGACGAACCCTCCGAAAATCCCGCCGCCTCCAACAGGTCCGCCACACCCTCCAGCGCCGAACGTGATGCCTTTGAAAAACTGATGACCGGGCGCGCGGCTATTGAAACTGAGCTGGGCAAAGTCATCGTCGGTCAGCGGGATGTGGTGGAGCAAATCCTCATCGCTCTCATCGCCGGGGGACATTGTTTGATTACCGGCGCTCCTGGGCTGGCGAAGACGCTCCTGGTGAATTCCATGGCGCGCATCTTTGCACTGAGTTTCCAACGCATCCAATTCACGCCGGACCTCATGCCGGCGGATATTACCGGCACGGAGATTCTGCAAAGCTCCGAAGGCGGCGCGCGAAGGATGGCCTTTGTGCCCGGTCCGGTTTTCGCTAACATCATTCTTGCGGACGAGATCAATCGCACGCCTCCCAAAACGCAGGCGGCGCTCCTCGAGGCGATGCAGGAGCATCAGGTGACGGCGGCTGGTGTGAGGCATGCATTGCCGGAACCGTTCTTCGTGCTGGCGACGCAGAACCCCATCGAAATGGAGGGCACGTACCCGCTGCCGGAAGCGCAGCTGGACCGTTTCATGTTTAACGTGGTGATCGATTATCTACCGGAGGAGGATGAAATCGAAGTGGTGCGCCGGACGACGAGCGGACGGCCCGCGCCCATTCAGTCGATCTTTAGCGGAGAGGATGTGGAGAAATTCCACGGGCTAGTGCAGCAGGTGCCCGTGGCGTCCGAATTGATAGCGTTTGCCGTGAGGCTGGCAGCGTCGTCGCGTCCGCGGCAGCCACGCGCGCCGGAATTTGTCAACGACTGGGTAAGCTGGGGCGCTGGCACACGTGGCGGACAGTCGTTGATTTTAGGCGCGAAAGCGCGCGCGTTGATCAAAGGGCGCGCACATGTGACCCTCGACGACATTCGCGCACTGGCTCTGCCGGTGCTGCGGCATCGCGTGCTGCTGAACTATCGCGCCGAGGCCGAAGGAGTGCGCATTGAAGATGTGATCCAGCGCCTTGTCGAAACGGCGGAGAAAACCTCATGACATGACCGCCACGGCTCCATCCCCTGCGCCGCGACCGGGTGAGTTTATCAGCCCGGCGGCTCTCATGGCGATCCGCTCGCTGGAACTGCGGGCGCGGGCGGTGATGGAGGGATTCATGACAGGCCTGCATCGCAGTCCGTGGCATGGATTTTCGGCGGAGTTCACGGAATATCGCCAATATTCACCGGGCGACGATCCGCGGCATCTCGACTGGAAGGTGTTCGCCCGCAGTGACCGCTTCTTCATTCGCAAGTTTGAGGACGAGACGAACCTGCGGTGCCATATGGCCGTGGATCAAAGCCGTTCCATGGATTGCGGCTCGCTGGCATGGACGAAGGCGCACTACGCGGCCACGCTGGCGGCCACGCTCGGTTTGTTCCTGCATCGTCAGGGTGACGCTACGGGGCTGCTCAGTTTCGATGAGCGCATCCGCGATTGGATTCCGGCCCGCCATCGTCCGGGACATTTGCGCCGCATTATGCTGGCTTTGGAAAAGCCCGCGGGCGGCGCGGCCACGGATCTGACAGCGCCTTTGCAGAGGCTCGCGGAAATTGTTAGAAAGCGCGGGCTCATGGTGCTCATATCGGATTTTCTCGCACCGGTGGAGCGCCTCGAACATTGCTTCTCTCAGTTGGGCGCCTGCGGGCATGAGATCACCGTATTTCAGGTGCTCGATCCTGCAGAAGCGACGTTCGATTTTACCAAGGAGATTCTGTTTGAAGATGCGGAGACGGGTCGCACGCTATTCATCGACCCTGCGGCGGCCCGGCGGAGTTATCTGGAAAAACTTGGAGCACATGAACAGGGACTGCGCGCCGTGTGTGCGAAGCTGGGGATCGGCTTCCAGCGCGTCCTGACAAATGAACCGCTGGAGATCGCGCTCTCGGGTTTTCTGCGTGAACGGGCGCGGCGCGGTCGCCCGGTGCGCAGGGCGGCGCAACACGGCACACGGACATGAACTTCCTTGCGCCACTGTTTCTGCTTGGAGCACTCGCCATCGCGGCGCCGGTGATTTTTCACCTTATCCGGCGGACCACGCGCGACCGGCAGCGGTTTGGCTCACTGATGTTTCTCGAGCAAACGCCGCCGCGCCTGACAAAACGCAGCCGCATCGAACACTGGCTGCTGCTGCTTTTGAGGGCTGCGGCGCTCGCGCTGCTGGCGCTGGCTTTTGCCAGACCTTTTTTCCGTGCGAAGGCCGAGCCGGGAACTTCAGCCGACGGAGCGGATCGTACCGTGGTGCTTCTTGATAAGAGTGCGAGTCTGCGCCGGGATGGAATGTGGGACGCCGCGAAAGAACGCGCCCTAACAGCGGTGGAACAGGCCTCCTCCAAAGGAGACGTGGCAGTGATGACGTTTGACCGTGCTGCAGCGCCGGTGATGAGATTTGAAGACTGGCATCAGGCCGCGCCCGACGCCCGCATGGCGCTCGCAAAAGAACGGATCGAAGCCGCCGCGCCTTCGTGGTCGGGCACGAACGTGGCCTCTGCCCTCATGGCCGCAGCGGAAATGCTGGCCGAAAAAGGCGGCGGCAAATCATGGGGAGTGCGGGATGTCGTCCTCGTCACCGATGCCCAGGAAGGCTGCCGACTGGAAGCGCTCCAGGGCTACGATTGGCCAAAAGGCATCGGCATTCGGATTGAAACCGTCGCTCCGAAGCGCGCGGGGAATGCCGGCCTTCAACTCGCCGCGGAGCCAGGCGGGACCGCTCCAGATGCCAGCAAAGGCGCGCGGCTTCGTGTCACGAATTCGCCGGATGCGCAGGGGGAGTCATTTGAGGTGGGATGGCAGAAGACAGATGGTGAGTTCGATGGGAAGGCATTGTCTGTGTATGTCCCCCCCGGCCAAAGCCGCATCGTGGTGCTGCCGTGGCCGCAGGGCGGTCCCAAAAACGGGCGGGCGATGCTGCGGGGTGACTCGGAAACATTCGATAATGTCGTGGCAGTCACGCCTCCGCCTTCGGTCACCGTTCCTGTGATTCATTCCGGCGAAGGGGCTGGCGGTGACCCTCCGGGACCGTTGTTCTTTCTGCAAAAAGCTCTGCCCGCGGGGCCGTCGTTGACTGTGACTTTGGCACATCATGCACCGGACGCGGTGCCCACCGCCGACGTGTTGAAGACTGCGGCTCTGTGGGTCATTACCGCGCCCGTCGCGAAGGAAGTCGCTGCCGCCGTTGAAACGTATGCCTTCCGCGGAGGTACGGTCCTCATTATGCTGGGTTCCGCCGCCATGGCACCGGCGCTTCAAGCGATGACCAGCAGCACCGTGACGCTTACGGAAGTGAAGCCGGAAAAAAAATATGCGCTCCTGGGGACTATCGATTTCACGCATCCTTTATTCAGCGCCTTTGCCGAGCCGCGTTTTAGCGACTTCACCAAGATCCGGTTTTGGAATTACAACCGTCTCGATCCGGCCGCGGTGAAGGATGCGAAGGTGATCGCACGTTTCGATTCCGGCGACCCGGCGGTGCTGGAAGTGAAGAAGGAAAAGGGGCGAATCTTCGTCCTCACTTCGGGCTGGCATTCTGCTTCCAGCCAACTGGCGCTCTCGTCAAAGTTCCCTTCCCTGCTCGGCAGTTTGCTCGCCTCCACGGGTGCCGGCGTGCCGCCACCCGCGCAGTTTTTTGCGGGGGAGCCCGTGCCGGCGGCGTCATTCATTCCCGCTTCCATTGAGAAAGCGGATGTCATTTCGCCTGATGGCAAAAGTGCCCCGGCGGCCCGCGGGGACATTTTTGGCGGATTCGCGGAACCTGGCTGGTACCACGTGAAGTGGGAGGGCGGCCAGCGTGATCTGGCCGTGAATACCGATCCCTCCGAATCGCGGACGGCTCCGCTCGCAGTGGAGGAATTTGAGAAGTTGGGAGCGCCGGTGGTGAATCATGCGAATACTGTGAAGAAACCATCCTCGTCAGAGGATTCGCCCGCAGCGGCGGAGGAATCCGAGGGACGGCAGAAGATTTGGCGCTGGCTGATCGCGGCGGTTTTTACCGTGCTTTTGATTGAAACACTGCTGGGCACCCGAGCGGCCCGGCGTTATTCTACCATTGAAGGAGGATCCACCGCATGACCGACAAAGTTCTTCTCGCCCGGCTCAGGCCCGCCGTTGATCGCCTGAGACGTTTTCGCATGCTCGCTGGCTTCGCTGCAGGCTGGGCCCTGGCTGCGGTCATCGCTGCTGCGCTTTTGCCGATGAATCCCGTCTCTTCGGAATGGTACGCATCCATTCGATTTTGGGTGCTGCCATGCGGGCTGCTTCTTGGAATTCTCGGCGGCTGCATCGGACGGCTCTGCCGACCCCGCGCACGGGCCGTCGCCGCTCATATCGAACGAATGAATCCGGACCTCGACGGAAGGCTCTCCACTGCACTGGAGCAGGCGCCGGATGAAAATGGCAGGTTTCACTTTCTCCAGGATCATCTCTTCACGGAGACGATTCACCATAGCACTCAACAGGACTGGAGCAAAATTGTTAGTCCGCGGCGGATGGGGTGGACGCGGGCGGCGGAAATCGGCGCTCTCGCCGCGTTCGTTGGCATTTGGTTTTTGCTTCCCCAGCCGCTGACGACCACCGCGGCCATGGCCGCTGCCGGCGGAGCGGAAAGCAAGGAAACTGTAACGGTTACACCAGGCGATACGGAGTTGGAAAAAGGTTCGACGCTGGTTCTGCTCGCGCGCTTCAACGGCACGGTGCCCGGCTCTGCTGATGTCGTGATTGGTGATACGGCGGCGTCAGAACAGCGCCTGCCGCTCAAGCGCAATTTGAACGATCCGGTCTTCGGAGGAACGGTGCCGGATGTTGCGCAGTCCTTCACGTATCGTGTCGTGTGGGAGAATGGAGAATCACAGCGCTACAAGGTGCAGGTTTTTGAATTTCCGAAGCTGGAACGCTCTGACGTCACCCTGACTTATCCTGAATACACCAAACTGCCGGTGAAGCGCATCGAGGATATGCGGCACACGTCTGCCGTCGAAGGCACGCGCATCGATCTTGATCTGACACTGAACAAGCCGGTCGTGTCCGCGGTGCTGGAGCCGAAAAAAGCAAAGAACGCGAAGGAGGACGCCAATGCGCCTCCCGCTCTCAAACTGGAGGCGCCCGCCGACAAAGCGGTGGCGACGCTGCGCGGTTTTGTGCCGCCAAAGAGTGTCCGTTACGAACTGGTGCTGACGGATGCCGACGGACGGCGCAGCCGGCAAGCCGTGCCGTTTTCGTTCGATGTGCTGCCTAACAAGATTCCGGAAATGAAGCTGACGGCTCCGAAGGGAGACCAGAAGCCGTCGGCGTTGCAGGAACTTCTGTTCACGGGAACAGTGTGGGACGATTTTGGCGTGGTGGCATCGGGGCTGGAAGTGACGACGCCGGGGGGCGAGACGGTGACGCTCGATTTTGGCAAGGATATCACGGGACGGGAGACGCGTGCCTTCCAGCAATTGCTGCGCTTCGAGGAGATGAACGCGGTGCCGGATCAGCTTTTTGCGTGGCACGTCTGGGCCGACGATATCGGTCCGGACGGCAAGGTGCGGCGCACCAGGGGCGATTTGTTCTACGGTGAAATCCGTCCGTTTGAGGAGGTGTTCCGTCAGGGAGACGGCGCGGAGAGCGGTCAACAGCAGAGCCAGGAACAGCAACAGAACGGCCAGCAGCAGGGAGGAGGACCAGCCACCAAACTCGCGGAACTGCAAAAGCAGATCATCAACGCGACGTGGAAACTGCAGCGCCAAACGTCCGGCAAGATTCCTGACAAGATCGCAGACGACATCAAGACGGTGCACGATTCCCAGGAGGATGCCGAGGCTCAGGCGGAGGAGGCCGCGGGCGAAGCGGCGGAAACACCTCAGGCGGTCGCGAATTGGCAAGTTGTTGTCCAGCAAATGAAAGAGGCGATTCAGCGCCTGGAGACTGCCGCGGTCACGCCACCGGAGATTTCCAAAGCGCTCGCGCCGGAGCAGGCGGCGTATCAGGCGCTGCTGAAACTGCGGGCGCACGAATACGACGTGACCCGCTCCAACCGCCGCCAGCAGCAGCAACGGCAACAGGGCGGGCAGCAACAAAACGGCGGCACTCAGCGCCAGCAGGAGCAATTGGATCAACTGGATTTGGCGAAGGAGGAAAACCGTTATGAAACCCAGCGCGAGGCGCAGGCGCAGCAAAGCGCAGAACGGCGCGAGCAGATGCAGGTGATGAATCGCCTGAAGGAACTGGCGCAGCGTCAGCAGGACGTGAATGAGAAGCTGAAAGAACTGCAAACCGCCCTGAACGAAGCGAAGACCGAAAAGGAAAAGGAGGAGGTCCAGCGGCAGCTCAAGCGTCTGGAGGAGGAACAGCGCCGCATGCTTGCCGATGCAGATGAACTGAGCCAGCGGATGGAACAGCGGCAGAATCAATCCGAGGCCGGCGAGCAGCAGCAAAAGCTGGATGAGGCCCGTCAAAATATGGAGCAGGCCGCTGAGGCGACATCGCGCGGAGAGACGGGTGAAGCCCTCGCTTCCGGCAGTCGCGCACAGGAACAAATGCAAGAGATGCGGGAAGAATTGCGCAAGCAAAGCGCAGGGGCCTTTTCGGAAGAGCTTCGTCAAATGCGTGCCGAGGCGCGTGACATCGCCCGCAAGCAGGAGGAGATCGCTCAGCAGATGAAAAAGGATCAGCCGGCGAAGACCGGGACCGCGGATTCAAAGGCTGAACCAAAGGCTGATCCCGCAGCCCCGAAGCCGGAACCCGGGCGGCGGGAAGCGCCTTCGCTGGGTGGTGGAGACAAAGAGGAAGGACTGGTGAAAGCGCTGGATCAACAGCAGGAGCGCACGAATGATCTTGTGAAGCGGGCCACGGAATTGTCAGAGCAGGCGGAACCCTCCGAGCCGCTGCTCTCGCGGCAGATTTATGAAACCGCCCGGCAGTTTTCCCAGGACGATGCCGGAGCGGTGAAGCAAACGCAGCAGGAGATGCTCAAAGAGGGACGGCTGACGGAGTCGCAGTTCGATGAAATGAAGCGGCTCCAGGAGACAGAGCAGGCCGGAAAGACGCTGCGTCTTGCTTCACGCATGCTGCAGAGGAATCAGCAGGAGGACGCAGCGCGCACCGGTGAGCGGGCGCGTCAGGATCTCGACCGGTTGCGTCAGGGTGTCGAGAGAGCCGCGGAAAGCGTGCTCGGCGACGACACCGCCGCCATTCGCCTCGCAGAGTCACAGTTGCAGGCCGCTGCCGACGCAGTGCAGAAAGAAATTGAGCAGCAGCAGAAGCAGGACGGGGAAGCATCGCCAAATGGTCAACAGCCCCGCCAGGGTCAACGCGAAAACAATTCCCAGGCGAACGCGGGAACTCCGCGTGAAGGTCAGCCGCAGCAGGGTTCACAACCTGGACAGAACGAAGGCCGTCAGCCTAACGAACAGCAGCCCGGTCAGGAACGAAATCAAGTCGCTCAAAACGGTGAACGTCCGCAGGACGGCCAGGCGCAGCGCAATGGTCGTGGACAGCAACAGCCCGGCCAAAACCAGGAGCCTCAGCAGGGGCAGCGTCAGGGAAGAGGACAGGGGCAACAACCTGGAGAGCAGCAGCCGCGCGAAAATGGCGAACTCGCGCAGGAGCAGAATCAAAATCAAAGTCAGGAGCAAAATCAGAATCAGGAACAGAATAGTCAGCCGCAGGAAGGCCAGGGACAAGGAGGCGGACGCGGACGCCAGCCTGGTGAAGTCGCTCAGGAGCAAAATCGGGAACAAAGCGGCCAGCCTCAGGAGGGGCAGCCGGGAGCTCAGCCGGGCCAGGAGTCGCCGTCAGACCAGGATCGAGATGGTGCACGCACAGCCCAAAACCGCCGCGGACCGCGCGAGCTTGCTTCGAACAACGGCGGAGGAGGCGGCGGCGGCCCGCAGGAGGATTATGAAACGCGTCGCTTCAACGGGAACCGGCCCGTTGCGCCCCTCACCGGCGAAGGATTCACCAACTGGTCGGACAGTCTTCGTGAGGCGGAGGAAATGATCGATCAGGCGGATCTCCGGAATGGCATTGCCTCGGCGCGCGAACGTGCGCGGCTGATGCGCCAGGAAATGAAGCGTGATCTCAAGAAACCGGATTGGGCGGTGGTTGAACTGCAAATATTGAAACCACTCGTCGAAGTCCGTCAGCGCCTGCGCGAGGAACTGGCGCGCCGCGATTCCGACAAGGCGCTCGTGCCGGTGGACCGCGATCCGGTGCCGGCGCAGTTTTCGGAAAACGTGCGCCGCTACTACGAACAGTTGGGGCGCGACAAATGATGCCGGCGGCTGTCACGTTTTCTTCAACAGGGGCATGGGCGATCGCCGCCGGCGCCGGACTGGGCTTGTGTGCCCTGCTGACATTGCGCGGCTACCTTCGCAGCGGAGGACTGCGGCGTGGATGGCCCGGGCTGGTGATGAAACTTACCGGGCTGGCACTGCTCTTTTTCTGTGCCATGGAACCGCAGTGGACCGGCCAGCGCGCGCGTCCCGGCGCTAACGTTTTGGCCGTCATCGCCGACACCAGCCAAAGCATGACGCTCACCGATGCCGGCGCCACAGAGTCGCGCGGCGCGCAGCTTCGCAACGCTCTCGATCCCTCGGCTGCAATGTGGCTCTCCACGCTGACCGATTCCTTCGATGTCCGGCGCTATGGATTCGATGCTCGTCTGCATTCGCTCGATCACTTCGGCGCGCTGGCCTTCGATGGCCGGTCCTCGGCCCTCACGGGTGCACTGGATACACTCGCGGGACGTTATCGCGGCAGACCGTTTGCCGGCGTGCTGCTGTTTACCGACGGCAATACCACGGACGCCGCTATTCCGGACTCTCTCATCAGCACTCTCCCGCCGGTCTATCCGGTGGTCATTGGTGGAAGCGGTCCGGCGCGCGACCTCGCGGTGGGAAAAGTTTCTGTGGCGCAAAGCGCCTTCGAGGATGCGCCGGTTACGGTGGAAGCCTCGCTGAGTGCCTTCGGTTGTTCCGGTGAACCGGTGATCGTGCGCCTGACGGATAAGGACGGCACCGTCGTCCAGGAGCAGCGTCTCACTGCGCCTGAACCCGGCCGCAGTGGAAGCGTGCGCTTTGAAGTGAAGACCGCCGGTGCCGGCCTTTCGTTCTACCGGCTGGAGGCCCGCCTGGAAAAAGATACCGCCAGTTCAGCGGAAGCGACTCTCGCCAACAACTCCCGTCTTCTGGTCACTGATCGCGGGCAGGGCCCCTATCGTATTCTCTATGTCTGCGGGCGGCCCAACTGGGAATACAAGTTTCTCCAGCGGGCCGTGGAGGCGGACACTCAGGTGCAGATGACCGGCCTCATACGCGTGGCCCGCCGGGAGCCGAAGTTTGATTTCCGCGGTCGCGCCGGCGAGACCGGCAATCCGCTCTTCCGGGGCTTCGGCGATCAGTCCCGCGAAACCACCGGCACGTATGATCAGCCGGTGCTCGTTAGGCTCAACACGCTCGATGAGGTGGAACTGCGCAGCGGATTTCCCTCCACTCCTGAGGAACTCTATAAGTGGCACGCGGTCATCATCGATGATTTGGAAGCTGCGTTTTTCACGACCGATCAGGCGACGCTGCTGCAAAAGTTTGTTTCTGCGCGTGGCGGCGGCGTGCTCATGCTCGGCGGCATGGAATCGTTCGCCGAGGGCGCATATGCGCGCACACCCATTGGAGAAATGCTGCCGGTTTACCTTGGAGGCGAAGCCGAGGCGGCAGCCGCTAAGGCTCCCGGTCCGCTGCGCTATGACCTTGATCGCGAAGGCTGGCTCCAGCCGTGGGCGCGCCTGCGCGCCAGTGAGGATGGTGAGAAGGCGCGCCTTTCCGCCATGCCGGCGTTTGAGGTTTTCAATCGTGTCCGTGAAGTAAAACCTGGCGCGAGCGTTATCGCAGCGGTCACCGACCAGAAAGGACAGGCCTCTCCGGCTTTGGTAGTCCAGCGTTTCGGGCTCGGACGCACGGCGGCCCTAACCATCGGTGATGTATGGCGCTGGGGAATGCAAAGCCCGGAGGCCCGCACCGACATGGAACGCGCGTGGCGCCAGCTTCTGCGCTGGATGGTGGCGGATGTGCCGGGGCGTGTGTCGCTCACCGCCGAACCGGTGCCCGGCGACGCGGGTGGAGCCATCCGTCTTCAGGCCCGCGTGCGCGATGCGAAATGGCTGCCGGTGGACAATGCCAGTGTCTCCATCGAAATCGAAAGCGTCATCACTGGCGGCGATGCACCGGCGGCGCTGAAATTGAATGCTCAACCCTCCACCGCCGAAGCGGGACTGAGCGAAGCCACTTTCGTTCCGCGCACTGCCGCAGCGTTCCGGGCACGCGCTACCGCAGTGAACGCAGAGGGCGGTACGGAGGGCAGCGCTGTCACCGGCTGGGTTTCTGATCCCGCGGCAGCCGAATACTCGTCCCTCGTCCCTAACCGTTCTTCCATGGAGGATCTCGCGCGCCGCACCGGCGGCCGCGTGCTTAACCTGGACGAACTTGGTTCGTGGGCCCGCGCGCTGCCATCCGAAAAGGCCCCCGTCATGGAAACATGGACTCAGCCGCTGTGGCACACGCCGTGGATTTTCCTCCTTTCGCTCGCCTGCCTTTGCGGGGAATGGGCGTGGCGGCGCACTCACGGAATGCCATGAAGTTTGTCCTGACCACTGTTTCTGCTCTTTGCCTCGCCTTGTGTGCCCGGGGTGCTGGCACTCTTATCATCGTGACCGGGGCAGCCGGAGGCACCGAATTCGGCGATGAATTTGCAAAACAGGCGGAGGCATGGCGCGAAGCCGGAAAGAAAGGCGGGGCAAAGGTCATCGAAGTGGGCACTGGTCCGGAGAAGGCAGCTCCCAGTGATTCGGAAGCCCTTCGCACATCCCTCGCCGCCGAACCGCAGAGCGGGACGGAACCGCTCTGGCTCGTCTTCAACGGGCATGGCACATGGGATGGAAAAACCGCTCGTTTCAACCTGCGCGGCCCTGACATTTCCGCTGCCGATCTCGCTGCATGGCTCAAGCCTCTGCGCCGCCCGGCTGTCATCATCAACACCGGTTCCTCCAGCGCCCCCTTTATCGCCAGCCTTTCGGCTCAGGACCGCATCGTCATCACCTCCACCCGCAGCGGCAGCGAACAGAATTATGCCCGCTTTGGCAAATATCTCGCCGCGAGCCTGACTGATTCGGAGGCCGATCTCGATACCGACGGCACGGTCTCAGTCCTGGAAGCCTTCCTCGCCGCCTCCCGCCGTACTGCGGAGTTCTACAAAACGGAAGGCCGCCTCGCCACCGAGCATGCGCTCATCGATGACAATGGCGATTCCATGGGAACCCCCGCTGACTGGTTCAAGGGCCTGCGGGCAGTGAAGAAATCCGACAAAAACGCCGCGGTGGATGGCGGTGCCGCGCGGCATGTTTCTCTCATCCCATCCGCCTCCGAAAAGACCTGGACCGCGGACCTCATCAAGCAGCGCGATAATATTGAAGCCCGCCTCGCGGCTCTGCGCGAAGTGAAGGCATCCATGAAAGAGGACGACTACTATGCAAAGATTGAGCCTCTGCTTCTGGAGCTTGCGCGTTTGAACGAAAAGGCTGCGGCGGCCCAGCCCTGAGTGACTTCACTCCAAATGAAAACCCCGCCCGGCAGTTGCGCCTGCCGGACGGGGCCTTCAATGGGTTGGCCGGTGGGATTCCGGTGTTTTGATTATTTCTCGGACTTCTTTTCCTCGGCTTTCTCGCCTTTCAGCTTCGCGGCGGCTTCCGCGGGAACTTCGAGCTTCGTCTTGCCCACATCTTTGATTTCCGTGGTGTTCGTGCGGTTGATGTCCACGGTATTTCCATCGCGTCCCTCTCTCTTGCCCGTGACATTGACTTCATATTTGGTGAGGACACCATCCTTCACCCAGAACTTCACGGTTCCCTTGGCGTCGCTGATGGCCGGGGCATTGCCGCCGCCACCACCGGCGCGACCGCGACCGCCAAAGGTAAGGCGCGCTTTCACCGCCTCCTCGGAGAGGGTGCCGGTGATCGCGTCTCCGTCTTTCTTGAGGTCTTTGGCTGTTTCCGCCAGCGTGGTCGCTTCCGCGGCGGGGGCTTTAAAGTTTTCAGCCATGCGGGCTGCAAAAGCGCCGCCGAAACCGCGCCCGCGGCCACCGCCGCCGCCATCGCCGTCTCTGTTAGCCAGTTCCTCGCCGGACTTCCAGCCGTCCGCGGTCTTCACCGCAACCTTGCCGGCTTTGATCACGGATTCAGAGGTGTTTTCGCCGAACGAGGTTTTCAAAATCGCGGGGCCGTCCTTCTCGGTCATGCCCTCGGTTTTGGCACCGCCTCCGCGATTGCCGCCGCCACCGCCACCACCACCGCCGGTGGAACTGGACGTCCAGCTGTAGTTGGAGTCAGCCAGTTTCTTGGCGGCGGCCTTCACGCTGTCTGCGGGGCTGTCCTCGGCGCGCAGCATCGGTGCGAACGCAATGGCGCATGCGAATAACAAAGTTTTTTTCATACGAGTGGAGTGTGTGTGTTCTTGATTACTCAGCGGCTGACTCATTTCCTTCCGCGTTCTCCGCGGGCCGGACCGGAGGCTCCGCCGCACGCAGAGTAGCATCGCCTTATTCAGAGAATCACCTACGGTTACGCGGTTAACTTTCCGGAATAGCGTATCGCAATTTCCTGGGGCCGCGGATTCATGCCAGGTGCTTTTCCTTTGTCCTTAATTTTGGCGAAATTGTTTTCGCTGTCGCCCCGCTCCACGGCAGGCGTTCTTGGGAGAACGGCATGAGTGTTTCCAGCCCCATAACTTCGTGGTTCCGCGCCCGCGGCTGGAGGCTCCTGCCCTTCCAGCGCGAAACATGGGAGGCCTATGCCCGCGGAGAAAGCGGATTGGTGCATGCACCAACGGGCCTCGGAAAAACGCTTGCCGCATGGATCGGTCCCATTCGCGAGGAATTGCAGAGTGGCACAGAGGAACGAGCCATGCGAGTGCTGTGGATTACTCCCATGCGTGCGCTGGCAACCGACACAGCCCGGAGCCTCCAGCAGGCGCTGGATGGAGTGGGCCTGCAACGGCGCGCCGAGTGCCGCACCGGCGACACGTCGTCATCCGTCCGCGTCCGGCAAAAACGAATGCCGCCCTTTGCTCTCGTCACCACACCGGAAAGCCTCTCCCTGATCCTAACCGATGAAGAGCAACTCCCTGTGTTGCGCGGCCTGCGAGCCGTAGTGGTGGACGAATGGCACGAGTTGCTGGGCTCCAAGCGCGGAGTGCAGACGCAGCTTTGCATGGCTCGTCTGCGGACACTCGCGCCAGGACTCAAGGTATGGGGCCTGTCCGCAACGATTGGAAACCTTGATGAAGCCATGCGCGTGCTCCTGGGCCGCGATGCTGCGCAGGGACGCATCGTTCACGGCAGAGACCGTAAGGTAATCAAAGTGGAAACTCTCCTGCCGAAGGAAATGGAGACATTTCCCTGGTCCGGACACATTGGAGTGAAGCTCGTGCAGCAGGTCGCGGAGCGGATTGCCAACGCGCGGACAACCCTGCTGTTCACCAACACCCGATCGCAAACGGAGATCTGGTATCAGGAACTGCTGGATGCCTGCCCTGACTGGAAAGACCAGTTGGCCATGCATCACAGCAGCATCGACCGGGAGGATCGAGAAGCAGTGGAACAAAGGCTGCGCGATGGCACGGTGAAGTGTGTGGTGTGCACCTCTTCGCTGGACCTCGGCGTGGACTTCTCGCCGGTGGAGCAGGTGATGCAGGTGGGCAGCCCCAAGGGAATTGCCCGGCTGCTTCAGCGCGCCGGTCGCAGCGGGCACCAGCCCGGAGCGGTAAGCCGCGTGCTGGGAGTGCCTACGAATGCTCTGGAGTTGGTGGAATTCGCTGCGGCCCGTGAGTCCCTCGCTGCGCGCCGCATCGAATCGCGCCATCCGGTCATGGCGCCGCTGGACCTTCTTGCGCAGCATCTTATTACGGTGGCGCTTGGAGGCGGATTCCGCGAGGAGGAAATGCTTGCCGAAGTCCGCTCTACACATTCCTACGCCAATCTGACGGACGACGAATGGAAGTGGACGCTGCGTTTCATTACCACCGGCGGCGCCCTCCATGCCTATCCTCAATATCACAAAGTGACTTTGGGTGAGGACGGCGTCTATCGCCTGACAGACGAACGCATGGCGCGCATGCACCGCTTCAGTATTGGCACCATCGTGGCAGGCGCCAGTGTCTCCATCCAACTGCGGAGTGGCCGCCGTCTCGGCAGCGTGGAGGAGTGGTTCATCTCACACATTCAGCCGGGCAGATGTTTTATCTTTGGCGGCAAGGTATGGGAACTGGTGCGATTTCATAATCTCGTCGCTCAGGTGAAACCGCCGGAGAAAAAGAAACCGAAGGGTCAAATCCCCTCATGGCAGGGAGGGAAGAGCCCGCTTTCCTCCGAACTCTCCGCCGCGGTGGCGGATAAGCTGCGGCGATTCCGCGCCGGTGAGCCTGACAAATCTCCGGAAATGAAAAAGATCACCCCGGTGCTGGAAGTCCAGCGCCGCTGGTCCATCATTCCGAATCCTGACGAAATGCTCATCGAGCAACTGCAGACGCGGGATGGATATCACGTTTACCTCTATCCCTTTGCCGGACGACTGGTGAATGCTGCTATCGGCACTTTGACGGGATACCGCATCGGGCGCGACAACCCTCTTTCTCTCATCGTCACGCCGAATGACTACGGCGTGGAATTGTATGGCACCGTGCCGCTTGAGGTGAGCGAATCCGAATGGCGCGCCATCCTCTCTCCGGATCACCTTTTGGATGACGTGCTCGCCAGCGTGAATGCCGCGGAGTTGGGACGGCATCATTTCCGGGAGATCGCGCGCGTCGCCGGTCTCATTCTCACGGGCACTCCTGGCTCGCCTCCGACCATGAAGATGCTCCAGACCTCCAGTGGCCTGCTCTACGATGTCTTCACGAAATACGATCCTGACAATTTGCTGCTCTCCCAGGCCCGCCGCGAAGTGCTGGAACGGCAGTTGGAATTCACGCGGCTGCGCGAAACCCTCCAGGCCATGACCAGGCGCAAGATCATTTGCCGTCGGTGCGAGCGGCTCACTCCCCTCGCCTTCCCTCTCTGGTCCGACCGCATTTCCACCCACCTCGCGACGGAGGATGCTTCGACACGGCTGGCAAGAATGCTTGAGGAACTCGAACGTGCGGCGCAAAAGGATAAAGCCTGATGCCCAATCCAGCCCCACTTCTTATTCGGGCAGTTGCAGGTCCGCCACGATGAGTATCAGTGACGGGCATTCCCCCGGATGTTCCTCCCCCTTTCCGATACCTCTCTTCAACTTTTGCCTGAACTGGCCGCTTTCGACACGTCCGGCCAAACGCTTTTTGTCGCCGATCTCCATCTGGGCAAAGCAGCGGCCTTCCGGGATGCCGGCCTTCCTCTGCCGGATGGCTCCGATGCGGAAACCCTGCATGCGCTTTCCGCTTTGATTCGCGATCTGAAAGCCCGCCGCCTTGTCATCCTCGGAGATGTCTTTCACGCGCGCATCTCGCACCGCGAAGCCCTTCATGCACTGCTGCGCGACTGGCTTGGCTCGCATCGCGATCTCAAGTTAGCGATCGTTCCCGGCAATCACGACCGGAAAATCCGATGGGATGAGTGGTTCCCGGAAGCGGACATCCTAACACCCGGTACGGCGGTGGGAAATTGCCTGCTTCATCATCAACCTCCGGAAACGACACCGAAAACAGGGATCGCGCTTTGCGGCCATTTGCATCCGGGCATCTCTCTGAGCCGCCGCGGTGTGCGCGGAGTGACGGCTCCCTGTTTTCGTCTCCAGGAAAACGTGCTGACCCTGCCAGCATTCGGAAGCTTCACCGGACTGAGCGTTCTCGCACGCGTGGCCGGAGACCGGTTTTTTGTCAGTGTCCGGAAACAGGTGGTGGAGGTGCCGGTTCCCCATTAGGATGGCTGATGCAAATCGTAGCCATTTCCGACGAGGACTACACCATCTGCCGCATGGAGGGAACACGGCCCGATGTGCTGATTGCGCTCGGAGACATACTTGATGCCACCATTGAACGGGCCATTAACTTCTACCGTCCAAGAATCACTTTCGGGGTGCGTGGAAATCACGATACGAGCGCACCGTTTGGTGCGGGTGTGATCGACCTGCATTGCAAAACCCAACAGTTCGAAAACCTGACATTCGGCGGATTTGAAGGCTGCTGGCGCTACAAACCAAGAGGCCACCATTTGTATGAGCAGGAAGAGGTCTCATCGCTCATGAAGGACTTCCCGTCAGTGGACGTGTTTGTGGCGCACAATTCACCCGCAGGTATTCACGAGCGCGATACGGAGACGCATCAGGGCTTTAAGCATTTCAGAAACTACATTGACTGGCACCATCCGCGCTGGTTCATCCACGGGCATCAGCACGTGAGCGCTGTCACCGAGCATGGAACCACCACGGTGATCGGGGTCTACGGAGAGCAGGTCCTAACACTTTGAGTGCTGGGCGTCTTACTTGCTGCTCTTTAAGCCGGCAATCCACTCGACGAGCACGGACAGTCCAATGGAGTCGGGAATCAGCGTTCCCGCAGGCGGCATTTGGAAGGGTCCCCGCATTGTCACGCGGGGAATCAGCACGCTGTGCTGGGGATCTCCTGGCCTGATAACGTGGGCGCCGCTGATGCCGATGTCGCCGTGTTGCGGAACCTGGTTGAACGCATGCATCGCGTCGTCCGTCAGAAGCCAGTCAAAATCGAAAGCCGAATTTCCGCCGCCGTAGAGGGTGTGGCAGTGAGCGCAATTCACCGCCAGATAGCTGCGGGCGCGCCATGCGAGCGGCGCTGAGGCTTCATCCGGTTTAGCGAATCGGCGAAGACGCTCAGGCGCGCGAGGCAGGAGAGTCGAAACCGCTGACGCCCGCTGGTTCTTCTCCTGTTCCGGCAGACTTCTGTGCTCCCGCGAGGCTCGCTCACGCTCATACGCGGCGGAATCGACCTGCACCAAACCCATTGCCTCAAACTTTCGTAGCTGGTCGCCGGCGTTCAATTGGAACTCATGAAGGGTTAGGTCGAAATTGGCCTGCTTCGAATGACAAAAAAGACATTCGGCCCGGCTGGGCACGCGCCATGGTCTGCCCGCCACCGTCATGTCAGAACCGGCCTTCGGAGCGAGTGCGGCATCTGTCTGCGCTTCGTTCCAAACGTAGGAATAACCCGCCCAGTCATTCTGCTGGCGGAGCAGCACACGCGTTTCGATGCGGCGTCCCTCCAGCGTCAACGTTTGCGCCAGGGCTGTGCCGTTGGCGGGTGTCCAGCTTTTGGACATCACCCAATCGACAGGCCCGCTTCCCTCGGGCAGCGCGAGATGGTGCTGCCCTGTGGCGCCGTCGTGCCAGCCTTGAGAGGCCACTTCGTAAGGATGCACGCCGGCCCCGGGTGTTAGGGCAACGGCGTTGCCGAAAAGGCCCGTCTCACTGAGCAAAGGAGGAAAGGGAGGCGCAGGAGCAGCCGGCGGTGCGGGCCGCAGGGCATATAAAGCGCCGATGACCTGCGCTCCCCACCCAGGTGCGCCGTAGTCCGCCAGCACGATTTCGCCATCCGCATCCGGACCGATGATGCTCAATGAAAACGGAGTGTCGATCAGTTCTTTGTCCCACTCGACACGGGTGCCATCATGTTTCGCGGCGCGCAGACGTCCGGATACAAAATCCCCGTAGAGGTAAGCTCCGGTCAGTTCCGGCAGAACTTTCCCCCGATAAACGAATCCGCCTGTCAGAGAACGAAATTCGCTGTGCGGCTGCTCGATGGTTGGGAACGTCACCGGCGTTGGTCCCAGCACGCGATTTTGCAGAAAGTCGTGCGCTCCCTCATAACGGCTCCATCCGTAATTTGCACCCCGCTGCACCAGCCGCGCCATCTCCCAGAGATCGTTTCCGTTTTCTCCGAGCCAAAGCTGGCCGCTGGTTTTGTCATAGCTGAGCCGCCAGGGATTTCGCAGGCCATAGGCCCAAGTCTCGGGCACGAAACGGGAATCGCTGACGAAGGGATTGTCTTTCGGGACGGAATAGTTGCGCCCCTGATCCGGATGATCCACGTCGATGCGCAGCACTTTGGCACGGAGGGTTTTCGGATTCTGCCCCATATTGTCAGCGTCCATGTCACCCGAGCCATCCCCGCTGGTCACGTAGAGCATTCCATCTCCGCCGAAGGCCAGGGCCGCTCCGTTGTGACCGTTGCTGGCCCACTCGATGATAATGGTGCGGGAAGATGGGTCTGGAATTCCATCACGGACGGTGTAGCGCACCGCTCTCGACGCGTTTCCACCGCCGCCGGTTTTTGGACCGTTGACTCCCAAATACACGAAACCGTTCTCCGCAAAGCGGGGATGAAACTCCACGCAGTAAACCACTTCGCCGGGTGTCAGGATGGAGACGGCGTCGCCCCCATCACCATCCGCCTTGAACTTCCAAAGCGTGGACGGTGTATCCCAACCGCCGTACTGATCTGACAGCCACATCCATTTAGTGCCCGGCACTGACGCAAGAGCCACCGGCGCGCGGGATGGCAGTTTTGGCCAAACCCGCACGGGGGCGTATTTCGATGGTCCGTCGGGCGAACCGCGCAAGCGTTCGTTTTTCCATTGCGGCGGCCGACTCATCGCCGGGCCGACAAATTTGATCGAGCTGTACTCTTCAGTCCGATGGAAACTGGGTTCCGTTAGGGGGGCCACGGAACTCAACGCGGGATCTTTTTTGTCACGGTCATAGTTGATCCGCGCGAGATTGACGCCCCACACTTCGCCCGGCGCAGGCCGGCCGCCCGTAGGGAGGAGGTCCGTCCACGGCAACTTTCCCTCCACGCGCCATCCATGGTCAACATCCCCGCGTTCATTCAGCGTTCCATCGATGACAACCTTTGCATCGAGATGGAACTTGCCTGACTTCTGGGGATCGGGTGCCAGAAAGGCCTTCGCATCTGCAAGGAAGGCATCGTAGAGCGCTCCCGCGGCGTTGAACTCGAACTCGTAATAACCGGCGTGTTTAGCGGAGGGCCTTAGAAAGAGCTCGAAGACGTCGTTTTTCCACAGGTCGCCGTCGTTGGTTTTGATGTCGGCCCACACGTCGGCGTCGTCCATTTCGGCCTGGAAGTAGAGCCATTCACGATCCCACAGGAGCCTGACTTTTGTGTGCTCCGGCTTGTTCGTGCGGTCCTTCAGCCATGGTTGGGCGAAGTCATCAATGACTGCCGCGGTCTTCCATGCGGGCTCGTTCGCATTTCCATCGATGACGATGGTCTCCTCTGTCCACCGGCATTCGAGTGGTTCCGCCGCAATGCATGCGGCGGGAAGACAGAAGAGCAGGCGGATCAGCGATGCGTTCAGAGCCATGGCGTCATCATGACGCGAAACAGTCGTGAACTCAATGGCTGGATGTTATGGATCACTTGGTCATGGCGGGGCGCATTCGTGGTTTTGCCAGGTTTCGGATGGTGTGTTTGGAGCGCGGCGTTTTTCGGGCTTTTTCCGCGCCGAGAATGACGGGACTGTCGAGACGATCCGACGGTGTGCCGGTACGAATTTCCGCCGTCAGGTCTGCCACGCTGGCGAGCACGCGTGTGGGCTGATAGACATACTCGTTTACACTCTCCAGCGGCGTGGAACCGGTGAGCACCAGATAGGCATGCATGTCCGCCTCCAGCGCGCCGCGGATGTCGGTTTCCATGGTGTCGCCGATCATTACGACGCGCTCCAATTCACAGAGGGCGAGTTGCAGCAGCTTGCGGCGCGCGCGGTGAAACATGTATCCGTTAGGTTTTCCGAGAAAGTAGGCGCGCCTTCCGGTGCTGGCCTCCAGAAAGGCGGCGGTCGCGCCGGCCCCCGGCCGGGTCTTGTCGGCGGAGACGGGGCACCAGTTGTCAGGATTGGTGGCCAGCAGGCGCGCGCCGCGGTCGATAAATTCGTGTGCTTTGGTCAGCCGTTCCATCGTGGTCATTCCCTCTCCCACGACGACGTAACGGGGATTGATGGCATCGTTAGGAATTCTCCGCTCCTGGAACGCGGAGTGAATGCCGCCTTCGCCGATGACGAAGGCGGTGCAGCCCGGGTCCATCTCGCTGAGAAAGTCAGCGGTATTGATGGCCGAGGTATAAAAGTGCCGTCCGGAGAGGCCCTTGATACCGAGGTGCGACAGGCGCAGAGCGAGGTCATCCGGAGTGGGAGCGGAATTGTTAGTCAAAAAAAGGAACGGCGTGTTGCTTGCAAGAAGCGCGTCCACAAATGCCTCCGCCCCGGGGATGAGGTGATTCTCACGGTAGATCACACCGTCCATATCGATCAGGTATCCAGTCTTCATATTGGTCTTCGAGGAGCCATCCATTTGAGCAGAATGCCTGCCAAAATCATGGAAGTGTCCTCATGCGCGGCATTCCCGGTATTGCTGAGAAGCCAATGAAAAGCGCTTAAATATCGGGCGGTTCCGGAGCCGGGGCCAACTGCGGCTGGACGCGGCGCTCCCAGATGTAGCGGCGGAAAATCACTTTGAGCGAGGCGGTCAGCGGCACGGCGAGGAGCGCCCCCAGCAGGCCTCCGATGAGAAGGGACCAGAAGAGCACGCTGAAAATAACGGTTAGGGGATGCAGGCCGACCGCGTCGCCAACAATGCGCGGGGCGGTGACCAGTGAATTGATTTGCTGCACAATGATAAACACGGCCGACACGATCAGCGGATAGGCCCACACTTTTTTAATGCCCCACAGCGTGTTCAACAGTTCGCCATCCGGACCGGCCTTTCCAAAATGCCCAATGGAAATCAGAACCGCTGCCAGCCAGCACAGGAGATTCCCCACGTAGGGAATCAGCCCCAGCAGGGCGACGAAGACGCCTATCAACATCGCATACGGCAGCCCCAGCAGCGAAAGACAGATGCCTACAAACAATCCGTCGATCATGCTCACGAGCATTTGGCCGCGGAAGAAGGCGATCAGGTAACCGTTGATTTCATTCAAACAATCCACCAGCTCCGCTTTGAATTTCGAGGCTCTCAGGGGAACGTAATCACTCCAGCCTTTCTTGATGGCGGCGCTTTCCTTGAGGAAATAATAAAGATAGAGCGGCACGAGAATGAAGCCAACGAGGTAGCCAAAAAGTCCCACGATGCCCTGAAAGCTCTGGGTCAATCCGCCGGTGACCTTTGCGGCGATGGCCTCACCATTCACGGTCAGCCATGCGCTGAGTTTCGCGCGGGCCCACGAGTGTTTTTTTCCAACATCGCCGCCCGGGCTCTGGGCGCCGGGAGGCAACTGGAGGATCACGCCTGGTTCCACCTTGCGGCCGGTGTTCGCCTTCTCAAGGTCGCCGACGGTCACGCCATAACGAAAGGCGATGGCTGCAACGGTCTCGTCGCGCTGGACGGTGTGCGTGGTGGGAATTTCGACCGGCTCAGGGGGCGGTTCGACGCCTTCTTTTTTGCCACTGAGTCCATCCACAAACCGATCCACTCCGTCCATGGTTTCGGTGACAAAATTACTAACACTCGCCGCCAATTGCCCTGGCTTTGCCGTTTTCAGGTATTCGCTGACACTGCGGATGGTAGGGACGGCGACGGAAAGAATGAGCAGCAGCAGGGTGCCGTGAAAGCCCAGCCAGACGAGCATCATGGCGCGAAAACGCGGGGTGCCGCGCACAGTAAGCCGTTTCACGATCGGCTCCAAAAGGTATGCAAGGATGCCGGCAAAGGCGATGGGCACGAGGACCGGCTGAAGGAAATTCAGCACCTCAGCCGCAACCCAGATGGAATAAACCGCCACGGCCGCCACCGCGAGCATCGACACCGCCGTGATGGCGCGCCACAGCATGCGCTGCTGGAATTCCGAGGGATATTTCCGCTGCGGCGGGGTGGCGTCGGAGCGTCCGGGTTTCACAGGGGATGGTCGGATAGGGTGATCAATCCTGCCGCTTTAGCCGGACATGCAGGGAGTTCAAGGAGCAGATTCATCCGGCTCGAAGGAAAGGTGGATATTTCGTTCAAAGTCAGAATAGTGGCCTTCTGATGATTCCACTCCGCGCTCGTCTCATTCCGGCCGTCATTGTGATGCTGCTGACCATGTCGCTTCGCGCCCAAGTTCCG
The DNA here is from genome assembly GCA_035550135.1 of Verrucomicrobiales bacterium. Lineage (GTDB taxonomy): Bacteria > Verrucomicrobiota > Verrucomicrobiia > Verrucomicrobiales > V1-33 > V1-33. Next base: position 58,164 of record DASZQB010000030.1, read on the forward strand.
CCAGGCGCAGCGGAGCTGGGTTACACGAAGTGTATCATCGACGAGAAGCCGGTGGCGGCGGATGTGACGGCGAAGGACAGCGGGGACTTCAAGTGGTTCAGCGGTCAATGGTGGGCGGACGGGAAGCCGTCGATGAAGCTCTACACGACGAAGGAAGGAGTGCTGGCGCTCAACCTGGGGGGGGATCTGGTGAGCACGCCGCGCGATTTCACGAAGGGAAAACTGCCGCTGCTGCCGGGGGCGACGGGGTTTTATGTGGAGTTCGATGTCCGGCTCTCGGACAATGACCCTGACCACTGGCCGGCGGTGTGGCTGATGCCGGCGGAGCACAACCAACGGCTGCTGGATGTCTATCGCGGTGATCCGGCGGGGTATCAGCGCTGGATGGAACTGGATGTGGATGAGGGGGGATTCGGTCCGGGGATGACAGGGACCGTGCACAGCCACGAGGGGATTTTTCCCAAAGTGAAACAGATCCAGAATCCAAACAATGTTGTGGCGGCGACGCTGGACCGGACGAAGACGCATACGTTCGGCAGCAGTTTTGACCCGGCGACGATGACGGTGACGTGGTGGCTGGACGGGGTGAAGCAGATGAGCGCGGGCGCGCCGTTTGTGCCCGCGGTAGCGGTCAAACAGAACTACTATCTGATTCTCAGTGCGCAGTCGCATGGGAAGAAGAAGCCTTATTTCATGTATGTGAGCGGAGTGCGGGCATACGTGCCTCCGACGCCCCCGCCGAAGCAGAAAACGAAAACCACGACCCGTTAGGACGATCATGAACTCTCCCACGTCTCTCTCCGGTGAAGTGTCCCCCAGCGAATTGAGCCATTGGCTGCACAGCGGGAAGCCGCTGGTACTGATTGATGTGATGGGCGAAGATTGTTTCGCAGAGGGGCACATCGACAGTGCGGTGCAGGCCTGTGTGTATGAGATGGCGTTCATCGATAATGTGCACGCGCTGAATGCGGACGAAGGCGCGTCCATCGTGGTATATGGCACGGGTAGGCCTTCGCTGGCGGCAAAGACGGCGGCGGAGAAACTGCGGGAGGCGGGATACTCGCACGTCTATGAACTGAACGGCGGGCTGAAGGCGTGGAAGGAGGCAGGGTATCGGGTGTCTGGAGAGGCGCCAGCAAAGCCTGCACCGCCTGCGCTGTCCGGACGGTTTTTGCTGGATGTCGAAAAGAGTGTGGTGCGCTGGACGGGGCGGAATCTGCTCAATCATCACGAGGGGACGGTGAACTTCCGCAGCGGGGAGATCGTGCTGAAGGATGGGGCGCTGGTGCATGCGGAGTTCCATGTGGACATGAGCACGATCAAGAATGCCGACCTCACGGACCCGTCGTATAATGCGATGCTGATCCGGCACTTGATGGACGCGGATTTCTTTCACGTGAAACAGTGGCCGGATGCATCGTTCGTGATGAAGTCGGCGGTGCCCATCGCCAGGGCGGCACCGGGCTCGCCGAATTATCGGGTGACGGGGGATTTCACGCTGAGGGGACAGACGCATGAGATTTCGTTCGAGGCGGTGATTGGCGATTCAGACGGAGAGGTGGTGGGGGGACAGGCCGAGTTCGATCTGGACCGGACAAAGTGGGGGGCGGTGTATGGATCGGGGAGGTTTTTTGACCGGCTGGGGAAGCATTTGGTCAATGATCTGGTGCATCTGCATTTGAAGATTTTGGGGAATCGGGAGGAGGAATGACGAAATCCGAAGCCAGAAGGACGAAGGAATGTCGAATGACGAAATGAGTGTGATTGGGAAGTGTTGATTTACCGGGGGGGAATATTGTATTTTGATTAAATCGAATTTGATTGGCTTAAATTGGTTTGATTAGGTTTGAGAAGGGGAATGACGTAATTTGATGACGGGGGTTTGGAGGAATGACGGAAGGTGGCGTGGGGCGGTTAGGGTTCGCCATGGGTGTATGTTTGGATTTTGATTAAAATGGATATTACTGGCTTAAATTGGTGCGATCTGGTTTGATCACTCGGATGGAGTAGGAGTAGGAGTAGGAGTATGAGTAGGAAGGTTACGGTGGCGTCCGCCGTGCCAGGACCGCGGCGTTTTGAAGGGTCGACGGGAATGGCGGTGGCGTTTTTTTCTGCGGGGTGGGGAGAAAGGAAGGTTTTTGCGAGCATCTTCCCGGGCGATGCGGCGGAGGATGGTGATTTCTCGGGTCAAACGACAAAGGCGCTTCAATTCACTGGGAGGGGCTTCGCCGTTTCCGAGAGAGGAAGTGAGGGAGCGGAGGTGACGGGCGGCGAGGAGTTGAGCGGCGCGGTGCACGGTTTCGAAACCGGGAGCAGGAGCGCCTGGGGCATCGGTGACGGTGAGGGTGGGGTCACTGACTTGCCGCAGGATTTGCCACTCGGTGTAGCCGCCCTGCTTCCAATGAGTGAGGTTTGGCTGGTTGATGGGACGGCCTTTGAAGAGGCGGCGAAGGACGTCCTGAACGCGGGGATCGGCGTTGAGCCAGTCGAGGAGTCTTTGGCCGGGCTCGCCCTCTTCAATGCGACGGTTTATTTCCTCCTGGAGGGACGAGGGGAGTTGAGCGATTTTTCCGGTGCGCATGGGATGGAAAGGTAACAGAGAGGAGGTTGGATGTAAGAGGTGGTTTATGGATACGACGGTGATTAAACGAAAAAATGTCAAATGGATTTGCGAGCCAAATAGCCATAATCGAGATGATATTAAGGAGCGCATTTGAGTGCATTTTGATGCAATAAAAGGAATTCTGACGCAGGGAGTTGTCAGGCAATGCGATGCCAATTTGTATGCTACGCAGATGGTATTTTAGCGTGGGAGCGTAGACGTTTTGCGCGGGGGAAGTCTTGTCCGCCGCAGCAGGCTGCGGCACTCACAGCGGCAGCAGGCTGCCGCAGTCCACAGCGCTTCGCGCGGTCGGTTCCGGAGATCGGGGGCAGCCGCTATTACGGCTCGGCCTCCCAAGTTCTGCAAAGAGCCACGAATTCGTCCACGAAGGCAACCTGTTCGGGCGTGAACAGGTCGAAATGGCGTCTGGTAAGGCAGGCGGAGTAAACGGCATCCCAATGATAAAGCGGAAACCCTGCAAGGTAATGCCGCAGGAAAGCTGGCAGGTAGAATCGCCACCCTTCGGGGTCCGAAAAGGTGAAGTATTCCTGGTGATTCTGAACCGCCTCCGCCGTAACCTCGGTCCAGTGCTGTTCGTGATCGAGCGCGGCAAGCTCCTCGCCCCGCTCTTTCGTGAGGAACCATTCGTCATCATACCCGCGGGCGACACTGAGCGTAATGAGCGGCCGGGCAGGATCACCAAATACTGCAGGCAGCCGGGCCGCCAATTCCTGTGCTTCGCCGTGGGCTTCCCGCCATAGATCATAGAGCTCGAGAGACCGTGGACAGTAGCCCCGCTCCTTTAATTCCTCGCGACTGGGAAATGAGAGCATACTCTTGCAAGATGGGGTTCAGTCACACGATTCAAGCAGGTTGATTTCCAAACCTGAGGTTGGGAGTATGAATGGACAGCAAGCTGGCAAACTAGCCAAATGAAGACGACATTCGATTTGCCGGACGAGCTTGTCCGGGGAGCGCTCCATGAAGCGACGGTCCACCGGTTTTTCACTGATGTGAATGATTGGCCCTGCGTGAACCCTCAGTTATTATGTCAATCAACCTGGTCTCTCTTTTGACGATGCTTTCTTTTCTCCGGCGATTTTTCGGTACTTATGAGTTCATTATTGAGCTGCGCGATGGCACGGCTTGCGTGACGAGAGGGAAAGTGCCCGGTCGCCTGCCCGGGGAGTTTTCGGAATGCGCGCGACAGTTTGGAATTCGACGTGGAATAGTCTATGGCGAACGGGGACCTGGCGTGATACGCCTAACGTTTTCAAAGGAAATTCCGCCTGCAGCACATCAGCAGCTCCGGAACATCTGGAATCAGTTTCAGTGAAGCGGAATCTCAAAACACCCGCGCCCACAGAACTTTGAGGTAGCGGCTTTCAAGGCAGTTGGACATGACGGGGTGGTCGGGGGCGGCGCCGGTGCGGTGGAGGAACTGGAGGCGGCGGTGGTTGCGGTGGGCGCCTTTGATGGCGAGGCGCTCGAATTCGTCTTCGCCGATGAGGCCGGAGCAGGAGCAGGTGACGAGGAGACCGCCGGGTTTCACCAACTGAACGGCGAGGCCATTGAGGTCTTCGTATTTTTTGCGGCCTTCGTCGCCCTCTTCGTCGCGGGAGTGGACGAGTTTGGGAGGATCGAGGACGACGGTGTCCCATTGCTCGCCGTTGCGGATCATGGTGCGGGCGTAGGTGAAGGCGTCGGTGTGGACCCAGTCGATGCCGCGGCACTGGTTGAGGTTGGCGTTGCGTTTGGCCTGCTCGATGGCTTTTTCGTCGAGGTCCACGGCGGTGACGTCCCCTGCCCCGCCGGAGATTTTGGCGGAGAGGGCGAAGCCGCCGGTGTAGCAGCAGAGGTCGAGCACGCGCTGGTCCCTAACAAAGGTGGCGAGGAGACGGCGATTGTCGCGCTGATCGCAGAAGAAGCCGGTTTTGTGGCCTTCGGCGAAGTTCACTTCATAACGGATGCCGTTTTCGCGAACCCTGACAGAGCGCAGCTGACTGTCATCCTCCGGAGGCACACGAATGCCTTCGATGCGGGCGATTTCGGGATCGACTCTAACAATTTGGCGTTTGGTGCCGAGCGCGGCATGGAGGCGCTGCATCCAGCCATCGAGACGCTGCCAGACGCCGAGGCTGTGGACTTCGGCACAGAGGACATCGGCGTAGCGGTCCACGGTGAGGCCGCTGAGGTAGTCGCCGTCGGAACTGATGACGCGCCATGCTTCGGTGGTGTCGTCAAGTTTGAGGAGATCGCGGCGGAGGGAGACAGCGCGGTCGAGGGCGTGATCGAAATGGGATTCGTCGAGGGGATTCGCGCCGTGGTGGATGACGCGCAGAGGGACGCGGGCTTTGGCATTGTAGAACCCTGCGCCAAAGATAGCGCCGTTGCGATCATAAACGGTGACGAGAGCGCCAGGACGAATGCTCTGGGAAACGCCGGCAAGCATGCGCGGATAGACGGCGGGAGAATAGGTAAAGTATTTCAACTGCACCCACGGCTCGCGCCACGTGGCGTCCGGAGCCACGGCGGCGATGGTGTCATCGTCGGGCGGAGGCTGTTTCCGGCGCACTGGAGGCGCGCCATCCCTCTTTTGGAATTTCATGACATGCCGTAGGCAGGGGCGGCGGGGGATTCAAGAAGGGAGGTGGAGGGCGCAAGGGATCTGAGCAGGGCGAGCGGCGACCGGTGGGCCCTACTCATACTCCTACTCCTACTCTTACTCCCAGCGATAGATGGAGTATGAGTATGAGTATGAGTAAGAGTAAGAGTATGAGTAGGAGTAACACCTTCGCAGTGAGAAACGAACGTGTTTGCGACGATCCTGGCCAGGCGGTCACATCGAAGCGCTGGACAAAAGTAGAGTGGCGAAGCCCAGTCGCTTTTGTCTTCTTCCGCGTTATACCAAAGCGACTGCTGCGCCAGAGTCGCTTTACGTTCGCGCCACGGGCTTTCGAAGCCTTACGCAGAATTGCACGAGCGCATCTTGCTTTAGTTCCGGCTCTGCCCGGGTTGGGAGCAAGACAGCGCTTTGATCTCCGCTCACGGAAAAGCCTGGAGGCCGCGTTTGACCTGAACGCAGATGAATTTCCGCTGGCTGGTGGAGATGAGGGAGAAGGCCTGGACGGTGCCGTCGCCGATGATGCTGTTTTGATTTTCCTGAGTCCAGGTGACCATGTCGTCGCTGGAGAGCACGCGGTAGGCGCGGCTGGCAACGGTGGGGAAACTGAGGGCGATGGAATTTCCGTTCCTGACGTGACTGACCTTCAGAGAGGAGGTGGCGTCGAAGGGATCGGTGCCGGCGGAGAGTTCGTCGGCGTCGGTGGTGCCATCGAGGTCACGATCCCCCAGGGCCTGGACGGGCGCGAAGCGAACGCCTTTAACGCGGAAGGTTTCCGAGAGGTGGTCATTCACGGCGCGAATGACGAGCTGGGCGCTCACCGTGCCCGGGGGAATTTGATGCGAGATAACGATGCCTTCGGTCCAGACCATTTCGGCCGTGCTTGCGGCGAGATTGAATTCGTCGCTGGCAACGTGCGTGTTGTAGTCGCTGCCGGTGTATCCGTTGAGGATGCCGTCGCTGTTTTTATCGAGGAAGGCAGGGAGCACATTCACCTCATTCACCGTGGAGCCGTTGTTGAGGAGGAGGCGGGCTTCGAAGGTATCGGTGGTTTCAAAATTGCCGGCGGAGGAGGCATCCTCGAATTCAAGGATGGCTTCGAACGCGGCCCCCGCGGCGGGGATGGAAACAGGCACGGATTTCAGCAAATGAGGCGCACCGCCGCCCCCGTTGGTTTGCTGGACGGTTTCAGCGCCGGTCTGCACCCATGCGTGATCTGTATCGGACGTGCAGGGCAGCGGACCGCTCTGACCGGGAAGGAGGGCCTGCCCGATAATCAGGGGAGCGGGCGGAGGATCCACTTTCAGGATCGAGGAAAGCACGGGAGACGTGGCGTCTTTGAACGTGATGGACGCCTGGCCGGTGGCGGGAAAACCGCTGAAGCGATAGACCTGACCATAGCTTCCCGCTGGGCGCTGCGGAGCATTGCTCGTCCAGCCCTGCGTGCCATTTCCGGTTTGAGTCACGGTGGCATCGAACTCGAACGTATCGTCGAGCGGATTGCCCGGGGTGCCGCTGAGATTGCGCGAGACATTGGAAGCGACAGCCAGGATGCCCGCGTCATCCGCCGTCATCTGCAGCGCCATGAGTTGATCCGAACTGGACGCGGAAAAACTGCAGACGAAAACGGCCATCGTGTGGGAGCCGGCGATCAGCGAGGGGACCGGATTGATCACGGTACTCTGGAGACCGCCCGGCGTGCCCTGGTTTCCCTCCACGGAAAGGTCGATGGTATGCAGGGTATCCTCAGTGCTTTGAGGCACGGTGAGAGTGGTGCCATCGCCGAGGGCCACGGTGGTATAAGTCGGCAGCGAAGTTGGCGCGGGAAGACTCAAATTTACCCGCGCCACCTGAATGCCGTCGATAAAGATGACTGCGCCGTCGTCGATCATACAACGGATGATGGGCCGTGTGAACGCCTGGCTGGTATAGAACGTGGTGCGATAGTACGATCCCTTGCGGTTGCTGTTGTTGGGCGTCGTGAGGACCGTGCCCATATTCATGATCGGCGGGCCTCCTCCAAACGGGTGAAGCAAGGGAGTGCTCTGCCCATTCCAGTTATCCACGCTGCCGTATCCAAGCGGGCCGGAACCGGTGCCGCTGTTGATGGAGGTAACGACACCCGGGGAGCCGTCCGAGGGGGTGCTGAACGACGGGCCGTTGTAGTCTGACTGGAACGATTCCGCAGAAAGCCACCATGTGGAGTCGAAATCCGGATCCGCCACGCGCGGGTTGGTGCCCATGGGATTGAGAAATTCCCACGGCTGGCCGTAGGGAATGACGAGAGCTTCGGCAGCCCCGGCACGGTCCAGGGCTACTGCCGAGGACAAAACCGTGAGGGCGGCAGCTAAAAATCTCATAGGGGGTGAAACATTAAGTTTGAACACCTAAGATGTCCAGAAGATTTTTATAATAATCATAACATCAATAGATGCTAGGGAACCTCGATTTCGCGGGCCGCAGGCGACGCTGCGCACCGGCATGCACGGAAAGGAGCTCCCGGCGTTCCGTAACCCGCTTTTTCCCGAACGAAACCAGTTGACTTTTTTTGCGTTAATCACCGCAGTTCTTCTATACAATTTCCCCGTACCCATGAGCCTTTCCCGAAGACAAACGCCGCTGTTTTTCGCATTGAGCCCGGCCTCGCGGCGCGCGGGTTCGTCCTTCCCACGCCTCTCCCAAATCAAGGTAAATCAAGGTAAATCAAACCAGTTTTTTTAGACCCGCCCCGGGATTCCCGCTTTGGCCTCCGGCATTCCCGAGCATGAATCCGGCTCTTTTCTTTCCGATCCCTTCCCCTCCAAACCGCCACCCGCCACCCATGCGCCCCCTCCTACGCACTTTCCTGCCCGCCCTGGCTTTGTTGTTCACGAAAGCGACTCCGCTCCCGGCCGCAGTGCTGCCAAATCCGTCCATCACGTCCTCAGCCACGCCTTACAATGCCTCCTTCCTTCCGGCGAACCTCTTCGATGGTACGGCGGCGGAGTACGCCTCGGCAGGAACGGCGGCGGGGCCGGCGTTTTCCACGACCGCCGGAACGTGGGTGCAGTTTGATTTCGGCGCTCCGGTGACCATGGACCGGTTCCTCCTCGTCACACGTGTGAACACCGTGGATGTGGTGGGGGTCTCGCGGCTCATCCTGAGCAATGATGCCACGTTCGACTCTTCGGACACCATTCACACGTTCAACACGTCCGGATCGAATGGTCAGGGACCCATCAAGACTTTCCCGTCCACCACGGGGCGATATGCCCGCTGGGAAGTCGGCACCTCCATTGGGGGATCACCGAATCTGGGCGGCTGGGAAATGCGGTTCCTGAATACGCCTCCCGGCAGTGTCGTTGCGTCCGCCACGGCCTACGCTTCAGCCACGCCTTATAATGGTAACTACGTTGCCGCGAATGCAGTCAATGGTGACGCGGGGCGTTCCGGATCGGCGGGGATCGAATACGCCTGCCTCGGACTTGGAGCGAATATGTACGTGGACTTCGACCTCGGCGGCATCGTTTCGCTGAATGGATTCGACTTCTTTGACCGCATCCCGCCGGTGGACCGCACCACGGCGTTCAACATGATCTTCGACGACGACAGCTCCACGTTCGCGTCGCCGGTCGCTACGAAGAGCTACACACCGGGTTCGACCGGATGGGGATTCAGTCAAACCTTCACACCGGTGAATGCGCGTTATGTGCGCTTCGATGCCACCGCGGTCTTCGGCGCCAATAACAATTCGGGAATTCAGGAGATCATCTTTTATAAAGAATCCAATCTGAATGCCCCGCTCCTTGCAACCACGGCCGCCTCGAACGTCACTCATTCCAGCGCGACGGTGGGAGGCAACATTACGCGGCTGGGAGTCGATACGCCAACTGTCACTTGCTACTACGGAACGGTGAATGGAGGCGCCACTCCGGCGAACTGGCAGAACTCGGTGAACCTTGGTCCGCAAACTGCCGCATTCTCGACCAACCTCACGAACCTTCTGCCGAGCAAGACGTACTATTATACCTTCTTCGCGCAAAACACCGCGGGCTCCAACTGGGCGGACACGGTGCTCAGTTTCAATACGCCGGCGAATCCGGACGCACCGGTGGTGGTGAATACGGCTGCGACCGGAATCACCTTCGGCGGCGCGACGGTGGGCGGCAATGTCACCCATGTGGGTGCGGGCACTCCAAATGTAACTCTTTACTACGGCACGGTAAACGGAGGGATCACCCCGGCGAACTGGCAAAACTCCGTCAACCTCGGCCCGCAGGCGGGCTCGTTCACGACGAACCTCACCGGCCTTTTGCCTAACAAGACCTATTTCTTCAACTGCTTTGCGCAAAATGCCTCGGGCGCGAACTGGGCGGATGTCATTCTGGACTTCACCACTCTCGTCGGACCGCCGGTCATCGTGAATACGGCGGCCACTGAGATCAATGCCACCACGGCCCGCATCGGAAGCAACGTCACGGCCACGGGCGGACAGCCGCCGACAGTCATCCACTATCATGGTCCCACGGATGGAGGCACCAACCCCGCAAACTGGTTGCACAGCGTCACGGTGGGACCTCAAAGCGGCGCCAGCAGCACGATCGTCGCCGGCCTTACGCCGGGCGCGGCTTATTATTATCGTGCGTTTGCCGCGAATGCGAATGGCGACACCTGGGCTCCTTCGACAGCCACCTTTACCGCGCAGACTCCCGTACTGCCAGTGGTGGAAAACCGTCCCGCCACCGACATCAATGCCTTTTCCGCCGTGCTCGCCGGTAAGGTAACTTCCACCGGTTTCTCCACGCCCACCGTCACGATTTTTTACGGACCGTCTGATGGCGGCACCAATCCGGCCTCATGGGCAAGTTCGACCGATGTTGGAGTGCAGACCGATGATTTCAGCAAACTGGTCATCGATCTGTCCGCGAGCACGTCATACTTTTATCGCGCGCGCGCCACCAACAGCGCCGGCAGTTCGTGGGCGGCCTCCAGCGCCACTTTTTCCTCCACCGCCTTCACGCCGGTTACCGTGTATCTGAATGAGTTCGCCGCGGCCACCGGCCAGGACGATCCGCGCCTCTTCCTCGACGAGGATGGCTCACCGGAGGACTGGATCGAAATCGCGAATCCAAATGCCAGCGCCGTCAATATCGGCGGTTATTACCTGTCCGACAATCCTGCACGGCCAACGAAGTGGCGCTTCCCGACGCCGACGGTCATTCCGGCGAACGGTTTTCTCGTGGTGTTTGCCTCTGAAAAGGACCGCAAGGTTTCCGGACAGCAATTGCATACCGATTTCAAACTCGGCGCGGGCGGCGAATTCCTCGGTTTTTACGAGCCGGACGGTGTGACCGCCATCAAAACCTTCAGCCCGACTTATCCGGCACAGGCGCCTTATTTTTCCTATGGCCTCACGCTGCCGTCCACCGGCGGAGTGTATGCGCCCTTTGCGATCCCGACTCCTGGCGCGCCTAACACTTCCACACCCGGCGCTCCTGCGGGCGAAGTGATTTTCAGCATTCCGAGCAAGACCTTCGTCACCGGTTCCCCGCTCAGCCTCACGCTGACGACGGCATCGCCCACCGCGCAGATCCGCTACACGACCAATCGCACGGAGCCCAACGCGGGTTCCACGCTTTATTCCGGAGCGATACCGATTTCCGCCACCACCATGATCCGCGCACGCGCGATCGAAACCGCACCCGGGTTCGCGCCTGGTCCCGTGCATTCGGAATACTATTATGTGTTAGGCACCGCAGCGGCCGCATTCAATTCGAACCTGCCAGTGGTGGTGCTGGACGGATTCAACACCGGCCGCCCTAACAACGACACTCAAATGTTCTGGACGATGTTCGAGCCCGGCGCGCCTGGTGGCAGAACTGTGCTCACCTCCCCGCCCACGCTGGCCACGCGCGGGCGCATGATTGTCCGCGGATCCTCCTCGTCAGGATGGCCGAAATATTCGCTCTCCATCGAAGCCTGGGACGACACGAACGAAGACAAGGACGTCGCTCCGCTCGGTCTGCCGGCGGAGGGAGACTGGGTTCTCCAAAGCAACTACCAGTATGATCTCGGAATGGTTCGCAACCCGCTCGCTTATGAGATAAGCAACCGCATCGGACGCTGGGCCGCGCATTCGCGCTTCGTCGAAGTCTTTGCCAACACCGACAATGGCACGGTGGACTATCCGGGTGACTATATGGGCGTGTATTCCCTGATGGAAAAACCGGAGCGCGGACCGGATCGCATCCCGGTGGAGCGCCTCACCGCCGTCGCCTCCGACCAGGTGGAGCCGAAGGTTTCCGGCGGCTACATCGTCAAGATCGACCGCCTCGATCCTGGCACCTCCGGCTGGACCACCACGCGCAACTTCCCCATTACGGAACCCTTCGGCACCGAGGTCCGGCTCAATCACTTCTATCCGGAGGAAAGCCCTTCCCCGGCTCCCGTCATTCCCGCCGCGCAACGCACCTACATTCGTAACTATGTCCAGGCCTTCGAAGATGCCGTCGTGACGCCCACCCGCGTGCATCCGACCACTGGTCTGCATTACACCGATTACATCGACCGCGACTCATGGGTGGACCACGGGCTCGTCAATATCCTAACCAAGAATCCCGACTGCTTCCGTCTCAGCACCTACATGTATAAACCCCGCAACGGCAAGCTGTTCGCCGGGCCCGTGTGGGACTTTGACCGCTGCATGAATTCCACCGACGGACGCGATGCCTCTCCCATTGGCTGGAGCGCCGCGCAACCCGCCACCGACATCATGACGTGGGGCTGGTGGAAATTCCTCTGGACCGATCCTGACTTCATGCAGCGCTTCACCGATCGCTGGGCGGAACTCCGGAGCGGCATCCTGACGGATGCGAACATCACCGGCATGGTTGATCAAATGACCGGCGAAATCAGCGAAGCGGCCGTGCGCAACTACGCCAAATGGACAGGCGTCGCCCTCCGCGACGGACCCGATGCCGGCACCACCCGCACCTATTCCGATGAAGTGGACATCCTGCGCCTGTGGATGACCCAGCGCACTGCGTGGATCGATTCCCAGTTCACCCGTCGCCCTGTCCTGACACCTGCAGGCGGCGTAGCGAATCCGCAAATCACCGCGACGACAGGCACGATCTATTACACGCTCGATGGCAGCGATCCCCGGCTGCCCGGCGGTAACGTGCGACCCGGCGCGCTGACCGCGGCCACGGGCACAACGCTAACCATTAACGGCAGCACGCTGGTCACCGCCCGCGCGAAAAACGGCAATCTTTGGAGCGCTCCCGCAACCGGGTACTTCTTCACTCAGCCCGCCGCCACCGCCTCCAGCATTGCCATCTCTGAAATTCACTACCATCCGGCCGATCCCTCGCCGGATGAATTTACCGCGGGCTTCACGAACAGCGATGACTTCGAGTTTATTGAACTCACGAACATCGCCGGCGGCACCGTCGATCTTTCCGGCATCCGGTTCACCTCCGGAATCGATTTCATCTTCCCCCTCGGCGCACAGCTCGCCGGCGGACAGCGTGTCCTTCTGGTGAGCAACCAGGCCGCCTTCAACGCCCGCTATCCCAGCGTTCCCTCCTCCCGCATCGCCGGGGTGTACCTCAATGACCAACTCAACAACGCCGGCGAACGCCTCACCATGCTCGACGCCGCCGGCGCCGTGATCCGCGACTTTACTTACGGCACCGCCGCGCCATGGCCCACTTCACCCGACGGGACCGGTCCCAGCCTCGTGCTGATCGCGCCGTCCACCAATCCGGACCACAGCCTGCCGCAGAACTGGCGACCCAGCCTAACGCCCACCGGCAATCCTAACAACGAAGATGTGCTCCACCTCACCGGCACTCCGTCCGGCGACGACAACGGCAACGGCCTCTCCAATTTGCTGGAATACGCGACGGGACCTTATCCGGCCATCACCACGGCCTTCACGCCAGAGGGGCTCACTTTCACCATTCCCCGTGTCCTGAATGCCGATGATGCGGAAATCACCGGTGAAGCCACCACTTCCCTTACCGATTGGACCGGCGCCACGCTTCTGTCCTCCAGCGCCACCGGCCTCACCTTCCGCGTCCCTGCCGCCATGGCCACTGCCCCCCGAGTCTTCATCCGCGCCACCGTCCGGCTTCGCTGATAACCGTTGCCGGAAAAGGCAAACGGCGGTGTCCCGTTTCCGGGACACCGCCGCTGTAATAACCTGATGATTAATGGAATCGGCTTAGAAGCCGACCGAGAAAGCGACACCGCCGATCAGTTCTTCGTCCTGATCGTTGCCAAGGAAGTCACCTGCATCCTCCGCGCCATCCATGGGGACGTTGAGGAGAATATACGGAGTCAGCGTCACGCCGGGCTTAAAGGTGTAGGGAGCACGCAGGTAGAACGCAGCGTGGTTAAAATCGCTGCTGCTCGGAGCGAAGGCCGAATTATCGCGATCCACGTAGGAAACGAGCGCGCCCGGGACGAGGGAGAACTTTTCACAAAGCTTCCACGTGTAGTTGATGTTGAGCTCGGCATAGAACGCCTCGGACTCGGTTTCATAGAAGGCACCAAGGGAGATGTTGGTGTTCGGGCAGGGAGTAAAGAAGAACTCCAGGCCAGGCTCGAACTGTTCGTCGTAGTTCGTACCGTCGAACGCGGGGTAGTAGTAATACTTGAAGCTCGGTCCGAACGAGAAGGAGTCGTTCACCTTGAACGTCAGGCGGGTGTAGAGATCCAACTCATTATAGTCCGCGTCGGAGGCGGAAGACCCGTACCAAGCATTGAAATTCCAGGAAAGGCGGTCGTTGATCGCGTAATTCAGATCAAGCGCGCCGGTCACGAGGTCCTTCGCGCGTCCGTCGTTTCCGAAGATTTCGACACCGCGATAGATGTATTCGGAGTCGTAACCAAGGGTCACGCTGCCGGACCAAAGGGAGACGGGCTCGGGAGGAGGAGGTGCGGCAGCGGGAGCCACTCCAGCCTGGGCTGTGAGAGCGCTGCAGGCCACAGCCAGTGCCGCGCATTGGGTCAGATTTCGGATTGTCATGGTGCTTTGATGTTATTTTTCCAGGATGGTTAACTTTCCCGGACAAATTTAACAAAAGCAGCGCTTGTGCCAGTCTGCATCTGGTTTTTTGAGGAATTTTCCTAGTTGCGGGGCTGTAAAAGCCTTACCGGGGAAGCGGAACACTTTTGGCTTTCCTTACCCTCCTTGAAGCCTCAAAACTCCTTCCTCCCCGGAAGAGAAACCTCAGAAACCACATTTCCCATGGAAAGTAATACAACACCCGAAGCAAGCCGGCCGGCCACCAGCCGCCGGAAATTCATCGGCGGGGCCGCAGTGGCCGCCGCCGCCGTCAATCTTCCCATCGAAGCCTGCGCCCAGGTCGCCGGCAGCGACGAACTGAAACTCGCGATCGTCGGCTGCGGCGGACGCGGGGGCGGCGCCATCAATCAGGCGCTTACTTCCGGAGGCACCCGCTTGGTGGCAATGGCGGACGCCTACCAGTCCCGGCTGGAGCCCCTCCTCTCGAGCATGCAGTCAAAGTTTTCCACCCGTGTGGATGTGCCGGAGAGCCGGCGTTATATCGGTCTGGAGAGCTACAAGGACGTTCTGGAACATGCCAATGTGGTGCTGCTCACCACACCCCCCGGTTTCCGCCCTATGATGTTCAAGGCGGCGATCGACGCCGGAAAGCACGTCTTCATGGAGAAACCGGTGGCCGTGGACTCGCCAGGTGCCCGGCTCGTGATGGAATACGCGAAGAAAGCCGACGAAAAGGGCCTCAAAGTGGTGGTAGGGCTTCAGCGCCGCTACCAAACCGCCTATCTGGAAGCTTATAAGAAGGTGAAGGAGGAGGGCTTGATTGGCGACATCGTGGCCGCTCAGTGCTACTGGAACGGCGGCGGAGTGTGGGAGCCGTTTGAACGGAAACCCGGCATGTCCGAAATGGAGTACCAGGTGAAAAATTGGTACTATTATACCTGGCTGTCAGGCGACCACATCGACGAGCAGCACATCCACAACATCGACGTTATCAACTGGTTCATGGGTGACAAGCACCCCGTGGCGGCTCAGGGCATGGGTGGACGGCAGGTCCGGGTCGATAAGAAGTACGGGCAGATTTTCGACCACCACTACGTCGAGTATGCCTACGACAACGGTGTCATCATGAACAGCCAGTGCCGCCACCAGAAAAACTGCTGGTCGAGTGTTTCGGAGATGATCATCGGGGATAAAGGAACGCTTTATCTCGACCGCGCCGTCATCAAGGACAAGGCAGGCAAGACCATTTGGCAGCACCGCAACCGCGACGACATGGATCCTTATCAGGTGGAGCACAACCGTCTCTACGCAGCGATCCGGGAAAACAAGCCCCTCAATAACGCCTCCTACGGAGCGCAGAGCACTTTCACCGCCATTCTCGGACGCTACGCCACGTACGGCGGCAAGATGGTGAAATGGGACGAGGCACTCGCATGGAATAACAGCGAAATGCCGGCGAAACTCGGATTTGACCAGCCCTCTCTCGTCCAGCCGAATCCGGACGGTTCCTACAAAGTGCCCATTCCCGGGGAATTCGATCCGTCGAAACCGCTGGGTTGAGCGGACCTCCGTTATTATCAACTCCCTCAGCGCGGGCCC
>DASZQB010000031.1:0-16503 GCA_035550135.1 Verrucomicrobiales bacterium
GAGAGGATGGCTTTGAAAAAATGGTTAGTCGGGTGGCGGATATCGAAAAGAGTTTGGACATTTACGAGCTCGCGCAGTTCACGCCCTGACTTCTCCTCACGGGCCGCTCCAGAGGAAGGCTGTGGAGCTGGAACTGCTAACGTTTCGCCGCGGGCACCGGCGCCAGCACCGGTGTGTAGATGCCCTCTGAGATGCTGCGGTCCTGGAAGCGGCGCAGTTCGTCCTCGAATCCGTGATATACGGAATCCACGCAGCCGGTGTCTTCGATGATGGTTTCTCCCTCGGCGAAGAGTCCGGCGATGGAGAAGCCCATGGCGATGCGGATATCGCCGGACGAGGAGACGCAGCCAGGCTGGAGGGGCTTGCCCTCGCTGCCGGTGATCTCAATGCTGCCGGTGGAAACGCTGACGGCCACGCCCATGAGCCGGAGATTGTGGGCAATGCGGGCGAGAAACTCCGCATCCTCCGCCGGATGATGAATGACGGTTTTACCCTGCGCCAGTGATGCGGCGACGGCGAGAACCGGCAGTTCATCGCGCACCGCAGCGATTTCCTCCTGCTTGATAACGGTGGCGCGCAGCCGAGCACCGCGGACGATGACGTTTCCGTGAGGCTCACCGCCGGAATTGGGGTGGATGTCTTCCAATACGCGGGCTCCCATTCTCAAGAGCACGCGGAGAAATCCGGTGCGCGTGTCATTGAGTCCCGCGCCGCGGACGACAAGGTCTGATCCGGGCTGCGCGGCGGCGGCGGTGATCCACTGAGCGGCGTAGGCGATGCCGCCGGGGACGTTGACATCGCGGCTTTCCGGCATTTGGCCGCCAAAGATGGAAACGGTCCGCCCCTCGCGCTGGGTCTTGACCTGGAAGTGGCGAAGCATCCTTTCCGTATGATCATTCGATCCGGCAGACTGCGTGACTGCCGTTTTGCCGGAAGCTTTCAACCCGGCGAGCAGAAGCGCGCCCTTCGTCAATGAATCCGCCGGCGATTCGCAGTGGACCGGCACAAGATCCTGCGTGCCGGTGATGGTGACGGGCGCAGAATCCCCGGCGGCATCGATCGATGCGCCCATCGATGAAAGAAGCTGAAAAAGCAGCTGTAAAGACAGACGCGATACCTTTCCATCAGCCCTGAGCCGCGTGGTAAACGGCTGGCCGGTGACAATGCCTGACAAAAGTCCGAGCGCGGTGGAGGAACTGCAGCAATCGACCGCGCCGGAGGGTGCCTTGAGGTTCATGGAGACGCCGTGCACGCGCAGCCTCGTGGGGCCGGGGCTGCCGTCTCTTTCGTCGGGAAGCCATGGCGAAGCGCTGTCGCTGTCAGAGAGAAAATCGATTGCGACTCCAAGCGCGCGGCACGCCTGAATGGTGTGGAGACATTCCTCCGCGGGAAGAAAACCGGAGATGACGGACGGCCCGTTGGCGAGGGCTGCAATGAGCAAAGCACGCTGTGAGATGCCAGGGTCGCCGGGCGGGCGGAGTTCGCTGGCGACAGGGCGGGCTTTGCGGACACGATATTCCTTCATCGGCTTCCTGGAACAATCACACTACGCGTAGCGGGTGGCCCGCAGATGCCGTGCCTCTTCAAGGCGTGCCTGGAGCAGCGCGCCATCGCCGGTTTCGAGAGCAGAGATGACTTCGGTCGCGCTGTTGCGGAGATCATGCAGCGCGGGCAAAAGCGCCTCGCGGTTTTCCATTAGAATCTCCCGCCACATCGCCGGATCGCCGGACGCGACGCGCGTGGTATCGCGCAGTCCGCCGGCGGCAAATTTTGCCGCGGCGGGATCGGGCCGGAAAGCCGTGAGGGCAGCGAGCACGGCAGCGACATGCGGAACGTGGGAAATCCGCGCGACGACGGCGTCATGCGTGGCGGCATCCATTTCGGAGGTGCGGCATCCGAAGGCGCGCCAGAAGGAATGCAGCCGCTCCAAAGCGCGCGGAGGAGTGTCCGCTGCCGGTGTTAGGATGCACGGGGCATTGCAGTAAAGGTCCGCACGGGCGGCCGGGAGTCCCGTCTTTTCAGAGCCCGCCATGGGATGGCTGCCGATGAAGGCAAGGCCCGCAGCATTGAGAACGGGAGCGACTTCGCGCATGACCATGCCCTTTACGCTGCCGACATCGGTGAAAACGGCATCCGGCGCAGGCTTCGAAGCGGCGAGCTGCTGCGCGAGCGTTTTCATGCCGCCGACCGGCACGCACAATACGAGCACATCCGCGCCGGCCGCCACTTCCACCGGATCGCATGCGGCGAAGTCCGCGAGATTTTTGTCTTTGACCTCTGTGAGCGATTCCGGCCGGCGCGCCCAGACGCGCAATTCCCTAACACCGAGCGTCCGGGCCGCGAGCAGCAGTGAACCGCCCAGCAGACCGGGACCAAAAACAGCCAGGCGTGTGTCCGGCAGGGAAATCATAGAGAGGCGCGAATCATGAAAGTGAAATGGCGCAGACCCTTCGGCCTGCGCCATTCACGCCGGGGATGCAACCCCGGAAACCATTGAGCTTCGCGGCGGATTACGGCACGCGAAAGTGTTTGCCGGTGTAGGGGCACTTGACGCGGGTGCCGCGCTTCAGGCCCTTTGCGTCCACCTGGCCTTTGTCTTCAGCGTAGGGACTGTAAACCATGCCTGGTTTTCCAATCACCGGAATGCCATAGGGCAAATCATCCTGCACCGGTACCGGCTTCGGTTTCGTTTCCGGCGGCGGGGGCGGCGTATTATTTGCGGGCGCTGGTGCTGGTGTCTCTGCCGGTTTCTCGGTGGTCTCCGCCGGTTTGTTCTTCGGCGGAGGCGGCTCGAGGTTGATGTTGTCGTCGTTAGGATCACGCTTGATCTCACGGGGGCCTTCGTTAACGGCGCGCGGGTCCTTGTAATTCGGACTTTGCGTGCCGTTGGCGCCATAGCGATGAGAGCCGGGAGCAAACGGGGGTCCGCCGGTGCCCGGGCCTGGTTCCGGAGGCGGTAAAAGGGTGCAGGAAGTTCCCAGCATGGCGCCGGCCGCCACCACAGTTATGGCTGCGCAGCGCCTCAAGGCGGGCATCATCACAAAGGAGAGATTCATAGGTGGGGGAGTATGACACATATTTTACTGACGTAAAGGAGTGGGATGGAAAATGCTAATTTTTCCGCAGAAGCGGGAGGCGAATTAGAGATGCTCATTTTCCCTGCGCGGATCGCGCGAGAGGAGTTCGGAAAGCGCCGTGTCCGGAGACTTTTGCTGATAGAGAATACTGTACATCTGGTCGATAATAGGAGTGCGTGCGCCATAACGCCGCGCGGCGAGGTAGATGCTTTCCGTGTTGGGAATTCCTTCCGCCACCATGTTCATGGAAGCGACGATATCCTCAAGCCTGCTGCCTTTGCCCAGGAGATTGCCGGCGCGGTTGTTCCGGCTGTGACTGCTGTAGCAGGTGACGATGAGATCGCCAACGCCGCTGAGCCCCTGAAAGGTTTCAAATCGTCCCCCCGCGGCCATGCCAAGGCGGGCCATTTCGGCAAGACCGCGGGTCACGAGGGCCGCGCGTGCATTGTCACCAAGACCGAGCCCTTCTGAAATTCCGGCGGCAATGGCGAAGATATTTTTCACCGCGCCACCCCATTCGATACCGGTGACGTCGTCGCTGGTGTAAGTGCGGAACCACGGCAGCGTAAAGAACTGCTGCAGCTTTTGCGCGGCCTCCGCATCGCTGCTGCCAATGACGGCCGCTGCGGCGAGGCGGCGTCCGATCTCCTCGGCATGGTTGGGTCCGGAAAGGACCGCCGTGGGATTTTGCGGAAGAACCTGATGAAGGATTTCCGTCATCCGCATGCCGGTTTCCTTCTCGATTCCCTTGGTGCAGGAAACAAGGATGGCATCTTCGCGAAGGCCGGTCGCAGCCACAGACTCCGCGACGCTGCGGAACGAACGGGAAGGGATGACGAACATCACAATTTCCGCATCTTTGATGTCCGCGAGCGACGTGGTGGCAGAGATGGAAGCGGGCAGCGGAATATCCGGCAGGTAGCGGTGATTGCAGTGGTGGCGGTTGATTTCCGCGATCACTTTTTCATCGCGGCCCCAAAGGATGACACGATCACATTTTTGTGCGGCAGCGAAAGCCAGTGCGGTGCCCCAGCTTCCCGCGCCCAGGATGGCGATGGAATTCATGATGCGGTGGGAGCGGGCGGGGTTTTCCTGGTGAAACGGTTCTCAGTGCCATTGAGAAGACGCCGGATGTTCGACCGGTGCCGCCACACCGCCAGCAGGCCAATGAGGATGGCAAATCCCACCAGCGGTGGCCGGGGCACGCCTTTGTTTAGCAAATGCATCACGATGGTGGCGGTGGGAACCATCAGCGAGGCCCCGATGCTCGCCACGGCGACATAACGCGTGGTGTAGAAGAGGATAATCCAGCACGACAAAGCGGCGGCGAGCGGAACCGGCAGCAGCGCCAAGAGCACTCCGGCGGAAGTCGCGATCCCTTTGCCGCCTTTGAAGTGCAGCCAGAAGGTGAAGTTGTGTCCCATAACCGCACCCACCGCCGCAGCGATTGCCGGCCAGTCGGACGGAATGTCGCGCGCAGCGGTAAAGTACTCCGTCAGGATCACTGGCAGATAGCCCTTGAGCATATCCAAAATGAAAACCGGGAGGCCGATTCCTTTACCCAGCACCCGGAAGACGTTGGTCGCGCCTATATTGCCTGAGCCATGCTGCCGGATATCAATGCCGCGCAATTTGCCGGCAAAGTATCCAAACGGCGTGGCTCCGACGATATAGGAGGCTACAAACGCCAGAAGGATGGCGATTGCTTCGTTGGAAGTCATTGACCCGGATTTCTGAACCGATTGGCGGATGAGTCAAGACGAGAGCGCACGTGATGGCTTCCCGCCTTCGAAACTGTCGATCCTGATTACACTTTTGTTAAGGCGCAATTTGTTCTTCACAGCGACGAAAATAAATTTCTGAGGTTTTGATTAAGCGGCAACCTTCTCAGCAGAGGGTGCTTGTGACTCACAGAGGGGTTTCTGCCAGCCTGCTCAAGGCCCGTCCGGCACAACGCGTGCTCGTTGGCATTTTGGATTTCCGAGGCTTGATAAACCTAACCCGATTTAGCGATGAAACTGACCCTGTTACGCATCTTACTTTTGCCTTTTGCCGCCATCCTTTTCTGCGCGTTAGGCGGAACTGCGCGCGGGGCGGTCATTCTGGCGCCAGGCGCAACATGGGAATATACCTTCACTGATCCCACCGGCGACGCGACCTGGAATACCACCACCGGCGGGTGGACCACGGGCGCAGCTCCATTCAGCAATGCCGGGTCAGGGGATTTTGCCTTTAACACACCCTGGCCCGCCGACGGCACCGGCACGCTTAACGACGACCTGTGGGTGCGCACCACCATCGACCTCACCGGCTATGATTTGAGCACCATCGCGTGGGATCTGGGGGTGGACAATGGATTCGCCCTCTATGCCAACGGAATACTGGTGGGTTCAGCCAATGAAGAGGGATTCACCTTCCGGTGGGAATACAGCGGCAACTTTGCCGCGGCACTCAATCCGGGGGTTAACGTTCTCGCCGTGGCGCTCGAAGATCACGGCGGTGCGACTGCATTCGATATGCAGGTGACCGGGGACCGGGCGAGCAGCGTTCCCGACACCGGCAGTTCACTCACCCTGCTGGGAATCGGCCTTTGTGCGATGCGCTTTGCCGCAAAGCGTCTGAAACGCAGCTAACATTTCCCTTCCAATTCCGATTCGCCCGTTGTCATCAGGAATCCGGCAGAATGTGGTGCTTCATTCTGCCGGATTTTGTTTTGATACAGAGATCTACTGAAGGGAGGCCGTGATCAACTTCTCCAGTTTCACGATGTCAGCGGAGAATTTCCGGATACCTTCGGACGTTTTTTCCGTCGCCATCGCGTCATCGTTGACTTCAAGACGGAAGGTCTTCTCATCGTAACTGCGGCGCTCGATGTCCATGGCGGCGGAGGCGGCGGGATCGAGTTTCAGAGGCAGCGGATCGTTGCTCGCCTGCAGTTCTCCCAGCAGGGCCGGGCTGATGGTCAGGAGGTCGCAGCCCGCCAGTTCAGTGATCTCTCCTTTGTTGCGGAAGCTGGCGCCCATGACCTCAGTCTTATAACCGAACTTCTTGTAATAGTGGTAGATGCTGGTCACGGAAACCACTCCCGGATCTTCATGGGGAGCGTACTCTTTCTTCGTTGCCGCCTTGTACCAGTCGAGGATGCGTCCCACAAACGGCGAGATCAATTGCACGCCCGCATCGGCACAGGCGACGGCCTGAGGGAGGGAGAAGAGCAGCGTCATGTTGCAGCTGATCCCTTCTTTTTGCAGGATCTCCGCCGCTTTGATGCCCTCCCAGGTGGAGGCGATCTTGATGAGGACGCGTTCGCGCGGGATGCCTTCCGCTTCGTACATGCCGATGAGATGCCGCGCTTTGTCGAGGCTCCCCGCGGTGTCGAAGGAAAGACGGGCATCGGTTTCGGTCGAGACCCGGCCCGGGACGATCTGGAGGATTTCCTTGCCGAAGAGAACGAGCACCTTGTCGATCACGCTTCCCGCCAGAGCCGCGCCGCTCAGCGAACTTCCTTTGTGTGCCGAGATCGCTTCATCAAGCAGGTGACGGTACTGCGGCTTCTCGACCGCCTGGAGAATCAGAGAGGGATTGGTCGTGGCGTCCTGCGGCTTATAGGCGCGCATGGATTCGAAGTCACCGGAGTCGGCGACCACCTTGGTGTGTTTCTTCAGTTCGTCGAGTTGGCTCATGGGAAAGGAGGGAAAAAGGGGGAGGGCATATTAACCCCTCTGCCGGAGGCGCAAGTGGCCGTTTGATCAATCGCCGAAAAGATTGCCCAGACTGCCGAGGATGGAGCCCTGGTCGCTGCGGGCTCCGCCAGTGGCATTGGAGAGCACGCGGTCTGCAAGGCGGGCGAACGGCAGACTTTGCAGCCACACCGTGCCGTAGCCGCGCAGCGTTGCAAGGAAAAGTCCCTCACCGCCGAAGACCATGCTCTTCAAATTCCCCGCGCGCTGGATGTTGTAATCGATGCCCTGCGTGAAGGCCGCCAGACAGCCGGTGTCCACGAGGAGCGTTTCGCCGCGCAGTTCCTTCTTCACCACCGTGCCGCCGACGTGGATGAAGGCGCGACCATCCCCGTTGATCTTTTGCAGAATAAATCCTTCACCGCCGAACAGACCCACGCCCAGCTTTTGCGCAAACGCGATGCCCACTTTCGTTCCCATCGCCGCGCACAAAAAGGCGTCCTTCTGGCAAAGAATTTCTCCGTTATAATGGCTCAATTCCAGCGGGATGATCTTGCCCGGATAGGGTGCGGCGAAGGCCACCCGCTGTTTTCCGCCGCCGTGGTTGGTGAAGTGCGTCATGAAGAGGCTCTCCCCCGTCAGCATGCGTTTCCCCACCTGCTTCATCTTGTCCCAGAAACCGCTCTTCGGATTCGAGCCGTCGCCCATCTTCGTTTCGAACTTGATGCTCTGGTCCATGTAATTCATCGAGCCTGCTTCCGCGATCACCGTCTCGCCAGGGTCGAGTTCGATTTCGATGATCTGCATTTCCTCGCCGATGAGGGTGAAGTCGATGTCGTGCGAACGCCGCTGCGGCATGCCAGCCGCCGGCGGCATGGCGGGAAGGGCGGGGGAACTCATGGCGGGCATGGCCGCGGGCGCGCCTCCCGCGACGAGGTCCGGGCGCACTTCGTTGAGCGGCTTCCAGTTTGCCATGCCCTCCATCCACACCAGCGTAGCGGGAGTTATCGCGCCACTTTGCACGAGAGCGGGCAATTCAGTGTCGTTGACGATCACGGGCTGCCTGTTGGGGCCGGAATAGTAGATTTGAGCCATGGGTAATGAATATTGATTTTCATCCTATGCACAACACAAGCCGTGCAATCAACAAGAAGCCGGGACGGGGAAAGGCGAACCGGGGCGTCTTATTGAGAAGACTCCTGCAGGCGGCGCACGCGGTTCTTCAAAGCGGAGGCGCGCCAGACGCGATCGAACGTGATGTCTTCGTGCGCGCCCGCCGCGGAGGAAAACGTAATCCGGCCAATGCCGAGCAGACCGCTCGCGCCGCTGTGAGTGACATTGATCGAGCGGATAGCGGAGACGGGAAGCTCCCGGCTGCTTTTGGCAATGAGCCCGCGGTGCCATTCCACCCGCGCGCTGGTCACGATGAACCGGTGTCTCATGCGGTGCAGCACGGCGAGAAGCAGCACCAGCATTCCGGCGATCAGGCCGAGCGCGAGCATTTCGGGGACCCATTCCCTGACAAAAAACCCGCCGCCGATGAGCAGGGCGGCGGCAAGAACGCTGCGCCAATAAGTTAGGATACAGGGGCTGCCGCAATACACGAGGCGAACGCGGGGCGGGGCAGGGGAGTCAACCGCATTTGGATTGTTAAGCGTCTCCTCCCGAAACGGCGAAGGTTTCCACGCTGCCGGCGCAGGCTTTTCCTGGACGGGAGCGAGCACGCGAAACAAAGATCCAGCTTCGCTCACCCGGCCACTGGCAGCGTCCATGCATTGAGTCGCGGGGCCGATCTCTCCGGCATCCATGAGGTCGAGCAGTTCCTCTTCGGCGTAGGGGCCGTCGCGAGTGCCGTCCGGCTCAAGGATGAAATACCCGGCACTCACGGCGTGGCGGCATCTTCATCCGGCACCGGCGGCAGAAGGTCCTCCCGCATGAGGAACGTCTTCAGATTCAATGCGCCCAGCTCGTCCGCATTCATGCGCAGAACAAGCGTTAGGAATGGCGTGA
Organism: Verrucomicrobiales bacterium; assembly: GCA_035550135.1. Classification (GTDB taxonomy): domain Bacteria; phylum Verrucomicrobiota; class Verrucomicrobiia; order Verrucomicrobiales; family V1-33; genus V1-33. The sequence continues at coordinate 8,768 of DASZQB010000031.1, forward strand.
GACGGTCCACTTCGGCCAGCGTGGAATGCACCAGACTGGCAATGATATTCCCATCCACGCGGTCCGGTGAAAAGATGTTAGTCGCGCGAAAGATCACCGTGCCGCTGTCGTGATCCAGTTCAAAATTGCCAATGGTCAGTTCCTTGTTGGTGCGCATGAGCATTTCGCTCACCACTCCGCTGCGGCTGTCCGGCACTTTGTGCCCGAGCGTTCCGACGATGCTCACCGCATGGAGCGGCGCAAACACCTGGGCATGAATGCGCGTGCGTGTGTGATAGACCTCAAAATCCGCCTCCAGCACCTCCCGGTTTTCCACGCGCCGGAATCCCCAGCCCATGCGGGAAAAAGTCTCCCTGACGGCGGAGAAAAGGGCGGAGTCGGCGGCGGGTCGCGGGGTGGTAACCATGGATGAATCAGTCGGTAACCACGCCGGTCAAAATCAAATTTGTCAAACGTTTCCGCCTGCAAAATAGTGACCGCCGCCTCATCTCCACTCCTCCCATGCTCTCTCGATTTCTCCTCCTCTCTCTCCTGTCCGTCGTTTCCGCCCGCGGCGAACTGCGCATCCCCGGCTCCACGGCCTACGGTTCGCCGGATTTCGATGCCATCCGCGTGAGAAAGGATCGCGGGGTGACGCGCTGGACGGATCCGAAGCAATCGGTGCTTTGGTTCGGCGAGGTCAAAACCCCGGGAGCGCTGGACGCTTCCATCATTGTCAACCTGCCGCCGGACGTGAAGGAGCCGGTGAAGTTCAGGCTCACCGTCGGCGATATCCACACCCCGGCGGGCGCGGCCACCGTCACGACCGACGCCACCGCTTCCGGCACCGGCGAAGTGGTGGTGAAGTTTGGTAGCTTCGACATTCCGAAGGCAGGCTATCAGAAGTTCACCCTCCAGTCAGAGAATCCCGCGGGTGATATCATTGCGCTGGTTTTGAACGGTCCGGCTACCCAGGGCGCTCACTTCAACACCGATCCGCGTCGGAATGCCGCCAGCGTGCACCTTTTCTACCCCCTGGAGGGAAAACCGGAAGTGAAGGCCTTCTACTGCGAGGCCACGGGCGTCGAGGACCCCATCTACACTTATTACATGGCGACAGGTTTTTCCCGCGGCTACTTCGGCATGCAGGTGAACAGTTCCAAAGAGCGGCGCATCATCTTTTCCGTATGGGACGCCGCCGAAGGTCAGGATGCCAAAGACCGCTCGACTGTGAAGGAGGAAAACCACACGAAGCTGCTCGCCAAAGGAGAGGGCGTCGTTGCGGACGTGTTCGGCAATGAGGGCACGGGAGGACACAGCCACCTCGTCTATTCATGGAAAACCGGCGAGCCGCAGAAGTTTGTCGTGACGGTGAAGCCGGACGGCACGTTCACCGACTACAGCGGCTATTGGTTTCACCCTGACAGGAAAGCGTGGACCCTCATCGCATCCTTCCGCGCGCCAAAGGACGGCAAGTATTTGCGCGGCCTCTATTCCTTCAGCGAGAACTTCGGCGGCAGTAACGGCCACCTTCAGCGCAAGGCCCTCTTTGGCAACCAGTGGATTCAAACCAGCGACGGCAAATGGACAGAACTCCTAACCGCAAAATTCAGCCACGATGGCACCGGCAAAACCGCGCGCCTCGACCGCTTCATGGGTGTGGAAAAGGGACAGTTCTTCCTCAGCCAGGGCGGATTTGTCGAAGGCTTCACCAAATCCGGTGAAGCCTTCACCCGCGCGGCGACGGGCAAGCCGCCCGTCATCGACTTTCCCAAAACCCCGTGACCGCCGCCGATCTCCAGCCTTACCTCGATCACGCCTCCGTCGCCGTCGGCGCCATCACCGGCGTGCTCGCCGCGAAGGGAAAGCAAATTGACCTTTTCGGCGTCCTCGTGCTGGCCCTCGCCACCGCCTTCGGCGGCGGAACCGTGCGCGACCTCCTGGTCGGCGACACACCCGTCGTGTGGCTCCGCGGCCCCGCCCTCATGCTCAATGCCATTGGCACCGCCATGGTAACCTTTTTCGCCGCGCGCTGGATTCGCATGCCCCGTGGATTGCTTCAATTGGCCGATGCCGTGGCCCTCGCTTTCTGGGTGATGCTCGGCGTCGGAAAAGGCCTGGCCTTCAATTTATCTCCTCCTGTCGCGGTGCTCCTGGGAGTGATCACCGGCTGCGCCGGCGGCATCGTCCGCGATGTCCTGCTCGACGAAGTCCCCTTCGTCTTCCGCCGCGAAATCCATCTTTACGCCACCGCCGCCATCGCCGGCGGCATCGTCGCCGTCCTCCTCCAGCCCGCCGGTGTCCCGATCGCCGCAAGCGCCGGCTTCCTAACCGTCCTCGGCCTCCGCCTCGCCGCCATGAAGTGGAAACTTTCACTGCCAGTGTTCGAGATGAAGGAGTGATCCTAATGCCAACTTCGTGAAGCAGCATTCTTTGGGACTTCGATCATCCAAGGAGTGAAAGGGGCCGTTTCGCTGTGCAATGAATGTCTGTCCGCGTCTTCGTCGGCAGCCCCGCCGTCTATCCCTGCGTTCGGCGAAGTGGTGGCCTTCATCAATGCCTCCCGCCGCGCCGGTGCCTGCCAATATTGCGGAGGACCGCCTGACAACCCTACCGAACGGGAGGATTCGCAGCAATGGATCGCGAAACTTGCCTGCGGCGAAGTGAAGACGGCGGATCTTCTCAAGGCCGGTGTGGCGATGGAATGGACCTGTCACCCGTGCCACGAAGAAGCGCTTCGATACCGGTTGCAGTGGTTTGAAAAGGCATTGCCGGACGTGTCATTCGAGAACGCGCCTGTCACAGGTGATGTGAAACAGGACGCGTTGGAGAGACTCCTGCGATATCTCGCAGAACTGATGAAAGGCGAACATCAGAATTTGTTATCCCGGGTCGCTCTTTATCTCACACCGGAAGAGGAAGACCGGCACATGAGGCAATGGGTTCGTCAAAGAACTCTCCGTCGGGACGATACCAGCAGCAATTGAGGCCCGTCCGCACGCACACGCACGGTTGAGTTTCTTCGGAATCGCCCAGATGGTGACCTGCACATTATGAAAACGCGGCGACACTTTATGAGTGGCCAGATTGCGCCTGCGGCCCGGACGGACCTTAAAACGAATCCAGCGATGAAGTCGAACGCACTCCCGGTGAAAGCGAAGATGGTTTTGCTCAGCGTCTTTCTGGGCCTTTGCTGGACGGTAACGTACGTTCTGATCAGTGGTGATTTTCCGTTATCACGTGTCAACGGGCCAAAGAAAGACGAAGCCCGGAAGAAACCTATTCCATCGAGCCTAATTGATTATCGGGAAAACGACCCAGAGCGCTTGGCGCAGTGGGAAGCGGATTGGAACGCCCAATACAATCGGCAGGCGAAGGCTGTGGAAGATTCAAGGTTGCAGCTAAGGGCGGTCTTTGAGAAGTATTCCGAATTTCATCTTCCTTTACACCACACCGTCCGGCTAACTGAGGCGGAGATTGAAGAAGTGAGGCACCTTCTAAGCCTGCTCGGGTTGCAAACGTGTGGCCTTGGAACAAGTCCCGACCGATCATTTGCGCCCAGAACTCCTCTCGCGGCCGTGGAAAGACTTAAGAAGATGCTCGGCAACGAATTAGAGGAGGGTGACTGGAAGGCGCTGGAACGACTCTCGGCAGGTAATGCGGTATTGCCATCCGATCAATGTCGCAGTGTTACGCAAAACCTTGAATCGTTGCTCGAGTGGGAGCGCTATCAACTGATGTGGGCAGAGGAGGGGCACGAAGCGTATGCTATCGCTAAACGGGAATGGGAGGAGCAATCGGAATTGCTGAAAGCAATGAAGGAAGCAGAAACGGCCCGGCGGGCCGAGAGAACAAGTGGAACGCATTGACATGGAGACTGCGCTTGTAACATTCAACCTTTACATTTTCTCACAGTTTCAACCACTCGGTAGAGACGTCTAACGAACTAACGTCCTTGATCCTTAGTCTTGGGGTTGCCGGCTGGACTGTCGTGTAACGCCAGCGCGCGGCAGTTTCCCTAAGTGTAACGCCAAGATCTCCTTCGAGTGTCCAGTCCGTCGGATTGAGCGATACGTTGAAGTGGTGCTCCTGACCTGGTTCAATTGTAATGAAGTAGGGAAAGCTAACTGTAAATGAGCCTTTTCTAACACCTTAAACAACTCTGTGGGGTTTGGCTACCTCAATCGAAATCGCGAAAAATCCCGAGGCGCAAGAGTCGTCGTAGATCCGGATTGGGGTGTGTCCCATATTCTTCAGTCGTAATTCTACACTCGAATTTCCTGGTCGATGAACAGAGAAGCGGACATCGGACTGAGAAATTTGATCCGGGAGCCGAACGCTGGTCGAGCACGAGTTGTGAGCCCAATCGAGAGAGATAACAAGAATTCACACCGCTTCATTTGGGGTGGCCAGAGGTTTGTCTTGAATGAAACTGGGTTAGCGCGCTGGATCACGCGGCGGACCCCGTACTCACCACTCGACCACAACGCGCAGAAAGCGGCGGGGAGCGTCGAGAGGGATGCTGGCGGAGCTGCGACCGTCCGGGCCATAGACGGATTGAGTGACGCCGGTGTTCGAGCCGGCGTCACCCTCCTCCGATCCCGTCAGGGATCGCAGCCATTAGCGAGGCGTCAAGCGACGAAGGAGCGCCGACGCCTCGTTGGGCTGACGCGCATGCCCCGACTCCGGAGGAGTCGCAGCGACTTCCGCAAGCCCTGCGGCATCCCCCGGGGTGCCTTCAAAACCAGACATTGACAAGCAGAGCCCCGGTTCAACCATTCCCTGTGATACACAGCCTCCTCATCGGGTTCACTAACCCCTGTCGCAATTTCGTGGCGGGATGTAAGTCCGTGATCATAAGGCCACCTACTAACTGATTAGTGAGCGGTCTGCGCTCTTCCTTTGTCAAGCTTTTCAAGCAACTCGCGCGTGGCATAGGCATCTCCAAACGGGTGCATGTAATAATCGAAGACTTCTTCGGGACTCGCAGTGCGTAACCAAACCCTGGCTTCACTTCGCCTCAGGGAGAGCGCTTCGAGGGAGGCGCGCTTTTCCTCCACCGCGGCCAGCATTTCCGCAGCAGGGAGGGGGGCGGTGTCGCCACCGGCGTCTATTTCGGTATCGCCGGGAAGCGACTCCAGCAGTTTCCTTTGCAAATCGCAGGCCGCGAGATCCACGCGAATGTCGTGCGAATCGGAGAATTTTAGTGCGGTCGCCAACCCGATAGCGATGATGTCCATGACGCGCTGGTCGTCGCCGGCGGCGGTCGCATCCTGAATTTCCTCCAGGAGGGCCTGCCTTGCGGTCCGAAGGGTGAGGGCGTCGTGATCCTCCCGCAGTTCGATTGCCACGGCTCTCCTTATGGCGCCGGCTTGGTCTTCTCCTGCGGTCATCGCAGCGTTGCAAGTGAAGTATCCGTTCACCTGGTGGGTGCGACGCAGGTGATTCATTCCTGCTGCACGGCGCAGGGCTTTGATCGCGCCCGCGCGATCTTTGCGGGTCATGAGGGCGCTGGCCTCGATAAACGGGATCTCGGGATTTAATGGTCTCGCGAGGTAAAGACGGTCGAGCCATGCTTTCGCCTCTTCGCTGCCAATGCCGCAATGATAAATCATCGTATAACAGACCCGCGCAACTTTTGGGAATTTTTCAGCGGCTTCAATCAGGAAATGTTCGTCGCCAGTGAGGTGCCAAACGATAAGCAGGGGTTCGGCATCAGGATGCAGGGAGGCCAGCCATGCCGGCGCGCAGGCCAGCATCCTTTCTCTAAATGGAGCCCTCCCTGACTGCGCAGGCACTGCGGGCGGTGGGGTCACAATGCGGGGAGAAATGTCGGACAACGGCAGGGAATCATCATTATGACGGCGCGAAGTTGCATACCATGCCACCAAGCCGCCTGTCACAACGGCGACCCCACACAACGACCGCAACGTTTTCAGATTCATCGGAACTCCCATCGAATGGCGGATCATTTCAGCTGGTGCAATCGTAGAATCACGGCTCAGCGACATGTCTGCGGAAGAAATCAGGACATTTATTTCGCCCGGCACCGGTTTCCCGCATCTTCAGGGCTTCTGAGGATTATCCCGCCTCCTTCTTTGTATCTCCGCAGCCCGGGAAATCCACGGGAGTTCTCGCCTGTTTTCCATCGCGTCAACGTTCAACTGTAGATTTTTTTTGAACGCTTCAACGGCGTCCGACATCTGCTTGAGCTTCGCGTCGATCGAAGTTTGCAGCGTGAGAACCTCTGAATGTTCCGGGCTGTATTCGCCCCTGGTCGCCGACCGCAACTGAGCCTTTTCCGATTGATACTCCGGCAGGACTTTTCTGATTGTGTTATTCTCCACATTCAACTCCAGAAATGCCCGGACCAACGGCTCTCCTTTCAAGTCCCTCAAATGCTCAAATTGAGCCTTCATCGTGTTAATCTCTTCCATCCTCATTTTCTCCTCCCGACTGACCTTTATCGAGCCGGCCCGCCGGCTTGACTCCTCGGTTCCACGGAGTGCAATGGTCGCGAATACAGGCCGCTTTGAGCGCTCCTGCCGCATTTCCTTGCAGCCTGTCGTCGGGAAGGTCACAAATACGCCACCGATAATGAGCATGAACAAACCCGCCAGAGACATGGACAGGGGCCAGCGGTTTTTCATCGTCTGAATCAGCTTACGTCTAAACCTCCACAGTTCAAGAATGACCGTGCTAAAACGGTCGCCGCACTTGTTCCGTCCAAAATTAGAGCGCTGGGGCGCCCGGTTGAACTCCATCGTTACCAAACGGAACGTAACGATACCCCGGGAAATTCGCAAAAAATGCCCCGCCGAAATCACCCTGACACCCCCTCCTAACCCGCCTCCCTAACAAAATCGAACGCTTCTTCAGACACCATCCATCCATCCGCCTTTCCTTTTTCCCGGTTCAAGTTCCCTAAATCTCTCCTCCAAAAATTTCCCGCCGGAATCATTTGACTTTTTTCGCGTTAATCACCTCCCTAATTGCAGCCGCGGGCTCTGTAAAAAGACTTACCCTCAACGGCCACGCCACCAACCCGGCCCCTAAAAAGCTTACCGGGACCTGGTAGCGTTCATCACACATCCGCGCCCATCGACTGGCTCACCAGATTCGACGGCGCTCCAACATGCTCACTCCTCAGCATCAGACCGGGTCACATCTCATCTCTTAAATCTTGTCTCTTACATATCGTCCTGTCCTCACCGGCTGCCGGCATTGGACTGGATGCCGTCACGCCTTCCCAACGCGCCTTGGAGCTTCGGTGTTTGGACCTTCTTTGGTGCTTGCCTGCTTGGAGCTTGGTGCTTCGGCGCTGCGACCTCCCTCCCTCAAATCTCAATCCAGAACCCTAACCTCCCCCCCCAACATGAACCGCACCGGCAAAATCGCCCGCCTTCCCCACCCCTTCCGCACCTCCATCAACCACCGCCTCGACCGCAACGATCCCGGCCGCAAGATCATCACCTGGCTCAACTCCCTCCCCGCCGTCAAAAAGATCCTCCGCGAACTCTTCCACAATAAACCCATCACCGAGCAAAATCTCTCTGAATGGCGCACCGGCGGCTACCGCGAAGGGCACATCCGCCGGGACTTCCTCGCAGACACCCGCGAATCCCTGCACGACGCCGCAGAGCTGGAACAACTCTCCCCCTTCATGGCCGACCACGCCGCCCGCCTGCTCTCCGCCCGCATCCTCAACGCCGTCCGCAAATGGAACGGCGACCTTGACGACCCCTCCCTCGCCAGCC
>DASZQB010000032.1:0-50541 GCA_035550135.1 Verrucomicrobiales bacterium
GCTGCGCTCGAAGCGCAAATTCGGTTCTTGTTTCCATCAGATTTTTGGGTTGCCACGGCATAGTCCCCCGGCCTTACACCGGCGCACCACGTGTAAACCATGTCCTGAACCTAAGTGTAAACTATGTCCTGAACCTGCACCCCGCCCAGAGGGAACGCTATGCCCGCAACGACGCCGCGGAGGTCGTCAGGCTGACCAAGGAAGCCGAGGAGATGGACCTAACGGCCCGATTCTCTGGCGATCCGGCGCTTGCCGCCCAGGCCGCAAGATATGCCGCAGATTATAGGTTCCGAATCAGCAGGATTCAGCAAGGGACCGCATAGCGGTAAGTCCGCCCGGTGAAGAAACCGAAGAGTTCGACCCTCTTAAAACTTTCAAACAGCGCCAGCCTCAAAGAGGCGGCGCTTTTACTTTGGCTGCATCACGCTGCACGCGGCCAGACTCTCTTTCTCACAGGATTGCTCTCCACCATCTCCCTGACGTCGCGGTCTGCTTCCCTCTCGTCTTCTCCTCCAATGATGCCGGCCAGCTTCCGCAGCTCCATTCCAAGTTGGTTCCAAAATCCAACTCTAAGGCGCACCGAAGAAGATTTTGAACCCGAAAACTCCTCTTTTACGTTGAAAATACTGCATATTTCCGCGGTTCGAAATGAATGATTTTCGAAGACCACACCTAACGGGAATTCGAACCATTGGAGCCGCGTTTTGACTTCAAGGCTTGCCTCTCTCCATACCTTCCCCGGGTGGCGGAGGTATTCCTCCACAAGGTCCATGACGGCTTCGTAGTCTTCATCGGGTCCGGCGAGGCCGCTCAGCGCCTCGTGTGACGCCGACAGCTCCTCCTCGATGAGTTCCAACTGCTGCTTGAGAGCGACATCGGGGATGATTCCGCCGAGATTCTTCCTGATCACCCCGGTCTGCCTTTCGGTCAGCTCCTTGATGTGATGCTCCAGCCGCGCCGCGTCCTTCCGCTTGTCTGCGGTGGCTTTCACGAGGTTCTCGTACACGAGTTCCCTCAGCCGCGAGAACTGTTCGGCATCGAACGAGAAGCTTTCCAGGAAGGCCACGAACTGCTCTTCGAAGTGATCGCGGTGGTGGTTGGAATCCTTTCCACCAAAGCGATAGTAGGCATATTTCTGGTTCCGCCCCCGGCTCCAGCTGCCGGTTAGCTTCCGCCCGTTGCTATCGACGACGAACCGGCGGAGCGGAAAGTCGGGATTGTCCGTGCGGTGCAGGGCGTGTGTGCGCAGCCCTTTCCCCTTCAGGACGCGCTGCACCTTTTGAAAAAGGTCATCGGATATCACCGGCTCAAACAGCCCGCGGTGCCTCTCGCCGAACTTCACGATCCAGCCCGCATAAATCTCGTTGGTCAGCATCACGGGGAAGTAGGACCTTGAGACGGGCTTCCCGTCCCTGCTCGCGAGCCCCTCTCTGACGAGTGCTCTCCGGACGTCCTCGATGCTGTGAGTCCTCGAAGCCACCATTTCAAACGCCTTGCGCACGAGCGGGCCATTTTTCCGGTTCGGCTGGATGGTCGTCTTTCCCGCGCACCTCACGTTGTCATAGCCAACCGGCGCTCTCCAAACGTAGCGGCCTTCGCGCATGGCCTCCTTCATTCCTCCCACGCTGCGCTCCGTGCGGATGTCGTTGTCGAATTGCGCCACATTCGCGATCGTGTTCTCCATGAACCGGCCCACCGGGGTATTTTCGAAATGCTCCGACGTGGACCTGATCTCCACCCCGTACCGCTTCAAAAGAAGCCGGATCTGACTGTAGTCATCGGTGTTTCGCGACAAGCGGTCGAGTTTGTAAATGATTACGGCGGACGTGTCGTTCTTCCTGTTGGCGCAGTGAGAAAGCAGCTTGCGAAGCTCGGTGCGATCGGCCGTCTTCGCGCTCTCCCCCTGTTCGAGGAAAACGACGGATACCTCATACCCATTCTTCTGGCAGTAGTCGCGGCAAATCCTTTCTTGTGTAATGAGGCTGTTTCCCTCTTCGACCTGCTCTTTTGTGGACACGCGGCAGTAGATTACGGCCTTTTTTATGTTGCTCATTTAATTTGATTTTTTTGCGCTCCATGAACGCCTGCACGAGTATCTCCGCAAGGCGGTTGAGCGCTGCTTCCCTGTTGTCCAATTCTGGCCGGCCCCTTTCGGGCGGTTCACATCGCTGGTTTCCGTCTTGAAAGAGCATCGGCATCTAATAGTAGCGTACTGGAAACGGATCAGTCAATTAGCCGTAAATTCCGGGAATTATCCACGGATTCCTGTGATTTCATGGCGTTTCCTGACTGTTTCTTGAACATTTTCTGACCGGGAATTGATTCCACTCCTGATCCATTTCAGGCCTGCCTGACTTCAGAGAAATACAGTCACGCCGGACCGGCTCCGCACAATGCGGTCTTCAAGGACATCCTAACGGGCGATAAAGGACACCGGGGGCCGCGGGACGACAGCCCCTGCATAAGGGTATACAAACATGGTTTGTACGGGTCCGCACTGACTGCGGCAACGGATTCGGCGCTTAACAGCGCGCCACGGGCTCCCCGCACGTGTTCGGGCTGAGCGCCCGACTTCGCGCATTTTCCTCCGGCTAACGGGCCACGGTCCAGCCTAACCGGCGACCGATGGGCCAAAATGCGCGAAGTCGGCCGCTCGCGGCACGGCTACCGCCGGCCTCTCGCCCTTCACACGTGCGGGGTCACGACTGGCATGTTCACTTTACACGGTAACGGGTTCCTGCCGGGCACGAACTGAACACCACGGTTTCGCCCCCGCCCGGGGCGCACACAGGAGGACCGCCTGGCGCACCGCGCGGAACCCTCCTTTCGCTCCTCGGTCCTCGTCGCTGGGCCGGAGCGTTCCGCCTTCCTCCCGCCGAAATCCAGCCGGGCCGGGCGGAGCCGTCTTTCTGCTGCGGGCCAGCCTCCTCCGCCCTTGCGCCCGCCCAGGAGACGCACCGCCCCGCCCGGGCATTAAATGGCTGCACGACCGGCGCTCCGCTCCCCGACCGGCAGCCCCGCGCGGGCTCCCTTTGCTTCTGCGAAGCGGCCCCGCGCGAGACTGCCGCATCCCTCCTCCCGCTTCAGTCCCGCACCGCCAGACCCTTGAACGGGCCGGTCGCTCCCTCCGCCGCCTTTCCCTTCGCTTCCGGATCCGCCTCAAGGTCCGGCCGTGCGGCAGCACTGAATAAACCGCCTCACGCGGCGGTCGAGTCCGAAAACGTGTTAGGATTAGGCGCGGAGGCGTGTGCATTCCGCGCAGCCCCATCCAACAACACACCACAGTACATTACATGGGAAAACCATACATAGACTTTGCGGCGGTGAAGGCCGCCGTCACGATGACCCAGGTGCTGGAGCACTACGGCCTGATGGCCTCGATGACTCCGAAGAAGAACGGCGAGGCGCTCGAAGGTCCCTGTCCGATCCACAAGGGGTCCAGCCCCGACCAGTTCAAGGTATCGGTTCCGAAGAACTGCTGGAACTGCTTCTCAGAGTGCAAGTGCGGCGGGAACGTCCTGGACTTTGTGGCGAAGATGGAAAACTGCGACGCGCACGAGGCCGCTCATTTGATGAACGGCTGGTTTCGGCTCGGCCTGGACAAGCAGCCCGCGCCCCCGCGGGATAACGCGAACGCCCCTCAGGACTTTCCCGCGTCCGGAACGCGCGGGCAGGCAGCCGGCTCGCCGCGGGAGACACCCCCGGAAGCAGACGCACCCGCGGAGGAACCCGGACCCAACCCGCCCCTCAAGTTCGCACTCAAGGAACTCCAGACCGACCATCCCTACATTGCGGACCGCGGCTTGAGCCCGGAAACCGCAGCGGAGTTCGGACTTGGCTACTGCAAGCGCGGCACCATGGCCGGCCGCGTCGTCATTCCCATTCACGACACCGCAGGAAAACTAGTCGGCTACGCGGGCCGCTGGCCCGGCGAGGAGCCGCCCGAACAGCGCCCCAAGTACAAGCTGCCGGAAGGCTTCAAGAAGACGAGCGAGGTCTTCAATCTCCACCGCGCCCTTCAGGAGGGCAGCGGCTCGCCTCTCATCGTCGTCGAAGGATTCTTCGACGTGATGAGGCTCTGGCAGCTCGGCTGGCGCCGTGCCGTCTCCCTGATGGGAAGCCACCTCTCGGCGACGCAGGAGCGGCTACTGGCGGAACACGGACGGGCGGGAGGGATCATCCTTCTCTTCGACGAGGACGAAGCGGGGCGCAGGGGCAGGGCGAATGCCCTGCTCTGCCTCGCCACGAAAGCGTTCGTTAGGGTCGCCGCCCTTCCGCGCGAAGGCGCGCAACCTGACCACCTGCCGGAGGAGGAACTCCGAACCCTTCTCCAGTGAAAGGAACCGCATATGGACGTTCACTGCACCACCTGCGGCGAGCCGTGGGACACCTACCACCTATGGCACGACGCCATCTGGGAAACCGGCATGAAAGAGGAGGAAATCCGTGGATGGCTGAAGCTCCACACCCGGGACCAGCTCTCCGACCGCTTCCGCGACGAGTTCAGGGCCGTCGGCTGGGAATTCGGACGCACCATCGTCAACGTGATCCGCTGCCCCTGCTGTCCTGCAAACGCCGAACCGGACCCCGAAAGGCTCTTTATCAAGGCGGAGATCGAGGCCCTGCTCGTCGAGGACGAGGACGCCCTCGCAACCCAGTACTCGGAACTCGGCCTATGATCCGTCCCGACGACATCGGCGCGGGACCGTTTCCCGGCGCAAGGTTCCCGATGGGACAGCTCTATGTGACCCCGGCGGCCCTGGACGAGCTTACCGCGCGCGAGATGGCGGCCGGCCTCGGGCGGCACCTGTCCGGCGACTGGGGAGAAGTCTGCCCGGAGGACGCGGAGGAGAACGAACTCTCGCTGCGCGAGGGCTTCCGCATCCTCTCCGCATATACCTCCGAACACGGGACGAAGTTCTGGATCATCACGGAGGCAGACCGCACGGTCACGACCATCCTGTTGCCGTCCGATTACTGATTCCTCAGGAGGCCTAAAGCGGTTACCTTCCTTCGGCGAGTTCATACGGCCCCGTTCAGCGAAAAGCTGGACGGGGTTTTTTCCCGCCGCTTCAAGGGGTGCCTGGAACGTTATCCCCAGTTGGCAACTCGACTCTGCGGCGCAGACGGTGCAGGCTCGTTAGGATGGAAAACCCTTTTCTGCCGACAGCTTTCCCATTCGGGAATCACGCCCGGGCACAGTTTCCCCCGCTCCGACTTACAACGCGAGTCGTCCCGCAACGCCAGCCGGTGACACGTGCCCCTTGCAGGCGGGATCTGCAGCAGCACCAGCGGCGATTGTCTGCTCGATTCTCTGGATGTTGCGCACGCGGTTATCCCCACCCGCTCGACAGGCGAACCGGTGTTTGATACAATGAATCCATGATTGAGTTTGCCATCCAAATCCCGGACGACCTCAAGCCCTTCATCGACCAGTCGGTAAAGTCCGGCCTGTTCAGCGATGTCGAGGACTTCGTTGTAAACGTGCTCTACAGCGTCAGGGCTCAGAGCGAGGCGGAACTGCCGGAGGACCAGAAGGCCAGGCTCGCCGCATTGCGCGCTGAGATCGCCATCGGCATAGAGCAGGCGGATCGGGGTGACTTCGTCGAGTTCACCGCGGAGGACGTAATCGCAGCCGGCCGCGCCCGGCGGGCGGCTGCCGCCTAGCGCATGCCGGGGGTTCTGCGCACGCGGCGAAGCCGCGAGGACTACGACGCTATTTACGACCACATCGCGGGGGACAGCCCGCAGAATGCCGACATGATTATCCAGCTCCTCGAAGAGAAGGTCGAACTTCTCGCCTCCTATCCCTCGCTGGGAAGGCGGCGATCCGAACTGGGAGCAGGCCTTCGCTCCTCGCTCGTCCACGGCTTCATCCTTTTCTACCGGCCAGCGGGCGACGGCATCGAACTGATACGCGTGGTAAACGGCTCGATGGACATTACTCCGAGGTTCTTCGTCTGATGCGGACCATGCGCCCTGTCATTGGATTAACATCTTCCCCGGTGACCCGCCGAATGATTTAGATCGTTCAAAAAACCGAATGCTAAGCCCTGGGTCATAGGAATAAAGCTTCCTGCAGATTCCGATTTTGAAGAGGTGAACAGCGATAGCGGTTCTCAATCAGGGAACGCCGGCATGACAAGGCTCGCTTGGGAAATCCGGGCACGGAAGCGCTGACGTCGTTCAATCGCGCAGTGGCATCGGTCGGAGCGCGCTGCGAACTCAGGAAGCGAGGGGGGCACCCCCCAACCCGCCGGCAAGCCCAATCCTGAGGGGCTTTTTTCGCAATGCCTGGCTGCGTCGCGCGCCATGGTACAATGCAACCATTCGTTCACCGAAGCCAGCCGCGATTACCCGGCCCGCTCGTCCCAAACAAGCGTTTGCGGGCCGCAACAGGCCCGCCGGGCGCAAAGCCGCTGCACGAAGGGACGGCTCCGCCCGCATGCCTGCGGAGTCGCGGCTGGCTCCGGAGCATGACAGATTTCATACACATCGCGGACAGGCCGCAGTGGGGCGGGGGCACGACGCCCGTCGGCATCGAGTCCGGGGACGCGAGGCACCACTGCTACGTGATTGGAAAGACGGGCTCCGGAAAGAGCACGCTGCTTTTCAACATGATCGTCCAGCACATCAGGCTCGGGCACGGCGTCGCCGTCATCGATCCCCACGGCGACCTCGCCGAGTCGCTCCTCGACCACGTTCCTCCTTCCCGCAGCGACGACGTCTGCTACTTCAATCCGGGGGACCTCGATCACCCGGCCTCCTTCAACGTCCTTGCGAACGCCGGACCGGACCAGCGCGCCCTCCTCGCGTCCGGGATCGTCGGCGCGTTCCGGAACATCTGGCCGGACTCGTGGGGGCCGCGCATGGAGTACATCTTCCACCACGCGGTCGCGGCGCTCGCGGAATGCCCGAACGCCACCGTCCTCGGGGTGAACCGGATGCTCACCGACGAACGGTACCGCCGGTGGGTGGTCCGGCAGGTGACCGACCCCTTCGTGCGGGAATTCTGGGAGTCGGAGTTCGAGGGCTGGGACGCGCGCTTCCGCCGCGAGGCCGTTTCGCCCATCCAAAACAAGGTGGGCCAGCTTCTCCAGTCCCCTGCCATCAGGAACCTCATGGGGCAGGTCCGCAACCGCATCGACATCCCCTTCATCATGGACTCCGGGCGCATCTTCATTGCCAACCTTTCCAAAGGAAGGCTCGGGCACGACAAGGCGTCGCTCCTCGGGGCGCTCCTCGTCAGCCAGTTCCAGCTGGGAGCGATGGCGCGGGCGAACCGGCCAGAGGACGAGCGGCGGGACTTCTTCCTCTTCGTGGACGAGTTCCAGAACTTCGTGACTGACGCATTCGCTTCGGTCCTTTCGGAGGCGCGGAAATACCGCCTGTGCCTCACGCTCGCACACCAGTTCACCGACCAGCTTTCACCGCCCCTCCGGCAGGCAGTCTTTGGGAACGTGGGCACCCTTGTCTCCTTCCGGGTCGGTTACCAGGACGCCAGGGCGATGCACCACGAGTTCGGGGAAGGATTTGTCCCCCAGCAGTTCGTGGACCTCGCGCGCTTCGAGTGCTTCGTCCGGCATTACAAGGACGGTCAGGCGCTCCAGGCGTTCCGCGCGGTCAGCCTGCCTCCGATGTTTCGACTGAATGGGCGGCGCGAAAAGCTCATAGCAAGATCGCGGGAACGATTCACCGCGCTGCGGAGGACCGTCGAGAGGAAATTGGAGAGGTGGTTGCGCGGGTCGGTTTAAGAAAGGGCGGTGGCTGCCCTTCACTGGTTTGACTCTCGGAATGCGGTGCGGTGCGTCCTGAATGGGCCCGGCAGCCTGGCAGGCTTAGCGGGTGCATTACACGGAACCGCGACGGAAGACTTCCGGACACGGGCGGTCTTCTCCCCGTCCGCGACCGCTGTTATACTGGGAAAGGACACGCGGTGCAGGGCACGGCGGTCGGCATGAAGCCCTCCTCGATCCGAGGAGGGTTTCTCCCAACCGCCAACCCCATATCACACCGATGAGCACATCCCAATCGCGGCCCGACCCGTATCAGGCCGTCACCGACCTTATCCTTGAGCATCTCGAAAGAGGCGCAGTCCCGTGGCGCTGCCCGTGGGACCGCGAGGTCGGCCAGCCCCGCAACTTTCGGAGCGGCAGGCCCTACCGGGGCATAAACGCCCTCCTCCTCGGATGGAGGCACCACGCGTCGCCGTGGTGGCTGACTTTCAGGCAGGCCCAGGAGCGCGGCGGGCACGTCCGCAAGGGCGAGCGCGGCGCGATGATTGTCAAGTACGGCACCTTCGAGTCCAAGTGCGCGGCTGAACAGACAATGCAGGAGGTCTCCCCGAAGCGCGGCTACCTTCGGGCCTTCACCGTCTTCAACGCGAGCCAGATCGACGGCATCGAGTTCCCCGCGGCAACGCGCCCCGAAACTGTTGGGAACGCGGAGCGCAGCGGGAGGGCGGAGGCCATCATCCTTGGCATGCCGAACCCGCCGGTCATCGATGAATGCGACACCGTCCGGGCAAGCTACTCCCTCCGCGAGGACAGGATCACGATCCCCCTCCTCAGCCGGTTCGAGAGCGCGGACGGATACTACACGACCCTCTTCCACGAGGTGTGTCACTCGGTCGGCCACCCGAAGCGTCTCGACCGCGAGAGCCTCACCGCCCACGACGAGTTCGGGGGGCCGGTCTACTCCCGCGAGGAGCTTGTCGCTGAGATGGGTGCGGCGTTCCTCGCCATGGAGGCCGGGATCGTCACGGACCGCCACGAGCAGTCGGCAGCCTATCTGAACGGCTGGCTTACCGCCTTGCGCGCGAAGGAGCACCGCCGCTGGATCGTCACCGCCGCGTCGCAGGCGGCGAAGGCCGCCGACTACGTCCTCAACCGCACCCCGGTTCCCGCGTGAACGCATCGCCAACAAAGCCTCCCGGCAAGGGAGGCTTCATTTTTCATGGTACGATGGTGAAATGAGTTTCACCCGACGGCGCCTGCCGCGTTTCCGCAGGGACGGCGCGCGCATCCCGCCTCTGCATCTCACCCCGAGGGATCTGGAAATCCTCCGCCGCGTCGGCGAGCACCGGTTCCTGCGTTCCTCGCATATCCGCCGCCTGGTGGGAGGCAGCCCGCAGCGCGTCCTCCGCCGCCTGCAGCTCCTCTACCACCACGGCTGCCTTGAGCGCCCGCGCGCGCAGATCGAATACTACGGCGGAATCGGGAAGGAGATCGTCTACGGGCTCGCGAGGAAGGGTGCGGCCCTCCTGCGGGGGCAGGCCGAAGCCAGGCCACGCCTTCCCATCGGAGGAGCGGGGAAGGGCACGGGCCGGGTCTTTCTCGATCACGCCCTCATGCTCGCGGACATCCTGGTCGCCATCGAACTGGCATGCCGGAACCGTCCGGGCGTGAGGTTCCTGTCCCGGGAGTCCGTTCCCCTCCCCACCTCCGTGTCCCACTCGCGCGAACCCTTCCACTGGTTCGTGAACCTGAGCACGCGACACCGCATCGGGGTCATCCCCGACGCCGTCTTCGGACTGGAGTACGCAAATGCAGACGGCCTAACGGAAACCGCCTGGTTCATGGTGGAGGCGGACAGATCCACGATGCCGGTCCTCCGGCAGAGCCTCGACCAGTCCTCCTACTTCAGGAAGCTCCTCGCCTACGAGGCGACGTGGACGCAGCGCATCCACCGGACGCGGCTCGGACTCCCCCGCTTCCGCGTCCTGTCGGTGACGACCTCCGCCGAGCGCGCGGCCAGCCTTGTGCAGGCATGCCGCGAGCTTGAGCGCGGGCACGGGCTCTTCCTGTTCACCGATCTCGCATCCCTGCTCGCCGCAGGCGACTGCCTGACCCACCCGTGGGCGACGGCAGGCGCGCCGGACAGCCTGATGCCGAACGGGAGTGCGGAAGAGGTTTCCTCCGGCTGAGAGTCTCCGCCAGCGCCCGGACTCCCAGCCGCCCGCTTCGTGCATGTTTCTGCCAGGGATGTCCCGCCGGGCACACCTTGACCCTAACGAGACCGGTACGTTAGGATGGGATCGTGAAAGGCGCATCACACGAACCGGTGAAGAGCGGCAGCGCGGTCCCGCCAATAGGTGCCCGTACTCTGCTCGTCAGCGCGGGAGTGCGCCGGAGGTTCAGCGCCCGCGAAGCCATCTTCGCCCTGCGGCAGCACCGGTCCAGAGCACGGGTGCCCTGTCTGTTCAGAAGGGAGGGCGGCGGCACGTTCTGCGTCGTCTCGGCGGATGACTTCTCGAAGACGATTGTCTTCCTTCCGCGCGAGCGGGCGCGATACCTGAGGGACATGGATATCCGGCAGCCTGCATTTCCGGAAAGCGGCTACAGGATGCAGACGCTTTCCGCATCCGTCGATTTGGATTGAGACCGCAGGGGATTTCGGATTGCAAGCCATCCTCCGGAACGAACGGGAACCGCCCTCCGGCCGTTGACGCCGGAAGGCGCAGTACGTTAGGATTGCCGCATGACGGAACCCAAAAAAGCCCCCGCGGTGGTTGAAAGGATCGGGCACGAGGGCGGCGAGCCGGGCGCTTGGATCTGCTCCTGCGGGAACACGCCGGCGGGCAGCGGGTTCTACCCCTGCGACAGGGAAGGAAACGATATGGAGCCCGCCATTGGGAGCGATTGGGGCGGCCTCTACGTCTGCGCGATATGCGGAAGAATAATCCAAGCGGAAACAGGCGAGGTCGTGGGCCAAAACCCCGATCCCGCCTTTCTCCCATGACGCGGATAGGGCGAAGTTCCCTCTCTCCCCTCCGTCCCGTCCGAAAGAGTTTCCTCTTCGGATTCCTTTCGAATCAGCGCCTAGACCGCTTACGCCTCCGGAATCTCCGCCTTCGCTCCCACGAGTATGCGCCGCGGGACGAGCACGATTCGTTCATCCGGCCCGCAGGATGCGGTGGGCGGCAGTTTTCCTTTCAGGTCGGAAGTCATCTCGATGCCGATCACCGCGAAATCCCCGGTGTCCAGTTCCCAGACGTCCGGGCAGTTGTCGAGCGCCGGCGTGGTGGCTCCGTTTGCGTGCGGGTCGGGGCCGATGCGGCGTAAGAATTCCATGGCAGGCAGGCGGGGTTGAGTGCGGCGATGCTACAACTGTAGCGTTTCGGGGTCAACGGGATTTTCTACTGTGGGCGGGTGCCAGCCGGATCCTCATTCGCCACGGAGCTTTCCGAAGCACTCCGCCACGTATTGGGGGAGGCGCGGAAGTCCGCGTCCCTGACGCTGGCGGAAGTGGCCGCAAGGTCGGGACTCAACCGGCAGGCCGTCGCGTTCATCGAGCGCGGGGAGCGGAGGCCCAGCATCGAGACGTTCTCGCGGCTGTCAGCCGCACTGGGAATGAGGCCCTCGGAGGCATTGATGATGGCGGAGGCCCGGCTCTCCGGGACGCTCTGGAAGGAATTCCTCGCCAAGCCTCCGTCTCCCACCCGGAAGCGGAAATGAATTCGCCGCTCGACCATAAGGATCGCCGGCAAGTCTCGGGTTCCGAATTGGTTCCACGACCTCCACATATGCCAAATCAAGGAAGCCTCACGCGGACCCGCAAGCTGGATTCAGGCGGTTAGCGTTGCGTCCACGAACGCGGCAAAGTCGGGCTCGTAATACTGGCGGTTTTCCTGCCAGACGCGCCTCGGTATGGGCAGCGCGAAGAAAGACCGAATGTCCCGACTCAGGCTTTCGAGCGTCAGGACTTCCCCTTGGAGGACCGCGCGGTACCAGCAGTGCAGGTGGAGCAGCAGGAAGTTCACAAGGCGTGCCTCGTCCGGCGTGACGGGCTTTGTGTACAGGTCGGCCTTCGATTCCTTGATCCGCGCCAGTTCCGGCTTTTCCAGCACCTCCCGCCATATCTCGCGGTGCTGCTTGGTGAGACTGAGGAGGTTCGCCAGCCTTCGCGACCGCGTATCCGCGCGGAAACTGCGCCCGGTATACAATAGGCCTACGACGATGCCGACGGCCTCAAGGCAATCCATCCCGTGCTGCGCGATCCACGCGCCGATTCCGATCATGGGGACATGATACCACCCCGCGCCTGTTCGGAGAAATCTCAGCTGGGGATATCCGCTTTGGCCCCCATCAGGATTCGCCTCGGCACCAGCACGATGCGCTCGTCCGGGCCGCATGACGCGGTTGGAGGAAGCTTGTCCTTCAGTTCGGATGTAACCTCGATGCCGATCACCGCGAAGTCGCCGGTATCCAGTTCCCAGACATCCGGGCAGTTGTCGAGAGCCGGCGTGGTGGCTCCGTTTGCGTGGGGATCGGGGCCGAGTCTGCGGAGGAAGTCCATTGGTGGAGAGGGTTTCGGATTCGCGGCCGGAATCTCCGGCTTAGCGCACGATACCCACGGCGAGAAAGTTTCAAGAAAAAGCGACAATCAGTCCGCCGACAAATAGTCCGCCTTGAGGAAGATCGAAGCCTTGAAGATGTCTCCCAGAAAGGCCCTCGGACGGAACGTGTCCCGCCTCCGACACTCGGCCGGCATGACTCAGGAACGATTGGCGGAGGCGGTAGAGATCGACCGGCGCTACGTGCAAAGGATCGAGCGCGGAACGGCGAACCCGGGCATCGACGTGCTGGCCCGGATGAAAAGCGCCTTTGGCTGCAGTTGGAACGAATTGCTCGACGCCACATAATTCCAGCGGGCATAACGGCGATTCCCGCAAGCTTGGCATTAGGTAGTGTTTTATAACAGGTTCATTGCATCCAATCGGTGACCGCTGCAAATTGCGGCAGGGACATGAAGTGGAGGGCCAGTTTGTCGCGGCGGGTGCAGGCGCAGGCCCAACGCTTGAGCCTGCGGAAGGAATCTTCAACCCGGTAGCGGATGCGATAGTACCGCTTGGAGTAGCGCACTTTCTTTTTGCGGTTCGACTTTCCCGGGATGCGGTGACGGTGGCCGAGCGCTTCCAGTGCGGCCCGCAGCTTGTCACTGTCGAATCCCTTGTCTCCGATCAACAGCACCGCCGCGTCCTCGTCCTTGAGAAGTTCGATCACATGGGCGCCTTCATAGGCTTGTCCGGGAATCAGCTTCATGTTCAGAGGCCGGCCTTTGACATCGGTGACCGCCATCAGTTTCGTGTTTCTGCCTCCTCTGGTCTTGCCCACGGCCTGAGCTTCAGCTCCGCCGCGCGGATTGGCGGCACACTGATGTGCCACGATGAGTGTCCCGTCTACGAGGCGGCCCCTGCTGCCTTTGCGCTTCGCAACACGGCGGAGCATTCGCGCCCACAGACCCTCCCGCGCCCATAGCCGGTAATATCCGTAGATCGCCTGCCAAGGGCCGAATTCCGTGGGCAGATCCCGCCACGGACCGGAGTTCCGGAGGCGGAAAAACACCGCCTCGATTACGAGGTCCAACGGATGCGGCGGGCGTCCGCCTGGGCCGCGACCATTTTTAAAAGCCGCTGCTTGAGCGGCTTCCACCAGAAGTAACGTGAGGAATACATGGGTGCTCCTGTTACGCAGACATATACAATTTATTACACTGTAATACAGATTTGTGTTATAAAACACCACCTAGTGCGGAAATCATGCTTTGCGCTATCAGTTGTTCAACGGAGGCGCGCTCTACAGCCCCGACATCAGTGACTTCACGCTCGATGTTAACACTGACACCATTCTCGCGAGCAGTAAGGCAGCCATCACTGACAGGGTGTCCCGCATTTCGCTGGCGGGAGTTGTCGTCGAATCGTTGAGCACTCCCGCGAATCAGACAGACGGCGTGGCAATCAGCCCGAATGGGGAGCAGCTATTCACGGCGGGTGAGGTGTCAGAGTTTTACCGCTACGCAATCTCCGGCGCCTCACCGCTGCGCACCCTGACCCTGTCTGCCTACGGGTCAGGCACGGCCTACAACCTGACGGCCACATCGGCAGCGGTGGATTTTGGCACGACGGACCCCACAGGCACCATTACCGCGCCCGGGACCTACAGCCTGTCAGGTCAGGTGGTTCTGAACTACAACGCGGCAACTTTCGGCGCGGCGCAGAACATCAATTTGAAATTCAGGCGCACTAATATAACACCGCCACGGATGTCACCAACTCCAACATCACGTTGCAGACTGGCATAGTCACCACGCAGACAGGAACCATCGTAGTCGCCACCCTCCCCGGCGTGGATTACGTCACTGTCAATTTCAACGATTCTCTGACGATTTTCGCCGATGTCGCCGTGGTGCCCTCCGCGGGTTCATTGCAGGCGGTTTCGACAGGAACCTACATGCGCACCGTCAGAGTCAATTGAAGCCATGCCGGACAATCCAACAGCCTCAAATCACATGCTGCGCACCCTGACCGTCACGGTGGTGGCAACGGTAATCGTCGCACTCGGCAGCGCAGTGATTATGCAGAGGCGCGCCTTAGTCGCTGTGCAGGTGAAAGACAGCGCGCAGGATGAAAAACTCGAAGCAACTTCCCGACGCATTGAGGCGCTACTGGCGAGAATCGATGAACTTGTCAAAGTATGGAGCGAACGCTCTGTAACGCCGAAGCCTCAATAGCGGACAACAATTCCAGCGTGGATGGTGATTTCATCGGCTTCGTCAGTGAGGCGATGCCGAGTTTTACATGCACGTTCTTCCCCGCGGCTCGAAATACATTCCGGTGATCCGATGAATGTTTGCCTCTCCAAAGTCGGCCGCGCTGAAGAAAAAATGAAATTCTAGTTGAAAGCTACGGTTCCGTGTCTACATACGGCCCTGACAGCTTCTCACGTAGCCGTGTCCATGGGGTTCCTAGCAACCTCTCGAGAACGAGTGATGTGGTTCGCGGGTAGATGTCGCAATTCGACTATCACATACTCCCCGAACCTCAACACTTATGGACACACAATCGTGCCTCCTGAAGCGCCGCATTCTGGCGTCGTCTAAACGACCTGAGCCCCTATACACGGTGGCTTCAAATCATCGCCCGCCTCACCGCGCTGGAAACGGCGCTGGGTGCCTTCGGACTAGCGTCGCGTGGAATGACCTACGCTCAGAATTTCAGCGCATCGAAGACCGGGATCACTTCATGCCTGAATTCAAACCATGATCCCAAAATTGAAAACTGCTGGGGCTCCATAGAAGCCTCTCCAAGTACTTAATACCATGAAACAAACAAAAACAGAAGGCGCACAGGGCACTGCCCTCAACACCCAGTCCACGCAACTCACAATCCAACAGGAGCACGACCGTATGCGGGAACGTGCTGCCGCTTACTCCAAAGAGATGGATGGAACCGGCGTCGTCATGGCCGAGGCGTTTGTCCGGGGGATGCGGGATATCGGTTACAAGAACACGGCGTACGCGCTTAATGAGGTTATTGACAACGCGATTGAGGCGCGGGCATCGCAAATCCATATTGAGTTGCTGATCGATCCTCCGCGCGGGGAAGACTGCCTGAAGGCCGTCGCAATCATCGATAACGGAATGGGAATGCCGCATGAGTGGGTGCGCCACTCAATCCGGTGGGGAGCGACCCACCGTGACCAGAAGAACCTCACAGGTATGGGACGGTTCGGTTATGGTCTGAAGTCCTCATGCATTAGCTTTGCTCGGCGGATGGAGGTCTATTCTCGCATCCCCGGTGCTGCAGCATGGTCCATGGCCTATCTCGATGTGGACGAACTGGCAAACCATGCCTATCGAAACGAAAACGATGAAGTAGGCGTTCCTCCCCCGCGTGAATGTGAACTTCCAAATTGGCTCAAAGCCCGTTTGACCGAGCGAGGAATCGATCTGCGGCACGGAACCGTTATCGTATCCTCCAAAATCGATGCGGATCGCATCCGTACTCATAAGCATAGTTCTGGCTGTTCAGACCCGGATAAATTCCGCTCGTTTCTGATGGAACAGTTCGGTATTACTTTCAGGAACTACTTGGGAACGGTACCCATAAAATTAGATGGGAATTCCGTTCAACCCATCGACCCGCTCTTTACCACACCGGGCGCTCGCTACTTCGACGTAGACAATGACCGTGCGGAAGCGCTGGCTCCCTTAGTGATTCAGGTCAAACCAAAGGAAAAGGGTGGCGCTGTGGGCTTCATTCGCTGCCGGTATTCGTATATGCCCCCAACGTTCCTGCGGAAGGAAGAACACAAAATCAAAGTCGGCGCAGACGGACTTGAATTGCGGGGTAACAAAAACACCAACAACGAGCGATTCGGCATCAGGAGAGAGAACAACGGAATTATTATTCTCCGAGCAGGCAGGCAAATTGATGTATCAGACAGTGGATGTCCCTGGACACGCTGGCAAAACAATGACCGTTACATCGCGGTGGAAATCGACTTCGACCCGGTTTTGGATAAGGAGTTTTCGGTGCCTACTTCCAAACAGCAGGTTGTTCCTTCGAAACGCATCTGGGACATCCTCCAGGACAACGGCGTTGAAGATGCGATTGCTGCAATGAGGAAGCGATTCCGGGCTGACTTGGCCGCGTTAGATGAGAAAGTGAGCAAAGCTACGAGCCCCGACCAGAAAGCGCCGGAAGACCCTGTAATGAGCCCATCCGAGGGAGCAATGAAGGCAGCAGAGAAATTCATTCCGCCCGCGGAAAAAACGGACACCGTCGAACACGTCGAACGGGCAGAAGAAAATTTCCGCCGACGGGTAAAAAAGGAGGCCGAGGAAAAGAACGTTCCGGAGCAAAAAGTTGCCGAAGCGCTTGAGACCCAAGCTAAGCAAAGGCCTTACCGCGTCGTCCTGGAATCCTGCGGCGCACTGGCTCCGTTCTTTCGGGCATTGCAGGAGGGCGGGCAACGGACTCTCTACATCAACCGCGATCACCGGTTTTACATCGACATTTACTCGAAAACGGACGGATTCCTTCGCTCGGGAATTGAGACAACGCTCTTTAGCATTGGGGTTCATTGGATTCGCTCAACTGGCGAGCGCCGCAAGTTCTTCGAAAGTGAGATGACGCTGTGGAGCAACACGCTCAATGCAACACTCAGTGGGCTCGAAGAGTACGACGGCTCATACGATGCATCGCAGGTTGTCCGCGAGATGAATGAACCTTCAGCGACGCCCACATCCGACCAGGCGGCTGCTTGATCAAGCGAACACCAATTGCAGAAGGCCCGGCTCCCTTGTAGGTGCCGGGCCTTTTCTGAGCTGAACGCACGATGGCAGAGGAGACCACATTTCAATGGGAGCCGGACGGTTGGGGGCGAGTAGCCTGCCGATGGGGACGGGCGCGCTCGTCCGTGTTAGGCTACCTCCGCCGACTGCGGAATAGCGCACGCACGATGATGCCAGAAGACCTCCCGGATTTTGAGCACGCCGATCCCTACGTTCGATTCACGGTGGGAGTAATCCGCGACTTGGTTGCAGTAGGCTGGAACCTGAAGGTATCACCAGACGGCACTGTGCGAATCAAGCCACCGACCGACCCCGATCTCTCGAAGGAGGCGGTCCGAAGCGTTCAACTCGGTGCGCGGAACGACCAATTGCGGCAACCCAGCGTCCGAAACTTTCTCAATCAGATGGAAAGGCGCAAACTTGGACCAAAGGGTTGGCACTGCATTTTTTCCGTAATGCGCGACGGTCGCCTCCTCGCCGATGAATTGGAAGCAGCCAGGAGCAAGAAAACGGAAGGCATTCTAAGCGTCGTTCAGCCCTACGTTCAAGTTGCCGACTCTTCTGCAACCTGTAAGCACACCGGCCTTAACTTGTTCGATATTTGGAGGTATTTCCGATACACTTGGGTCAATCCCTATCAAACAGTTCCCGGTCGCAGCATTGCTCTGCTCGTAAGAGATGCTGCGGCCCCGAATCATCCTGTTATTGGAATTGCAGCACTAGGAAGTGCGGTGGTCCATCAGACTGCTCGCGATGAACTGATCGGATGGCAGACAGACACATTCCTAGAGCGGCTCCGAAAATCGCCTACGCGGAGAATGGCGCAATGGCTCCTATCAACGGTCCAGAGGTTTATCGATGAGGTATACATAGTCGACCTGCTTTCAGATGATACATTGCGCAAAGTGGACCTGAAAAAACCAGATGCCGCGCTTATCGCAAAGCTCGAAAGCGAGGCAGCGCTCGAAAAGAACCGCCACTTCAAAAGGCCCGAGTCGGCACGTGTCTCCAATGTAGACGTAGGTGCGATGACTGACAACGATTGGGAGGAGTTGTCACAAGTCCCCTTATACCGGAGCAAACGTTGTCGCCTTCTGGCTTCGTTCCTGAAAATGCGGATGGCCTTCATTGAGGCAGGCTTCACCTCGGCTACCCCAACCGCACTCAAGCAAGCACTTCACTGGCCAGTATTTAAGAATGCTGTTCGGAGTCTGGTCTCCCGCGTGAAGAGCGAACGCGTCGGTATCGATATGATGGACATTACCGTTTGCGGTGCGTTACCGCCGTACAATCACATTCTCGGCGGGAAATTGGTTTGTATGCTGCTGTGCAGCCCAGAGGTTAGACGAATTTATGAGGACCGGTATAGATCGGCTCCTAGCATCATCGCATCTGCCCTTAAAGGAAAACGGCTCGTTCGCCGCCCGACATTAGCCTGCCTTTCGACAACCAGTTTGTATGGTCAAAACTCTAGCCAATACAATCGCGTTAAAATCCCAGCAACTGCTGCCGGTGGGAAGAGCGGCGCCGTGATTGAATACAGAAAGGGCGGCGCTGACGGCGGAGGCGGGCATCATAGTCAGGGATATGGAACCTTTCATTTTCGTCAATCAACCCTTGATGCTCTGGAAGAGTGGATAACGCTTGAAGCTAAAAAGGACCGAAGCGCCCGTTCGGTAAACTACATTTTCGGCGAGGGCACGAGTCCCAAGCTAAGAAAATTGCGAGACAAGATTTCGGCCGTCGGATTGCCGGGGGATGAGGCACTCAGGCACGCGCGAAGCCGGATTGTGTATTTCATTTCCCTGGTAGAGAATACTGGTGATTTTCTTCTTGGTCTTGACACAACACCTCGGTGGATTCTTCCCCAGAAGTCGGCGGAAGACGTTACCCGGCAAGTTGCTGTTTACTGGAGCGAAAGGTGGCTGGCGATGCGAATTGAGTCCCAGGAGGTAATCGACAAGGTTCGTGAGCATACTCTGGATTACCCTATCACCCATGGTGCCAGAGTACCCCGACTTCCCGAAAGCGTTGAAAGCGATCTCTTTGACCAACTAGCATGAGTCCTTCCTTAATTAACGACGAAACTAAACGGGACGCCGAAGTCGGCAGGAAACAGGATTGCAGAATCACGCTGGAGCGAATTTCTAAGGGCGATCTGCTGCTTCGACTCGCTTCAAAATCTCACTACTCCGAACCGGGAGGATTTGTCGGGCGCTTTCTTGGCTATGGGGTCTGGTGCGGCAGCGAATATATTGGTGTTATCGTGGCCGGCTCCGCCACAATGCACCTAGTCGGTCGGAACGATTACTTCGGAGTGACACCCGCCGACCTTAACCGCATCATTAACAATACTTTGTTTCACGTTGAGCGCCCCTGGGGCGTTCCACCGTTCCGTTATGGCGTTACCGGATTCGGAATTAGTATCGAAGAACGTAGACGACCTTATCCTGTGCGCAACATCACCAACCTCGTTCTGTCCGAATGGAGGACCCGAGCCGCGCGCGATTGGGAGGAAACCTATCAGGACTCGGTAATTGGCTTCGAAACGCTAGTTCAGGTTCCGCGCACTGGAGAAGTGTATCGCCGTGACGGGTGGTCGCTTGTGGGAGAAACGAAGGGTTTTACCTGCCGCAGGACCGGTGGTATTAGCCAATCCGAGAAGTTCGACGGTCGTCGCATTTGGACTTTTGATCCCACAAAGCGAAAGCTTGTTTTCTGCCGGTGGGCTAATTCGTGAGTTTCACGAACGGCCCCACCTCTTCAAATTCCGGCTGGACCGCCCAATCCCCTTTCTCATCAATAAATCCCCATTTCCCGGAATCATCTGAAACTGCGGAAAGCCCGTTCGAGAAGGGTTTGACTTCCCGGTAACGTGCCTCAATACCGGGCTTCTCTGCTAGGGAAATAAAGCCCCACAATCCTCCTGATTGCACCGCGCAAAATCCGCCTGCGGGATACTGGATTTCATCATGCGTGGGAGATGTGACAATTCTCCCATCGTAGCCAAGGAGGCCCCAGCGCAGCTTATGTGCCTCCAACTCCTCCGGCGGCATGTAATCGATCAAGTTTCGATCAAGGCATTCAGTTTTCGCAAATGGAATCAGCCCGCCCCGAGCTGCACGCACTTGGTCGGCATTCGAGAAGGGGATTCGTATTTCAGGGCCGCGAAGCACCCCAAAAGGTCTAAAATCGAAACCCCAGGGCGGTTCTCCGGGTTCAGGGATATCACGACAGTCTGTAACTAAACTTCCTTCGCCGTACCCGATATAGAAAGGCTCTGCATCGATGATCCATTTTCCTTTTGTGTCTATCAAGCCAAGAGCGTGACTACCAGCATGAGATGCAATGGGAGCAAGCACCGCAGCCTGGCCACCCGTGAAACGCATCAGATCCGATCCGACAAACCTAGCCCCCGCAGCGCCAAACCGTGGCTCAAGCATTTTGTTGCCGTTGCCATCCAGAAACCCCCACTTTCCTTTCCACTCAATTGGAAACGCACCTTCGGCTGGTGGACCAGTTGCGGAAATATCCGGTAGCAATCCAATCTCTGCCCCTGTGCGATCAATCAAGTGCCATTGGCCGGATTTACTTCGTGCCATAGCTCGGCCAACGGGATCAAAATCGCCGGTTGCCAGGAAGCGCGGCGGCACAATCCAGTTATCGGCTGAATCGATGAAGCCGAAAGTATTATCACACCTAGCACGCGCGACAATCACGGCATGGGGACCGCGACAGGATTGTCATACTCGGTGTTGTTCATAGAAATGCATTTAGGAGAGCCCCGGAATGGCGTCAAGACGCTATTCCACGTCAGAACCCACCTGAGCACCTGACCAATGTCAATTCAAGCCGCCGGTTTGGTGCGCGGCGCGGCCCAAGGGTGAGGCATTTCTCGATTGTCGCGCAGGGCTGCCCGGTGCCCGTTGGCGCGCTTGCCGGGCCCGCCGGGCTCGATGTCACGCCCTGTGCGTGGCACGCACTGCGAGGCACTCCAAAAAGCCTCCAGGTGCACTTTCGGCACCGAGGCTGCATATTGCAAGGCGGGACTATACGTCGGGGGCCGCTGGCGCGCTCGATCATGCCGCCGGAACCAAACATGCCACAGCAGTGATGGGGATCCGCCGCAATCATCGAACCACTTTACTTTAGGTACTGAAGCACAACGTCCGGCATCTTCTCAATGATCCACGGGGAGATCTCACCCTTTGCGTAGAATGCAAAAATTGGTGCGAGGTACTTCAGTCGCTCCTCATCCTTTTGAGCATGGAGATTCAGCGCGAGATTGATCGCCATAAGTTTCAAGGATTCAATCTGTCGAGGGACGTGAGGTCCTTGACCGTCTGTCCAAAAAACAGACCCGCCCAAGGTCTTTAGGGAGTCAGGTTCATTCGGCTTGATGTCTGTGAACCAGGATGCTGCATGGATGCCAAGATCTCTCCAAGCCAAGTTCTCCTGCTCAACACGTATTGCGATTTCGAGTGCCTCAATCGCCTTCGTCCTAGTGGGTTTATCAAGCTGAAAAACATCTAAGTCAACTATTGGCTCCCGAAGTGGGATGTGATATTCATATCCTTCGTGGTGCTCGGCTTTTGCTCCTTGTGAATCCCTGATAGGGTCGTGGCATTTGTCCGGGCACAGCTCAACTAGGAATTTTTTCGGGAAATGATAGTGAACGAGCCACATCGGACTCGTTGAGTACAGTCGGAAGCGTGCCTTTTCCCTGTCGGTTGTGCATACAAACAGTGGTAACTTTTGAGAGAATAACCAATCTATCCCTTCGCTCATCCATTTACCCGCCTTCTTCTTCTCCCCTTCTACCTCCTTCTCTTCATCTATCTCTTTCTCTCCGTCTTTTTTCGCCCGTGGCTTCTGTAGGCCACCATAAACAAACTCTTTGGAATCAACAGCCCCCTGCTGGACTATGAATGGTGAGTGGAATGTCAACTTCTTGTTCTCCTCTTTTGCGAGTGAGCAGAAAAAGTCTACACCGATGTCTTCCTGTCGGATTACCGGTGCCGAGACACCAAGTGCAGTTAGGAAGTACTGCGCCAAGTATTCACCTCTATTTCCTTCGTGCCATCC
This sequence comes from Verrucomicrobiales bacterium, assembly GCA_035550135.1. Taxonomy (GTDB): domain Bacteria; phylum Verrucomicrobiota; class Verrucomicrobiia; order Verrucomicrobiales; family V1-33; genus V1-33. Next base: position 22,162 of record DASZQB010000032.1, read on the forward strand.
GTATCCGAGTACTCCGGGCATGCTAGTGTTGGGGGTTGGTTGATTGGTTGTAGATAGTTCGGGGAAGAGTGTGCCGCAGGATGAGCGAATTTGACAACGCTTTTTTCCGTGTCCGCTGGCGGGCTATGTCGCGCTGATCATGCCGCGGGGCTCGATCATAGAAAACCCCGGTGCTTTTCGGCAGCCGGGGCTTTTGTGACGGTCGGACTATTTCCTGCGGTTGAGTTTGGCGATGCGGGCAAGTGCACCTTCCTGAGCAATGGCGAGTGGCACCCGCTCGCCGCTTTCAAAGTTGATGTATGCTCGAAGGCTCAACGACAGGGCACCCGCCATTTCCACCTGTGTCGGGCGAAGTGCGGCGCGTTTGCTGCGGAGCGTTTCGGCAAAAGTCATGAAGTGCATAATGTGCATCGTCAGGATCAGAGCAAGCCCATCTCGCGAAAGCCCTCTTTGGCGAGGGAGGTTCCGCATGCATCGTGAGGCAAAGGTCGAACATCATGCATGCCTGCTTCCGGCAGCGGTTCTCTCGCACCGGAAAAAAATACGCATCAAACTTTGTCACAGTGTGCCAGGCACCCGTGTAGTGGTCCGAGCAGACATACATTGAGCGTGAAGCGCATATTGGCACTTGGTCGCAGCGGCGAAGGCATCGGCCTGCTCGCGGGCCTGCTCATGCTCGCAGCGCGGCGTCTGCTTTTCCCGAGCGCGTTCACCGCACCTGTACTGCTGGCCGTGATCGTATCAATTTCCTCTTTGGCGGCGTTCGTAGTTGCGGTGAGTTGGCGCGGGGCGGGAGGCCTGCCGGACGACGCCGTAAGGAAGGGAGTCCTTGGCGCGGCAGCCGCCGCCATCGTTGCCGCAGCATGCTTCGTGCTTTTGGGGGAACGCTCAAAGACGCCGACAGAGGATCTTGCCTCGCTGGTCGCGGGAGGCCTTTCCGTCCTGCCCGCGATGCTTGCCGGCCTGCTCGCGGCAGTTCTGGCGGCACTGTCATTCGCCCCGAACCGCAGCGGGAGCGCTGCCGATCCGGAACCTCCACCGGCGCCGCCCAAAGCCCTGCAGTGGGGCGCCCGGGTGACCATTGGCGTTCTGGCAGTCTGGGCTCTGGCGACGCCATTCTATGCCCGCCAGCAGGCTCCCCTCCCGCGTCTATTTGCGCCCCGTCCAAATGTTCCTGCAACGCCCCCGTTTGATTTCAAGCCTCCCGCCGAGATGGCGTCGGCGCACGCGCTCCAGTGGGTACCGGCGGGCAGGCGCACGATGGGTCGGACAAACGGACCGGGAGTCGCCTTCACGCGGGACGAGCGCTGGATCGCGTTCATCGAGCAGGGAAGCTCCGCAGTCCGGATCATAGACATCCTCTCGTCGGATGCGAAGGCCCCGATATTCCTGCCATTCCCCGCGGGCAGACTGGCCTTCAATCAGGAGGGCGACAAGCTGTTCGCGGTCAGCGCATCGGAGCCTCAATTCGCGGGAGTTGTAGACATCTCCCAGCGGCAGTTCACCATCCTTCCCAAGCCGAAGGAGCACGCCATTCCGGGCGGAGACGCCTTCTGGAAAGACGACGGCGCTGTCCTTCTCGGGCCCCTTAACGGCCAGCGGATGACGATGAGTCTCGCCTCCCTTGAAACCGACCCCTCGCAGGTGGCGGTTTCCACTCCCCCGCCCCCGTGGACCGTGCGCCTCGAAGAGATGTCCACATGGAACGCCTCACCGGCCGCAGGTGGCGGCCAGTGGCGCGCGGCGATCCGGATCACTTCCGCGGAACTGCCGGAAACCACTGGGACGTCGGAATGGCAGGTCAGGGGCATGGCGCAGATGGCCATGTCCGACCCCAATCGGAACTGCGCGGTGCTCTTCCCCGGCATGGACGTCGCCGACCGCGACGTGTACTTCCCTTCGAGCGACGGCTCGAGGATCGTGCGCCTTCGGGACAGCGCGCTGGAGGCATTCTATTTCGGACTCCGTCCAGCGCCCCCGCTCGCGTGGACCCTGAATATGCCCCACGGGCCTGAGGCGATCCCGAAAGCGACGGAGATTTTGGAGAAGATCGACTCAGGGAGGCTGCTGGCGCTGGTATGCTCACCCATGGTGAATCCGCTCACGGGGAAGGTCGTGGGACCGGACCGCGAGCGGGTGAAGGGACGAGTTGCCGTCAAGGCGTGGACCGGCACGACAGCGCACGTGACCCTCGCGGAGGAGTTCCAGCCGTTCTCGGAAGGAGACATAGTGGCCGACCTCCATACCGCCATGCCTCGGGGATTCGAGCTTCACAAGCTGCGGACGCCCTACCGCTGGTGGACGGCGCTTCCGCAGCCGGGTCCGAATTCCACCTCGCCGGACAACATCCCTACCCTGGCTGACTTCAGAAAGCGCGGGGACGAAGCCCGGCGGGTTGCCAGGGCTGCGGAGGAGAAGAAACGGGAGGAGGAAAGGGAGAAGGAACGAGAGCGCGAAGCGCAGGCAAGGGAGGCCGAAAAGCCTGCGGCAACGTTAAGGTCCCCCTCGGACGAGAAGGCGTTGGGAGCCGAGATCGGCAAATTCCTGAAGGAGCATCACATGAAGGCTTCAGAAAAGGACCCCCAGCGGCTGGTGCAGGACTACGCGGACGAAGTCGACCACTTCAGCAACGGCATCAGGGACCGCACCTTCATCTACAGGGACGAATGGAAGTACCGGCAGGGGCTGAGGTCCCTCACCGAAAGGCTGGATCCAACGATAGAAATCCGCCCCCTTTCCGGGGAGAAGGTGGAGGTGCGCTACACGATGCGCAACGAGTGGGTGACGTCCGCCGGCAAGGCCGGAAGCGGCGCTTACAACGTGACGGTCGAGCTCGCGAAGACCCCGGACGGCTGGAAGATATCCAAGCAGCGCTCCACCAAGAAACCCTGATCCGGAAACGATGTTCGGACTCCTCGACCGCAAGCGCACCATCGTCTTCGAGCACTGGCTCGCGCCGATCCTCGACTTCTCAAGCGACGCCGCGGCATTCTACCAGTCGGTGGAGGAGGAACTGAAGAGCAGACAGGTGCCGACCATGGTGTCGGAGCGCGTCCTCTATCACGACGGGGGCAGCCTCTCGCAGAAGCGCGAGTACCTCCGCTTCCGCCGCGAGACGCTGATCTTCGACATCCTCTCCGCGCAGTTCGGCACGAGCTGGTGGTTCTCCTGCCGCAGCGCGGTCCTGCCGCGCAGGCTCAGGCTCTGGGAGGTGCTCGTATTCGTGCTCCTCGTCGGGGCCTTCGCGGGCATCTACTGGCAGACGTTCGGGATTCTCGTGGGAAGCGTCGTGATGGGATCCTCCCTCCTCATGGTGCTCGTCATGATGGTCGCGGGCCGCTCCTGGAACGGCATGGACGACCTGCTGCTCCGGCTGCCGGTGCTCGGCGCGTTCTACGAGTCCATCTTCCGCCCCGAAAGCTATTATCGCGACGACGCCCGCCGCATGTACGTCTCAATCGTGGATTACGTGGTTCGCGAGAAAGTGAAGGAGTTCGCGGCAGCGGGTGGCATCGAAACCGTGTCGTTCTCCGACGTGACCGACAGTGCGCAGCTTTCCTCCCTGATTCAGCGAATGCAGGCGGTCATCGCCAACCCTTCCAGCGCGGCGAAGCCCTCCAAAAGGTCATGAAGAGCGTATACGAGCAGTTGCGGGAGGATTTCCTGCGATGGGAGTCGCACGGGCGCGGCTGCCTCACGTTCGACGCGCCGGTCAGGCCTGATCCGCCCTTCGTACCCTTTCCGGGGCATCGACTTCCCATTGCCTCGGCTGACAGCGCCCGGCAGACGAGGACCAGCGGGTTCCTTGCGAAATTGACGGGTGCGTTGCGCGGCCCGGGGGCTGGCTCTGCAATGCCCCTAGCACGTGCGGAGGAGACACGGCCTGAGCCGCACTGGCTCGGAGATGAAGAGCTCCTTCCCGTGGAGTTTTGCCTCCTGATGCCCAAAGACCTGACCGTCGGATTCGAGGCGATGGCGCATTTTCTTTCAGACCTGTCGCTTGCTTCGCAGCCTCTCGCGCTTGAGCTAGTCTCGCGCGGCGGCGAAACGGCAGTCCAGATCGTGGCCCGTGACGAGGACGCTTCCCTCGTTGAAAGCAACCTCCGTTCGCACTTTCCAGACATCACGGCCCGTGCGTCGGTCGACAGGCTTGAAGGTGCTTGGGGTGAGGCGGACGACGGCGATGAACGCCTTGTGGTTGAGTTCGCCCTCGCGGAGCCCTTCATGATGCCGCTCTCTGTTCCGCGGACCGATCCCTTCACAGGTCTTGTGGGTGCCCTAGCTTCGCTGGAGGGTTACGAGTCCGCGGCATATCAAGTCTCCTTCGCGCCGCTCACCGGTCCTTGGGCCGAGAGCATCATCTCCGCCGTCACCCGGGAAAATGGCAGGCCGTTCTTCGACGACGGTCCCGAACTCGTGAAGCTCGCGAAGGAGAAGGTATCGGCTCAGCTGTATGCCGCGGTCATCAGGCTCGCGGCGAGGGCTCCTAGCCTTGATGGCTGCTGGCAGATCGTCCGCCGGATTGCCGCCCCGCTCCGGATATTCTCGCGTCCGGGAGGAAATCGGCTCACCCCCCTGCGAAACGACAACTACGATGAGGAGGCGCACGTTATAGACTTGGCCATGCGCCGCTCGCAGCGATTCGGCATGGTTCTCAACCTTGACGAGCTCGCCGGCTTCGTGCGCTTCCCGACCGCAGCGGTAAGGTCTCCGAGATTTTTGCGCGCGGAGGCCGGTACCCGCGCCGTCTCGCAGCCCGCGGCTCTGCCAGACGCGCTTTTCCTCGGAACGAACGCGCATGCTGGGGCGGAATCGCAAGTCTGGCTAGGAACGGAGGAGCGGCTGCGACATGTGCACGTTATTGGCGCGAGCGGCAGCGGGAAAACAAATCTCCTCTTCAATTTGATGAGGCAGGATGCCGAGGAGGGAAGGGGGTTTGCACTCCTTGACCCCCACGGTGACCTAGCGGACAGCATTCTCGGGATCATCCCACTGAATCGTATCGAGGACGTCATCCTCGTGGATCCCTCAGACGAGGAGTGGATCGTCCCCTTCAATTTCCTTTCGGCACACAGCGACTTCGAAAAGACGCTGCTCGCGAGCGACTTGGTTGCCGTCTTTCGTGCACAGTCCACTTCATGGGGCGATCAAATGAACTCGGTCTTTGGCAACGCGATCCGGGCGTTCCTCGAAAGCTCCCGGGGCGGGACGCTCGCGGATCTTCGCCGCTTTCTTCTCGACCCGAAATGGCGCGAAGAATTTCTGACAACCGTCGACGACCCGGAGATCGTCTTCTACTGGCAGCGCGGCTTCCCGCAGCTCGGAGGGAACCGCAGCATCGGGCCAATCCTAACGAGACTTGAAACGTTTCTCTCGCCGAAGCCGATTCGCTATATGGTCTCGCAGGGCGAGAACCGACTCGACTTCCCCGCCGTCATGGACCGCGGGAAAATTCTCATCGCGCGACTGCCACAGGGGCAGATGGGAAAAGAGAATTCTCACCTGCTGGGTGCGTTGCTCATCGCAAAGCTTCAGCAGGCCGCCATGAGCCGACAGCGGTTGGATGCGTCTGAGCGCAGGCCGTTCTTTGTTTACGCGGACGAGTTTCAGAACTTCGTGTGTCCAAGCATGGCGGAGATTCTGTCAGGTGCACGGAAGTATGCGTTAGGGTTTATACTAGCACATCAGGATCTGCGCCAACTGGAGCGCGACCGGGAGGTGGCAGCAGCCGTCCTTTCGAACGCCTTTACCCGCGTAGCGTTCCGCGTCAGCGACTCGGACGCCCGGTCTCTCGCGGACGGCTTCGCCCATTTCGAAGGGAAGGACTTGCAGAGTCTCCCTATCGGTAGGGCGGTCTGCCGCCTCGGGAGCGCGGACAATGACTTCAATCTTTCTGTTCCGCTCTCCGAACCACCGCCCGCGGAGGAAGCCGCTTCAAGGAGACGGCAGGTGGAGAACTTGTCCCAACTCCGGAATGCTGTTCCCCGCGCCGCCGTAGAGGCCGCGATTCGTCGCGCGAGCGAGCCGCCAGCTGCGGATCAAGAGCGCCCCGCCCCCAAAGCAGAGGCGGCACCTGCAAAGGTTCCTGCATCCTCGATTGGGAGCGATAAATCGCCAAAGATAGGCGAGACGATTGCCGACCCTGCGCCTGACATCGAAGAGCCTCCTCTTGAGAAGGCGTCTCCCGGCAAGGGCGGCCACCAGCACGTCCTGCTGCAGGATCGAATTAAAGCAGCCGCGGAAGCGCAGGGATTCCGCGTGTTTGTCGAGCACGGAACGGGTTCGGGAATTGAGAGCGTCGACCTTGTCCTCCTGCGAGGAAACCTCCGGATCGCCTGTGAGGTTTCTGTCTCCACCACCATCGATCACGAGATTGGAAACGCACGGAAGTGCCTGAGGGAAGACTTCAGCATCGTCGCGCTCGTCACGGCGGATGTGAGCCGCCGTGCCAAGTTGGAAGCCGCTGTCGAAGGGCACTTCTCCGTGGTGGATCGCAAGCGCATTCAATGCCTTCTGCCAGAAAGCTTTCTCGAGCTGCTTCAGGCTATTCCTAATCCGGTGGCTATGCAGGCGGAAGATGAAATCAAGCCGGTTCGAGGATACCACGTGAGGCGGACATTCGCGAAGCTTTCGGCCGAAGAGCGCGCAGCTAAGACCAAGGCGGCATTCGACCTGCTCGCCTTGGAAATGAAGGAGCCCCCTCGGCCCTGATCCCCTCGCGAATGGCGCGCTGACCGCCCTGTCATTGACGCCAATGCGCCGACCGGCGATTTCAACGAAGTCACCGCCGCCCTCGCTGCCGTTGGTCTTGGCGATCTCCCCGCATGGCTGCGCCCGTTCCCGGTTCTGTCCAATGGAGAGAAATTCAACGCCGGTCTGGCCCGGCTCATTTGCGACGCACCTAACAGGTCGTCGTCGATGAGTTCGCCTCTGTAATCGCCCGCCGGATTGCGCACTTCGGCGCTCTTGCTTTTTCAGAAATCGTGGCCGCACCGAAGAAACATAAAAGCGGGCGTTAATCCGCTCGTTAGGGGCTTGACTTATTTGGAGTCCAGTCTCCGTCGTCCATCATAATTAGATCCCAAGGCATCTTTCGCAACTCAATCCAATCGAGCGCGTAAAGCAAACATGCAAGTCCCCGTCCAAAGGCGATTCCTGCCGTCTCCCCGATGGCGAACTTGGTGCGACCTGGCGTCATAAGCGGGATGGCGTCCCACGCTCCAGAATCCTCATAAAGCAGCGGAAATCCGACTAAATCGGAGCCCGCAATAATAAGATCAGGTGGATTCGCATCTTTGGATTTCCAATGGTTGAACGGTAGTGCACCTGATAATCTTGCGGCGTCCACGGTACCGCCAACTGAGATTACACGGCGGGCAATGATTGCGGTAAACATTGGATTTTTTATGTCTGGCCAGCCTTTCGGATATTGAACAACAAAATCTGTAGGAAATGTCAGATACGGAACAACAGATTGGGGAGAAAGTGGAAGCCGTCCTTTACAAAGTGCCTTGACGTCGTCTACCTGCTGAAGTGCTTTCTCCAGACTTTGCCCTGAAGCTCCGTCGAGATATAGTGTGTGTTTCGCTTCGATGTAGGCATACCCGGCCTCAATCGGAATTCTCTCCTTTTGTTCAAATCGGTCTTGGACGAGTGACCTTAATGTCGGAAAACGCGATTGGTCGTAGATAATGATGTCGTCACCAGCTTGCTTCCCCTCCTTATTGACGACGTACCCACGGCATATACCGAAATCCCGTGGTAAAATTCGGCGTAAGACTTTGCAGATGGCGATCTCGAACTCGTTGCCGAACTCGAAGTTATGCTCGACTTCGATCTCAGACAGGGCACTCTCGAATTTCTCGGAAAGCGTCTTCACGAGCCCTCCGTACAGGTATCTTGGTTTGGTCATGCAACAAAGGTGGCGAAGCGGTCGAGTTTGTCCTGGATTGGAGAAATCGGCAACAGAATGGTGGGTTTAGGTGATAGAGGCGACCAGTCTCATCTTCGTCTGCCGTATGGATGTCCAAGGCACGCGTTGGTACGACGCCATAGATCTTTGTCTCGCTGATACCCGCCTAGTTGTCGGGGTATCGGGCGCGAAGGAGTCTATCCAAACGACCGACCGTGATGCGAGAGCATAAAGTGTGCGTCAATGACTTTGAAAAGCGCGAGAAAGATTGGACTCGTCCAAGATTGGTGATTGGTGTATGCGTATGTGCCAAGAAGTCCGAAGCCTCCGACACAACTGTTAGGTAGGGCGTCCGGAGGGCGGTCGCCCCCACGCGGAAAGTTACTTCGGCGAAATCAAGATCTCCTTCGAGAACCAAACCTCGATATCACCGGCTTTTTCGGGGGCAGGACCGCGTTCCGTATAACTAACCCTAGCGTTTTTAATGTTCAACCCTTCGATTACCGCCAACATCTGCTCGGCGACCTTCCGATCTTCCGGATTTCGTAAATAACGCACTTCGATCTTTTCCGGTCGGAAAGCTCCCTTTTTTTGAGATTGAATAGTGATTGCAAGCGGCGCAAACGATTTGTTCGACGCAACACTTATCTCCTCCGCTTTTTTCCGCTGTGAATCGTCGGAAACAAAAAACATCACTCTCGGTTTTGCTTTCTGAGACAATTCAGCAATTTTATCGCCCATTGCTCGCTCAACTGCTTGGCGGGATGAGCCTTTAATCTCAGTAAGGGCCTGCTGGTCTTTGATCGCTTTTTGAAGGCGTGCTTGAGCCAGAAGTGTTGGGCTTGATCCCGCTTTGGGATAGGCTAAGATCGCTAGCTTTTTATCACCGTCGGAAAGCTTCTCGCGAAAGGGCACACAACATGGCGATTTTTTACCCTTTAGGAAAGCATCGGGCGACAGATCATAGTGCATGACCGAGTCGGGGTTATGCCCTAAGACTTCCCCGCCAGATGCTTCAATTGTCGCCATCTGAAGTCTTGCCATTTTTTCAGGCCATTTATAATCCCTGAGCATTACGTCAAACACGGACGGCTCACCCTTAGGGCCTCGCTCCCAACGAATCTCATTGTGACACTTTTTGTGCTGGTGTTCATGAGCAAATCCGAGAGCATGGCCAAACTCGTGCAGGACTGTGCCCTTCCATCTGTCGGTTATGTTAGGCCTGTCGAATCCTCCAAAATTCATCGATCTCTTGTTAGGCGGGTATCCGCGTCTGTGCACACTATCAGTTCCTATTGCCGAATAGTATCCCGGAAGGTCAAAAGCAACCCGTATCTCGGCGACATAGTCTACGTCCGTTGGTGACCATGAACGATACGTATTAGTAACTTCATCGTAACCAAAATCAAATTTTAAATTTGCGTATTTAGTCCATTCTACAGCAGTTTCTGCGATCTTTTTATGAAGCGCTGTGGTGCCTCCGAGGAATGCAACCCTAACGGTCGCCCCCCGCTCCCAGCGTTTATTATCGTAGAATAGCCCTCGGCTTTCAATGGGCAGTTCCTCCTCTGCTTTTTTTTCGTCCTCCCTAATCGCAATAATTGTCTGGGCTACGTCCTCAGGATACATTTCGATTAAGGCTTCCTCGCAGAGCGCCCCGCGGGTTAGTAAAAATAATACGGCGATGGACTTTTTCATACCGGTCAGGCTTATTGAAATTTACGGGCTCCGCGCTCCAGGCTTGCAGCGAGTTCTGCCGCTTGCTGCCAAGCCGCGTCAACGTCGGTTTGCGTGGTGCGCTTAACTAAAGCTGCCGCCGCAGGAGTGTCTCCCGACTTTTTTTCCGCCATCATTGACTTGCATTTGAGAACGATATTATCTAAAACCTTGGCAATCACTTCCTGTTCCGCATTGTAGTCTTCTGCGCTGATCTTACCCGAAAACACGTCCTCAGCTCTTTGCGCAACGCGCTGTTGCAGCTTGAGTGCTATCGCTTGTTGTTCCTTGGAAGGACAGCATTCAAACTCAAACGTAACTGGAATTTTGCCGCCCGTAAAACTTTTTGCTTTAAGGTCTGCTGAACTAATCTCGGGGGAAATGGTTAATTTCCGTAGCGAGCAGCAAGCGGAAATAACGAATGCGAGAGAAGTCAGGAGGAGCAACGGAAAAGGGCGGCGAACAGTCATAGGTTTGAAGGATTGTATTAAAATGGTGTTGGACATGTTCCGTTGCAAATTCAATGCACTACCGCGTTCACGTGAGCAGAGGCGCGTGGTGCGCAACGGTTCGGGATAGCCAAAAGTGAGCGCCTGCATTCTGGTTCGCTGAGGTGAAGAAATGTCTAACTAATTGACCCAAGGCCTCCTTTTTGGAGGGCGGAAGATAAAGCCACGACACCTTAGAAGCCCCTTAATGAGTGCGGCCTAATTCCTTCGCTCCTAAGGCTCCAAAGAAGTTTCTTTGACTTTTCGTGTATTAGTAAATGTCCTGAGAGTTCGCAATTGTTGACGCTCAATGCCTGCTGGCCTTAGCGTGAGCGTAAAGCGTAAAGGACAAACTCGCTCAAACGGTCGCCCTCTACATCCGGGACCACAAAAACCCTCTGGCCGCCGCGGGATTTGCACCGCACGCGACGCAATGCCGCCGCCCGGCAGGAACCGCTGGAACTTCTCAACCCGCCATGTGCCCGCTGGATCTCTGCGATCCTCTTCACAGACAGCAGCGTGCGTCCCGACGATTCCTCGTTCATTGGCCGCCGGAAGCCCGGTTTCGACGGGCGGCGGTGTCGGCATTGCCGCAGCCTAACAATCGCCTGTGCGCGGCCATATCAACCCCACGGACCGCCGTCAGAAGTTCGTCTTCACTGGCGAAGAGGTCCGGATTGTGCGCCAGAAAATGCGGAGGCTGAAGGCGATAGCTACGGAGCCATCGCCCGCGCGGGGCCGCGTGGGAAGGCCGCGTGCGCCCGGACCTGGATACTTGCGGTGCCGAGGATCCCCCGCCGACTGCTTGGTCCGCGCCGGTTTCGAGCATCCGGCGGACGTGCGCGGCGTTTCGCCGTTCCGCGCGGCGATCAGGCCGATGATCAACTTTCAGGAAATCGAGATGGCGGTTATTGAACTGATCAAGGTCGCCGGCCCCGTTGGCATGAGTTTCGAAACCGGAGCCTAGGGGAGCCTAGGGGAGTTGAAAGCTCACGTGCGAAAAGTTCTGATCAAGGGACGCTCGGAACGAGCCCCACTGCTTTCCGCAGTGTCTCTAACTCCGTATGCGTATAACGATCATTGACTGCTTTGGACGCGTGCCCGGTCAGGCGCTGCCGGAGTTCTTGAGAGACGCCGGCATTCGCCATGGCGGAATTGAACGAGTGGCGCAGCGAGTGAAATGATAGGGAGGACCTGGACCTGCCCTTGTCACCTGACTTCTCGGTGATCTTTCCGGTTATTCCCGCTTTCTTCATAAGCGCGCGAAACTGCTGCGACAGGCCGCTGCGGGAACCTATCGCCTTGCCGGCAAAACTCGGGAAGACGAATTCCCCCGCCTCCTGCGCGCCTACCTGCGCGAGCCATTTCCCGAACGCCTGATGGATCGGGATTTCTACGAAGCGCTTCGTCTTCCGCTGGCCGAAGGCGATCGTGTTCCGCTTCAGGTCAACGGACGACCATTTCAGGTTCGCCAAGTCGCCCGCCCGGCTGCCGGTGTAGAATCCCCCGAGAATAAGGCCTTGCCACTCGTTCGTCGCGACCGCAAGGAGACGGGAGATCTGCTCCGGCGCGAAGACGCCTTTCTCCAACCCGTCGCCTGCAGCCATCTCGATCGCCTCGGCGGGGTTGTTCTGAAGAATCCCCTGCCTGCGCGCGAGGTTGAGTGGCACGCGTAGGACCTTAAGCGCGAGATTCGCGGTCGCGGCGGTCCTCCCCTCGGTCATCTGCTGATCGCGGAATTTCTGAATGTCCCCGACCGTCAGGGCACCCAAGGGCATCGCGCGCTTGGTCACCGGGAGCGACATCAGGAACGTTTCCACCACGCCTCCGTAGCGCTCGGCCGTTCCCTTTGTGCAGGACGCCCCCTTCGTCTTGAGCCATCCCCTGAACCACTCTTCGATCCCGGCCTGCTGCAGTGCCTCGCCCGTCGCGGCCTCGATGAGCCTGTTGAGAAGCGTGGTGCCGGACGACTGCGTGAGTGTTCCCTTGAGCGCCATGTCACCAGCTTCCTCGATTATCCGTAGGATCCTGCGGCGCTGTTCGGAATCTCCCGGCGTCATCCGGCGAGCCTGTCGTTCCATTTCCGCAGCCGTGGCGACGGCTTCCGATTTTGTCCGCATTCCGGTCGAGCGGTAGCGGCGCCTGCCATGCGAGTCGAAGTATGCGGTCCACCACAGCGAAGTGCCGGATTTGCGAAAGACGGTAGCCATGGAATGAGCTGGTTGTTAGTGCCGAGCCGCCTATTCTTGAGGCAGCATCTGGCAACAATACTGGCAACATTCGCGGATGTCACGGAGAATTGTCGACGTCACGCTTCCCGAGAAATCAAGCTTTTTCGGAGTAGCGGATTGGTTCCGAGGGTTCGAATCCCTCTCTCTCCGCCAATTTTTTCAATCAAGTCAGGGGAAGGCCTTCCGTTCAGGGGGAAACGACGGCCGCGAGACGAAGGAAACGTCTTGATCCCCCCGCTGCGGAGAAGGGCACATTGTGGCGGATGACAACCGTTTCAGTACCGTTGCCATTATCGGTTCGGGAGACTTCGACGACGTCCGATACGTTCCAGGCGGCGAGATCGCTGGAGGCTTGGCCGACCAGCGCGACATCGTTCACCGCTTTGATTCGCGTGTAACTCACAGAGAGATACTGTTGGCCGCCCAGGACGACAGCCGTCGCGGCGAACCCAGGCAGGGAAACCGGACTGCGCGGGTTAGTGCCCAGGGCGTATTCGGTGGCGTTGGCGAAGCCGTCGCCGTCGGCATCGAAACCCGGTGCGGCAATCTGAGGATAGCCGGGCTCCCCGGCGGAAAAATACCCGCCGGACCACAGGCCGTAGTCTCCTGGCGGTTCTGACCTTCCAGGCGTGCCGCCTGCTGTCGTGCTCGCACGCCAGTTTTCGCCGACAGTGTGATCCGGCACGATTCCGGCGGACAGAAGGTAGATCGAGGCACCCGTTTCTTTCGCGCCGGCAGGCCACGGCGCGGCATCGTCATAAATGAAATCACGGATCGGTTCTCCCGCGCCGTAGCTCAATTTGAGCTGCTCGCCGTCATTGTTAAGATTGTCAGGAGTGTATTGCCCGAGGATGCGGGGGCCCGCGCCATATCGTGCGGTAAAGGCGGAGGAATTCCGGACCACGACGGCATATTCGCCGGCCGCCATGGTGGTGCCTGCCGGGACATTGAAATCAACGCCCTTGGTGAAACGCACATCGGTCAGGTCGAGCGTGGCCGCGCCGGCATTGAAGAGTTCGACCCATTCGAAGTCGCTCGTGACGTAGCCGAGCGCACTTTCCGCCGCAGTGGCGGGGGCGGGGTCATACATGACTTCGCTGACGACCAGCGAGTTGGTTAGCGGCGTGATGTTAGGCAGTGAGGCGACGAATTCCAGCGGCGCCGACCAACTGCTCCATCTCCCGGTGGTGTCCTTGTGGCGGACCCGCGCCCGGTAAGTGCTTCCCCCCCGGACGGCGGAGGCCGGGACGGCGATCGTTCCGGTGAACGCCGTCAGTTCGCCGGATTCCCAATCCGTCTTCCATTCGAATTGTGGCGGCGAGGAAGGCGGAGTTGGCGGTGGGTTCGGATTCGGCGGCACTCCTTCAAAGCGCAGGTCGAAGCTCAGGTCGCTGCTGTTCAGATTGACCTGATGAACCTCGACTGTGATCGTGTTCTCGCCCTGGACAACGATCGAAGCCGGTACCGGGAGCGGGTAAAAAGTTCTCTCGTCCGCGGCGCTCGACGTCACGTTCGCAAACGTGGCGGGAGTGACGACGCCCTCCGGCATCTGCGTGCGGCCGATGTCCCGGCCATTCACGTAAACGATGGCGCCGTCGTCCCGCACCACATTCACGAGAAAACTCTCAAATGGCGACTTGTCAGTGACGGTGACTTTACGCCGGAAGTAGTAAGTCGTGATCTTGTTATTGGGATCGGCGCCAAATGTCAGGGTGGTGACCGGAAGGATGCCGTCGGCGTCGCCGTAACCCAGCATACCCGCGCCCGAGGGCCATGCCGTATCGGTGAAGTCCGGATGCTTCCAGTTTGTCGAATTGTACGACGGGTGTCCGAAAACGATGTCGCTGTTGCCGCGCCCCGCGGCGCTGACTTCATACTTCCAGACCGATCCTCCAGGAAGAATCACGGTATTGGCCGGTGGGGGCACCGGTATGACATAGGGCGTGATTTCGGCGACCCGGTACTCCATCGCGGCGAAAGTTCCCGCTCCATCCGGATCACTGAAGGCACTGCTTTGGAGCGCGATGCCATTCACAGGATAATTTGCCGCGCCCGCATAAGTGACTGTGGGCCTTGCAGGCACCTTCGGATCGAAGCTCAGCGCGTCGAGGTAAGCGTCTCGGCCCTGCTGGCCGGAAATTCCCGTATCCATCGAGATGGTGTTGTTCGCCACGAGATTTCCCGCCGCGTCGAAAACCCAATCCTGCTGGCCGTCGGTGCCGCCCGTCCAACTCCCGCCCGTGAAAGCAAACTGCTTCATGACCGCCACGCGGGTGGCGATGGGGCCATCCGTTTGAGCGCCGGGATTCGGGGTGCCGGTCGCGCTGGTCCAGCGGTCGCGGTCGGCGAGTGTGAAGGGTTCCAGCAGTGCCTGGTAATAATCGAGCAGCGGGAAAAGTTGATCCTCCCGCCAGACCAGATCGCGAATCTCGCGCACCACGTTTTTGTATTCCTTATTGAACTCGACCTTTGCCGCCGTGGAAATCGCGCTTTTCGGCCAGTCCCAGCCGCCATTCCAGTTAGGCCCCCATGAGGTGTCGGAGTCCCACGGCAGAACCTGGAGCCTTCCCAGCGGCAGCCCCGTGGCGGGCTTGAAGTAGTAGGCCTGATTTTTGAGGTGCTCGCCGTTGTTCGTTGTAATGCCGTTGGAGACGTCGTAGTGCCGAATCGCGTCCTCGATGGCGTGATAGTGATACCATGAGTTCCAGTCCACGTGATCGCGCAGCCACTGATCGGTCTGCGTGCTGCGGAGCTGATTGATGATGGTCGTGAAATCGGAGGCATTGGACACTGCAGTTTGCGCCTGAAATCGCTGGATGCTTAAACCGTCGTTGCCGCCCGTTTTAAGCTTGTAGAGGTTGCCCTCTTCCAGGTTGTGCGCTTCGAGGAAGCGGACGTCGTAATCTTCGAGGGCGAGCATCAGGCCCCAGAAGTCCCCGAGGTGCTGACCATTGGTTCCGGCGGGTTGTTCTTCAGCACCCTTCACGACGCGGAGGTGAATCCAGTGGGTGAACGGGGCTGCCGTGCCGGTGGTGTTCCAAAGCACGGAGTTTGCCGCTTCATACAGGCCGAAGTTGGCTTCGCCGCGGGAACTGACCATCCGGTGGGTGTTGAGCGCTTTCCACTTCGTCGGGTACTCGCGGCCCGACTGGTCGTGAAACTGCACGAGGCTGCCGTTGTTGAAACTGAAGTGGAAGCTGCGCTTGCCGCCGCCGGCATAGCGGGCGTTTCGCTGCCTCAGGCGATAGCGGATGTTGTCATGGACTTTGCCGTTATAGACGAAGGTGCCGGGCCAGTTTTCGGCGCTGCGGGCGTCATAGTTGTTGGCGGGAATCTGGGAGGCGCCATCGTAAGCCACACACCGGTCATAGTCCGTCTGCGTGGTGAGCAGAGTATAAACCGGCAGGGCGGTGAGCACTTCCTTCTTATGCGTATAGGGCACGGTGCCGGTCACCGAACGTGTATTGGCGATGAAGTCTGGTACGCCGTTGTAAACGAAGTACGCGAAATTCTTCGATGGGTCGTCCGCGTAGGGGACCCGGATGGAAGCGCCCGGCACGTCTGTCGCCGTGATGCGGTAGCGCACGAGCGTCCGGTTGGCCTGCGCGGGAATCCGCGCCGTGTAGATGCTGTCGCCTGCGAGCAGATCACCGCCGGTGCCGTCGTCCACCATCGCGACGGATATCCAGTTTTGATCATACGCGGGATTGGCGGGCAGCGGTGTATTGGGGCTGGCCAGCAAAGTGGCGATGGGCTTCGCCAAAAAGGCGGAGAAGTAATTGCCCGGGGTCACCAGTTGATATTGCAACTGCACCGACGCGACGCCGTCCGGATCGGTCACCTTCACCGTGATCGTCGCCTGCTCCGTGGAAGCCGGCTGTTTCGGGGCATGATCCACCTGCCTCATTTGCGGCGGCGCGTTGGCGGCAAAAACGGAATTCTGAGCGCCCGGGGTCGGCGCGGTGGTCGCGGAACGCCAGCTTCCCGCGAGGTCGTTGTCGAGGCTCGCATTGATCAGTTCCATGGAAACCCCGCCGCCGTTCGCACCGATTGGCCACGGGAAGACCGACTCGTAGCCGACGCGGTCAACCTCAGTGCCCGCCGCGTTCGTGAGCACGATCACCTCGCCATCATTCGACAGGCCACCGGCGTACTGACCAAACGCCGCAACGGGCGGAACGGGTCCGAATCGCTGATTGTAGCCGGCAGTGCTTTCGACGAGGACCAGATATTGCCCCGCAGCCAGCGTCGCTCCCGCCGGGAAGGTATATTCGATTCCCCGCGAAAAGTGCCAGCCTGTCAGGTCTGCTGCGCCCGGGCCGGAGTTGTAAAGTTCGATAAACTCTGAGGCCGAGGTATTCGGTTCGGCATCGTAGTAAATCTCATTGATGACAACCCCGGCGCGTGACGGCGTGACACAGGCGATGGCAGCGAGTGCCAGCGCGAGCACGGCCAGTCTGCCGGCGACGGATGGAATCGGACTCAGTGATTTATGCATTTCACCTGCAGGTTGCCTGGAATGACCCCTGTCCGTCAAGAACGTAGAGGTGTCTCCTTGAACAGCCTGGAAGGCATCGAGGTCGCCGGGGGACTGCATCGGAAACCCCGGTGCTTTCATTTGGTCACCGGTCACCGCAAAGGGGACCGGTTAGCGCAATTTGACGCTGAGGCGTGTGAAGGCGCGGGTGGAGACGGGGAGGAGGGAACGCCAGGTTAGGGTAGTGAGACCGGGAGTGGCGGGGTCTTCAGCGATGAGGGCAAAGGCGGATGAACTCCAGGCCGAAAGATCGGAGGAAAGTTGGGGCTCGTAGATGACGTCGTCTGCGGAAAGATTGCGGGTGGCCTTGTAGAGAAGATGGCCGTCGGGGTCGAGAGCGGCGCTGACGCCCGATGTCATGTTAGGGTCATCGTCGCTTGTGCCGATGGCGTATTCGAGGAAGGCGGTCAGGCCGTCATGGTCGGCATCGAGGGCGGGGTCCCCTGTGAAGAAAGTGGCATCGCTCCCGCCAGGTGAACCGCCCGGGGGGACGCTGCTGCGCCAGTTGGCGGGTACGGCGGGATCTGGATTGGTTAGGGGGGCGATGAGCACGAGGCTGGCGCCTTCACCGTCTGCGAAGGCGGGCCAGGGGAAATTGTCGTCATAGGAAAAGTCTTTGATGACGCCCGAGGCGGCATCGATGAGCACCAGGCGATCTCCACTGTTATTCAGCGCGGTGCCGTTGAGAAAGAAACCCGTGGCAAGATTGCCCGAAGCGGTGGCGTGGCGTGAAAGGAAGGCATTGCGGTCCCGGGCGATAACGAGTCTGCCGCCAGGGGGCAGCATGGTGCCGGAGGCAAAGTCATAGTTGATGCCGGCGGTGAAACGCACGCCGGTCAGATTGAGCGTCAGATTGCCGATGTTCATCACCTCCACGTATTCAAACTGATCCGCGTCAGTGAAGCCGGCGGCCGGCTCTTCGGGCGTGAGCGGCCCCGGATGATACATGATTTCCGAAACCACCAGATTGGCGGCAGAGGCGGGCGTGATGTTAGTGGTGTTGTTTACCGTAATGTTTGCCGGTGTCACGGCTCCGGAAAAAGTCACCGCCTGCAGCGTAACGGTGCTTTCGCCGGGCGGAACGGGGACGGTTACCTGCCAACTGTTATTGTCGGTCCATGTCACCGGAAGAAATTCCGCATTCCCCGCCACGCGGATGCCCTGGATGTCCACCCATCCGTCGCCGGAGATGGTTGCGGTGCTGCCGGCCACCGTCAGCGGGCCAGGCGTGGTGATGGTGAAGGGCACCTGTGGAATGGCAGCGGTGATCTGGCTTTGCGCGGAGGCGGCACGCGCGGTGATATAACTCATGTATTGCGTGAAATTTTGCCCCGTCGCAAAAGTCTGATAGTGCTGCGCCCACGGGGTCAGGTAGGCGGAATTAAAGCACTTTTGAATGATGTCCACGATGTGTCCGTAGTAGGCGCGCCGGTTCGCCGGGTCCGCGATCAGATCCTGCAAATCAGGGGTGGGTGTGATAGAGGACGTGGTACCGAGATTGAAAACCACGTCGAGGTCATGTGGAAAGAGCAGCATTTTGCCATCCCCGGGACGAATGTAGAAGATCGCGTTGTGACCGAGTCCGGCGGTCGAGTAGGAATCCGCCACACCGAATAGAACCTGCACGGCGAACGAGCGCAGCCATTGGTTCACATCGAGCTTCGCGCGGGTTTCTGTCTGGAACTGCGCGCCCGCAGGCAGTCCGAGGGTAGCGGCGGCGGACATGAGCTTTGAGTAGTCGTCAGCCTGCCGGTTGTTCTTCAACAGAAAATGCCAGCGGTATAAGTTAGGATCTGCACCGAGATTCCTGACGGCCTCATTGTGAATGGAATCCGGAGACGGATACGGAATCTTAAGTCCTTCCACCCAATGCGGACCGGCGCCGGATGAAATGTTAGTGGTGAGAGGCACATAGATCAGTTCGTATTCGAAGAGCGTACCGTCGCTTCCGTTCTCGTATTGACCGTTCAGGAACTCATCGTTGTAGCGGGCCTTGAGGAGCATCGCCGGACTCGTGTTTTGCGAGCGGGGCGCAATCACACGGATAATGTCCGCATTCGAACCCGGAATATTCCCCGCGCGCGAGATGGCGTGATTGATAAGGATTTCCTTTTGACCGAATTCATCGCCGGAGGCAGAGCGGTCGATCGCTACGCGCTGGTGCGCCCCCATGAACGGCGTCTCCGGCGGGAAGCGCAAATTGAAGCCAACGCGAATATCCTGCGCTCTGCCCCGCTCGCTCCCTTTCAGCCAAACGCCGACGTCGTAGTGGATCTCGTTTTCGCGCGAGATCACCGTTGCGCCAATGGCGTCGTCGCTCATGACATTCGTCACGGTATGCAGCGTCGCGATATCCGCCGCCAGCATGGTGATGCGCAGGTTCTGCGCGGGTCCGGAACCCGCCTGGCCGTCCACCCATGGGATGATCGCGTGCGATGCGGGTCCGGCGGCGGGAAAAAAGGAAGTGGTTCCCTGCAAATCCAGCGCCTGCACGTAAAACTGCACTTTGGCTCCCGCCTGCTGCATCGGAATCGTGCCTGTGAATACGCCGTCACCGTCCGCATCGGCCATCGGCGCGGTGAGGAATCCGGCGCCGTTCACCGCATAATATAACGTTAGGATTCCCAGGCCATCCGGATCCGCCGGCGTCACGGAAACGATCGCGTTTTGTCCCACGGCCGGAACCGCAGGCCAGTGCGTCAGGCCGCGATACGTCGGCCCGATATTCGCGACAAATGCACTGTTTTGCGCCCCCGGCGTTCCGCTTGTGGCGGGAACAAAGAGCGCCGTCTTGCGGGCGAGACGATTGAAATAAAGACGCGTGTGCAGCAGGTTGCAGCCCTTGAGCCAGCGGGCGCGGAACGAGATGGTGTAGGTGCTGGCGTTGTTCAGGGTGATATAGCTGGCCCCGTTTTTCAGCGTGGTCTCCGCGTGATTGTGAATGTGCTCCGCATAACCGCTGGCGTCCATCCGCAGCACGTTGTTCGCAGGATTGTCAGGATCGGGCACCACGGTCCCGCGCCGGTGGGTCCCGAGAAACCGCCACACCGGTGCAGAAGCTCCGGAGTCAAAAGTGCCATTTTGAATCAACTCCCGGTTCCCCGCGTTCACTTCTTTGACGCTGATGTCATCAATGAGGAACGAACCCTCCGAGAGGAGACCGAAAATGAATTCGTGCCAGCTTGTGGGGTCCGTGCCGATTGTGGCTCCGGAACCGGTGTAACTGATCGTTTCCCACTTTCCCCGTGCGGATTCGTCACTGGCTGCCCAGTTCTCAGCAGCCATGCCGTCCGCGGAGGGACTGCGCCGCTCCAGACTCGATGCGCCCCCGTCCGCCATCTCCGGCCATCGTCCGCCGTCGAAGTAAGCCACTTCGTCTGCTATGTTATTGTTAGGATCAATCAATTGCATCCGTTCGCCGGTTCTCGAAAGAGAGCCGGAAAACGGTCCTAGGACGGTGATCCCCGGATATCGTCCGGCCAGCGACGCGGGACTGTCCGTGACCACCAAATACGCTCCCGCCTCCAGCATGGTGCCCGCAGGAAACGTAAAATCAATGCCGTCGCCGAGCCGCCATCCTTCGAGCGGCACCGCGCCCGCACCCTTGTTATACAATTCGATCCACTGCTCCTGCGAAGCCTGTGCCGCGTGCGGATGGTACATGATTTCGTTGATCACCACGCTCGTGTTCATTGCGAACACATTCGCCGCCGCGCCGAAACTGGCCGCAGTGGGAGATGCCCATCGTCCCTTCGCGTTTCGACCACGCAGCCGGTTAGTCACTTCACGCGCGTCCTCGAATTCCGCACCCGCCGCGCTGAAGAGAAACAGACGATCCCCGGCCGCGGGCGAAAATTCCTCCGGGGCAGGGGAGTAAACAGCCACGCCGCCCGCCGGTATTGATTGCGCCGCCAGCGCATAAGTTTGCCCGGCAGACGACTTGACCTCATAACCGGTGAGATCGAGTGCAGCAGCGCCTGGATTCACCAACTCGATCCTAAAAGGCACGTCGCTCGCGGCAGAGATTTCGTTGAAGAGGACACGCAAGCCGGGATAGCGCGCGTTTGCCGGAAAGTTCGCCGCGCCCGGCGTGCCGCCGCGCGAAGCGCTCGCGATCCAGTTGCTGGGCCCTGCATCGGCGAATTCTTCATCGTGCTTGGAGAGCGTCACTCCGGCCCCATCCGGTCCCACTGGCCACTCGCCGCTGTCTGAATAGTTCACACGGTCCATCAATCGGCCACTGTTGTTAACGATGCGCAATTCCTCGCCGCCATTGTCGAGCTGTCCGGTGAAAGGTCCCATGGCACCGAGACCTGCGAGCGATGGATGCGCCGGGTTCGCCGCGAGGACGACATATTTGCGCCCCTTCGCGACTGTCCCCGCCGGGAACTGAAAGTCGATGCCGCCTTCGACGCGCCACCCGGAAATGTCCACGTCCACGCCCTGCAAACAGCGCAACTCCACCCACTCGGTATCCGTGGCTTCATTCGCCGGATGATAGTGGATTTCATTGAAGACCAGCACGCTGTCTGCGTCCGCCCATTTCACAGTGACACCGGCACGCGGTGGCGGTGGCGGCGGTGGCGGCGGAGGAGGTTCGAACGGCCCTGGCTTTACAATCTGCATCGCATTGAACGCCGCATTGTTCGCCGGAGCCGCATCGTTGAACGTTCCCGAAATCGTTCCCGAGGCATCCGGCGTGACGCCCGTGAAGAGCACGTAGTTCGCATTCTCGCCAAATGATCCGGCATTCCCGCCATTCGATGCCGTCTTCGAAAATCCGTTGATCGTGAATATCGTCGCCGTGTTCCCATAGCCTCCGTTTTGAGAATAGAAGTAGAGATTGTAGGTCTCCGCGGGATCGAGATGGTTGATCGAGAACGTGGAATTGGGACCACCGGGACCGAGCGTTTGCTGATAGACAAAATCCGTCATCAGCGCCGAAGCCAGTCCCGCCGGTCTCTCATTCGCCTCATACACCCGGAAGTTGCCCAGCGAAACGGTCACCGCGGTCGCCGCGCCCGTCGATGTCACCAGCGTGCCTGAAGTAAAGCTTCCGTACAATTGAGACCCGCCCTCTGACCCCGGACTAACACCATTCCAAACCGTTCCCGTATCTTGCGACGCAGCCACTCCAGAGTAAGTCCCATAGCTCCCGTCGGCGGCGTTGAAGTCCACGTTGATCGTGGTATCAGCTCCCCGCGCCGTGCTGGAAAGCGTTGAAAGGATAGCGGTCGAGGCACAAAATCGGCAAACGAAACGGAGGAGGGATCGGGGGATCATCTCATCGTTTTGACGGATTTGCTCTCCGGACTCAATCACAAACACAAAAAGTCCACCCGTCCGGGCCATCGCTGTGTATGCTGAAACGCATGAATGAAAGTCCTGCGATTCTCGTAACCGGCTCCAGCCGGGGATTGGGCAAAGGTGTCGCGCTCGAGCTGGCGCGCGCTGGGATGAGTGTGGCGATTCATTGTGCGGCGAATCGCGCGGCGGCGGAGGAAGCGGCGCGGGAATGCCGGACGGTGGCCGTGAGTGAGGAGCAGCAATTTCCCATCGTTAGCGGCGACCTTGGAGATACCGCGGCGCGGGAAGCTGTATTCGAACAGACACTAGCCGCGCTGGGCAGAATCGACGGACTGGTGAACAACGCCGGCATTGCGTCGCCGGGGCGAAAGGACCTGCTGGAGTGCACGGAGGAAAGCTGGGATGCCGTCCTGGACATCAATCTCAAGGGTCCGTATTTTCTCACCCAAATGGCGGCAAATTGGTGGGTGGCGCACGCGGGGCAGTCACGCCTGCCCGCGGGCTTCAAGCTCGCGTTTGTCAGCAGCGTTTCCGCGGTGCTCGCATCTTCGAACCGCGGCGACTACTGTATCTCCAAGGCGGGTCTGGCGATGGCCGCGCAACTGTGGGCGTTGCGGCTCGCAGAGCATGGCGTGCAGGTCGTCGAGTTCCGTCCTGGCATCATGGAGACCGACATGACGGCCGCCGTGAAAGCGAAGTATGATCCCATCATCGCCTCAGGCGCGGTGCCCATGCGCCGCTGGGGCCAGCCTGAAGACGTGGGAAAAGCGGTGCGCGCATTTCTTGAAGGCGCGTTTCCCTTCTCCACCGGCGAAGTCATCTATATGGACGGCGGCCTCCGGCTCGGAAGGCTGTGAAGTGCCTTACGGTTTTTTCTTCGCCGCTTTCGCAGCGGTCCCGTGCACCCGTTTGAGCAGCTCCGCTTTCAGCGCATCCAGCCCGGTCCCGTCGTGTGCCGAGACAGGAATCACCTTTATTTTGGGAAACCGTGTTTTGATGTGCTTAATGTTCTCCGCGGCTTCCGGAAGATCGGTCTTGTTAGCAAGAATCAGCCAGGGCCGCTTCGCCAGCAGTTCATCGTAGAGGGAAATCTCTTTCCGCAGAATAGTTAGGTCATCGATCGGATTCCGTCCCTCACTGCCCGCGGCATCGACCACGAAAAGCAAAATCCGGCACCGCAAAATGTGGCGGAGGAATTCGTGGCCGAGTCCCACATTGTTATGCGCGCCCTCGATCAACCCGGGAATGTCCGCCACGCGCACGCGGCGGTATTCGGGATACTCGATAACTCCCAGCATCGGATGCAGCGTGGTAAACGGATACGCGGCGATCTTCGGGTGTGCCGCGCTCAGCAGGCTCAGCAGCGAGCTTTTTCCCGCATTCGGAAATCCCACAAATCCCGCATCCGCGATCTGGCGCAGTTCCAGGAAAAAGTGCCCGTGTTCACCCTTCTCTCCATGCGTGAATTCATGCGGCGTCTGGTGCGTGGACGTCTTGAAATTGTTATTTCCCTTGCCGCCCTTGCCGCCGCGGCACAGCACAAATTCCTGGCCGATCTCCGTCAAGTCCGCCACGAGTTCCAGATCCCTGCCTTCCTCGATCCGCTGCTTCAGCGAGCGCTCCGAGCGCGCTTCGTGGCTGTCCGCCGGCTCTGCGTCATCCACCAAAAAGTCATCCTCTCCGACATCGGGAACACCGTCCGCCGGTCCCTCGCTCTTCTCCCGGTAAACCAGCGTCCCCGGCGGCACCGCAAAGACACGATCCTCGCCGCTGCGTCCGGATTTCAACCGTCCCGCACCGTTGGCGCCGTGTCCCGCCTTCAAGTTAGGATCGTAGAAAAAAGTTTTCAGATTATCCGTGTGCGTGTCCACCCGGAGAATGATGGACCCGCCCTTGCCGCCGTCGCCGCCGTCAGGCCCTCCGCGCGGAATGAATTTCTCCCGGCGAAACGATGCCGAGCCGTCGCCGCCGTTTCCGGCCCGCGCGTGAATGCGAATGTGGTCAACAAACATGAAAAAGAAAACGTTAGTCCACGATGTCCGCCGGCTTTCGCTTCAGCGCGGAGACGAGGAGTTTGAACGGCGCGAACAACATAGCGACCGCCGCCGAAAAGCCCTTCATGATGGGCCACGCCACGCGCATCAAGGGCCGCAGCAGCCGTTTCACCGCCAGCTTCCGGTCATACAGCAGGGCGAGGCAAATGATGATCAATATTCCGACAAACTTCACCCACGGCGGGATGTGCGCCGTCTCACCGGTGACGACATGATAGGTTTCCTCATAGATCAGAATGCCGCCCACATAGCCAATGAGCACGAACGCCGCGGGCTCCAGAATCGGATACCTCTTCAGCAGCGTCACCGCATGGGGCGCGATCGCCTGCAGCGCCAGAATGGCGATCCCCACTCCCACATAAATCGGCCACATCACCGGCACACGGGTCTCCGGATCTTTCGGCGCCAGCCCCACTGCCGCGATGACATTGTCGATGCTCAGGCTGAGGTCCATCAATCCGATCTGCACCAGCACCGCTGCAAACGAAGCACGAATCGTTTTGATCTTTCCCTGCTCATCCGGATCGATTTGCCGCGTGAGATGCGAGCACATGAGCCACACAAGGTAGCCCGCGCCCAGCCATCGCACCCACGTATTGGAAATCAGCCACGAAGCGATCAGCAGCGCCAGCACCCGAAAAAGATAAGCCCCTCCAAGCCCCAGCCGGATCGCACTCTTCTGCTGGTAATCCGGCAACTCCTTCGCAAGCGCCGCGATCCCGAGGACATTGTCCACAGAGAGCAAACCTTCAATGATCACGAGACCGGCAATAACCCAGAGGCCGGCGATTAATTCCTGGGATGTCATGACTGGGGGAAAAACGAGCGGCCCGCATTCTACCCCCGCAACCGGATGCGCAAGGGAAGTTCCAGCCGCACCGGGGACTTCCTGGATTTCCAGCTCTTACTTTTAAGTCAGTTTGACAAGGTTTGATCCGGGGACGGGGGAGGGCAGGGGTTTTACAAAAATAGCGGGACGTTGTAGTGGAATCCGGCGGGGCTGGTGGCACATTCGGGCGGCACCCAAACCATCAACTGCAACCACTCCCTATGGAAAACTGGCACATTTGGACCATGGCCGGCATTCTGCTCGTCATCGTGGAAATGCTGACCTTCACCTTCTTTGCCGCTGCTTTCGCCGTGGCGGCCTTTGTGACGGCGTACGCCTCGACGAAGGATGTGGGGACGACGTGGGAACTGGGGACGTTTGCCATTGCCTCCGGGCTCGGCGTGCTGGCGGTGCGCCCGCTGTTCTCGAAGGTCATTTACAAACGGAGTGAGCATAAGCCGGTGCTGGTGGACGCCATGATCGGGCAGTCCGGGATGGTGGTGGATGAGATCGAGTCGAAGGGCCTTGGCCGGGTGAAAACCGGGGGCGAGGAATGGCGGGCGGTGGCGGTCGATCCGCGCGGGATTCCCGCGGGGACAAAGGTGGAAATCGTGGCGGTGGATGGAGCGACGCTGACGGTAAGGCCGGTCTGAGGAAGGTGGGTTTTTATAAAGTATTGGATGTCGCGGAGGGTTTTTTGGCGAAGGCCGGATAAAAAGTGGTTTGTTTTGGTTTGATGAGGTTTGATCCGGCTTGATTTCGAGGAGCAGCGCGGGGGAATTTTTTGAAATTCCTGGAGAAGGGGCGACCGGACGGGAATGACGAAATCCGAATGACGAAAGTGCGCCGGTTCCTGCTCGCTGTTTGTCGCTGGGCTTGGGGGGCGTTGCTTCGAGAGCGAAAAGGGGGGACATGCCGGGGCATGAGGGATTACGGAAAAAAATGTCAAATGGTTCCTTGATGCCTCTCGAACGATATTGATGATCAGAGAGTTATGTGGACGTGGAAACTTTGCGGAGGAGGCCGCCCGGGAAGAAAAGGCATCGTTACGCTGGGAATGGTAACGATAGACCGGGAAATTGGGGCATCACGGGCCGACCATGAGCCTGACGAATCCGCGATAAACCGAATCAGCGGGCTTCCCAGGTGCCCTCATTGATTCTCTCTTGCTGAGATGTTCCCGCCCCGCACGATGCCAAGGTCGCCCCCTATGAGTCTCCGAGCTCTTGTGTTTTCTCTTTTCTTTGTTGCCTTCGCTTCGAAGGCGGGGGCGGCAGCGGGTGACCTGGATGCAACGTTTGATCTCCGTTTTGACGGACCGACCACGGGAGTTGCGCAGATGGCGGACGGGATCGTCGTGATCGGTGGATTGTTTGATAACGTGGAGATGGTGCCGCGGGGAAATATCGTCCGCGTTGATCCGGAAGGGACGCTGGATGGCACGGTGCTTCCCGCAACGAACGGGAACTCGAATTGCATTACGGTGATGGAGGATGGAGGAATCGTCCTCGGCGGCAGTTTTAACACCGTGGGAGGGTTCACCCGCAGGCGCCTCGTGAGATTGACGGCGGCGGGTGGCGTGGACGCAACGTTTAATCCCAATCTCAACGATGGTGTCTATAGTGCCGCCATACAGGGGGATGGTAAACTGATCGTCGTGGGGGCTTTCACCACGGCCGGCGGCTCCACCCGCAATCGCGCGCTCCGGCTCAATGGAGACGGCAGCCTCGACAGCTTCAATCCAAACGCGAATGACTTCGTAAGATCCGTGGCCGTGCTGCCGGATGGCAGGGTAATGCTGGGCGGAAACTTCACTTCCATGGGGGGAATGGCGAGGCAACATCTGGCCCGGCTCACTCCTGCGGGAACTCTGGACCCCGCGTTCACTGCGCCGGTGAATGGCAATGTCTATTGCGTGGCGCTGCAACCGGACGGGAGAATGCTCATTGGCGGCAACTTCACAAATGCGGGCGGAGCGCTTCATACGAATATCGCCAGGCTCGACGCCAGCGGAATTCCTGACCCGGGTTTTACGACGTCCATCAATAACATCGTGCGGAGCATTTCGTTGCAAGTGGACGGAAAGATGGTGGTCAGCGGGAATTTCACGGAGGTGAATGACGATCCCTGCGGAGGGTTGGTCCGGCTGAATGCGGATGGCACGATCGATCCGACTTTCAGGACGACGGGCACAAACGGGCTCGTGAATGGCATTTCTCTGGACAGCCGGGGACAAATCACCGCAGTCGGCGACTTTACTGCGTCAGGGAGCACGCCGCGAAGCAATCTTGCCCGCTTTGAAAATGAGCCCGCTTTCCAGGCTCTGACGATTCGGGGAAATGACCGCGTGGTATGGAAGCGGACCGGGACCTCTCCGGAAACGCAGCGGGTGACGTACGAACTTTCCGCGGGCAACGGCATGTGGACGCCGCTTGGCACCGGAACGCGAATCTCCGATGGCTGGGAGCTCCCCGGATTGAACCTGGCGGAGGGAGCGATTGTGCGAGCGCGGGCGAGGGTCGTCTGCGGCATTTACAACGGTTGCTCCAGCCTCATGGAGGCGACAACCCTGAGCTCCCGTGAAAACTGGCGGCTGATTCATTTCGATTCCGCCGTAAATGGGGGTGATGCCGAAGACACCGCCGATCCTGACAAGGATGGACTTGTGAATCTGGTCGAGTTCGCATTCGGACTCAACCCGCTCGTGCCTGACGGCACCCAGTTGCCGGAATGGGAGCGCGCAGACGGGGAATTGGCTCTGCATTTCGTACAGCCGCCGGGTGTCAACGGGGTCGAGTATTTCGCACAGTATAATACTTCGCTGGAGCCTGGAGGCTGGCTGCCACTGCCGAACACTACGGGGAACCGGGAATTCACTTTCCACGCTCCTTCCGACTCACCCGCCCGGATTTTTCTCCGGTTCGGAGTCAGACTTCCGTAGCGTGGGGCGGTCCTAACCCGGATTTCTCACCATCCGGGAAAAATGTGGACAGAGTGTTTGCACATTTTCCATGCGCAGTCCTTGAAAATGCGCAGCACGCGGGGCGCGAACAGAACGCTCCCGGTGGCTGGCCACCCGGCTCGATATGTGTCCCGCGCTTTCAGCGCTCACATCGCCTGTATGTTGGGGGCTTTACCTGGGGCTGCGCTCCTTCGTCGCTGCGCCCCAGGCTGGGATGTTCCGCGCTTTCAGCGCTGCCTGTTAGGTTCGTGCTGTGACGCAGCGCCGCGCGTCTGTTCGTTCCGTGAAATGGTGAACGCCCATAACGGAGGGGTCGTGTTTTTGTCTGGAATGTGAGAACTGCG
>DASZQB010000033.1:0-43216 GCA_035550135.1 Verrucomicrobiales bacterium
CCGAGGACCGGACCGGGAGCGCACCGTGAAGACCACCTGCTCAAAAGGAACGGAAGCTCCCGTCCTTAGGGTCGGGGCCGAATTGAAATGTTTTCTTTTGACTTTTGAGACGCGATCTGTGGCGAAGCCCAGTCGCTTTCGTCTCCCATGGATGCAGCGAAAGCGAGTGGCCTTCGGCACATTCACTCCACTGATATTCCCGTGACGAACGAAATCCTGTGAAAAAATGCAGGCTATTTCATTTCTGCGGAAGGGAGACGACCTGCACCCAGCGCTCCTCGTTGCCTGCCGCGTCCCGCGCTTTAGCGGTAACTTCGTGAGCGGCTGGAACTGAAACTTCCCAATCGGCCACACCCGCCTGCTGGGAGATGATTTTCGCAGCCGCGCCATTGACCGTCACGCCTGCCACCGAACCGTTATCCTGAGTGACGCCTTTGAGATGGAGAGTCTCTCCGTCGCGCCTTACGCGCGTGATGAGAGTGGCGGGCGGGAGCTCATCTTTGGGATCAAGCAGCACAGGGAACGGCACGTCTTTAACCTCTGCCGCCACGACATCAGGACCGGTCCAATTCGCCACCTGCACAAAACCGCCCGTTTTCGTGGCGTCCGGGAATTTTACGCTGACAACGCGGCGGGTCATCTCAGGCTCGTGGAAATAATAACTAACCGGATACTGCAGTTTGTCATTCCGGGGACCGCCGCCGAGATCCACGACGTTCGCCATCGTGGAACGGGAGTTTTCGATGTGCAGATCGCGGAAGTGCCCCGACACGCCCTCTTTCGGAGCCGTGCACGCCAGTTGAATGAGCGGGTCGCGGCCCACGCGGCAGTTGGCAAGCCTCACGCGCTCGTAGGTAAAGTCGCCGTATTGAATGCTCGCATCGTCGTGACCGCGATTGATGGGTTCGCTAACAACATTGTCGAAGTCGAGGTCGCGGTACACATGGCCGTCGTAGTCCGGGTTGTACACTCCGTAGACCGCGTTTTTCACCCGCAGGCCCTCGCAAAGAAAACTGCGCATTTCAGGGCGGAGCACGTAGTGTGTTTCCCACGCACGCAGGTTCCGCACGATGAATGGGTGCGTCCGGTCACTGTGGATTTCACCGTTTTTGTCATCGCCCAGATTGAAACTGTAGAGACCTTCCGTGTGTGACTCGTTATCTTCGAAACGCACGAATGGCAGCGTGCGCACATCCCGCTCTTCCAGCTCGCCGTCGAGGCCGCGCAGCCTCAGCACGGGATTGAACCCGCTGTCTTTCCGCAATTCAAAGCGGAAGCCGTACTCGTCATTCTCGCAGGCCACGTTTCGCGTGAAAGTATTGCGTCCGTTGGCCCACCAGAAGCCGGCGCCATCGTTCGCATCAAACGAGAGCACCTGCTTCGGCAGCCTCTTTGCAGCAATGGCCTGCACCGCAAGGTTCCGGTCGAAGACGTTCCACTGCTCAGTGGCGTCTTCGAGGAAATAGCCGTGGCCCCGCGAGCGGTAACCCACACAATCACGCACCAGCAGATGATCGGAGCCATGCACTGTGATCCAGCGATTGTCCGAGTCCCACACGCTCGCGCCAGTCACTCCACTTCCGCGCATCGTGTCCCGCACGAGATGAAAATGGATGGCATACTTTCCAAGAATGCCCCGCTTTCCGAGATGCCGGAATTCCGCGTAGCTGATCCCGCCCGACGAATCCCGGTGATACATCGTGTGCCCGCGCACGCCGGCCGGATCTGCGCTCTCCACGATGACATTTCGCGAAAGCAGCGCCACCTCGCTGCGCATGATGCCCTCTCCAAAATGAACAAATGTTAGGGGTTGATCGAACGTTACTTTGGCGCCGTCGATTTTGGTAATGAGTCGCTCCTCGGTGGCGCCGGCATACCCGCCCCGTTCCGCCTTCTTCACTGCTCTCTGATAGTCATCCTCCTTTGACCCGGTGACGATTATCCGATCACCCGTGCGCCACCCGTCCGGCTTTTCCTCCAGCGTTACCTCACTGGCGCCCGGCTTCACCGTCGCGGTAAGTTTCAACCACGTGCGGGGCATCGGAGAGCCATGAATGTCCCACCGGCCGCTGCACGCCACAATCGCCGGCAGTGTTTCCGGATTCATACCCTCGAAATGACGCAGACGGATCACCGCCTTCACGTTCGCCGGGATCGGAGACTCAAGCGTGCCAATCTCAAGTCCTGGCTTTGCGTCGCCCTTCGCCACCGGAGCATCATCATGACAATCGAAGCCATCCTCGCTGCACGTGTCACCCGGGGTGACCCGAAGCAGTCCCACCTCCAGCAGCGTATTCTTCTCCCGTGAGAAAGTGAGCGTTCCTGCCACATGCACCATTCTCAGAGCTTCCTTGGACTCCACATCATAGATGATCGTGTGACCGGCTTTAACCTGCACTCTTGCACCTGCCTGCGGAAGTCTCCCTCCCCAGGTGGCGGCATCCGACCACGGCCCGCTCTTCGTCGAGACAGTATCGAATTTTACCGGCTCGGCGGTCACCGTCGCGGCACAGACAAGGAAGAAGAGTAAAGAACGCATGGGCAAAGTCTGCGGGCATCGATTCGAAGCGGCAAGTCCGCAGGCACGTTACAGCCATGCCGGCCATTTACCGGAGGCCCCGCCGGGCTCGAGGTTAGGAAGCCTTCTCCGCCGGTCGTTTGCTGATAAGCTTGCGCTCGAAGAAATTCCAAATGACAGCCGGGTTGTCGGCATACTTTTCCATCAGGCGCGCCATATTCCTGTAGAGCGCCCCGGCGGCGGTTTTCCTTTGTTTCTCAAGCTCCGCAGACGCCTGCATCATCGCCGCCTGCGCCTCCCGTTGAAGTGTTAGGGCGGTTGCCAGTTCGGTATGAAACGCACGGACCAGCAAGGCGATATCAGTTAGGGCCGGATGGACCTCAAGGGCGCTCGCAAGATCGCAAAGCGCCCCCTGCCGCGCCTCGATCGCTCCCTGCTGGAAAGGCCGCCGGCCCTGCGGAAAAAGATCCGAGAAGGCCAAAGAGCCCTTCAGCCAGGTCCGGTTCGCCAAATCGGTCTGCTGGACCATCACCTGCCAGAGCCCAATTTGCCGTCCCCTCAATTGGCTGACGAGTTGATTGACGGCAAACGTGCGCCCTTTGTGGGTGCGCCGGCTGACAGTCCACCTCAAATAAGCCACATTCCACGCCGTGCGTGCCGCCATCGCCCGTTGGTGAATCGTCGAGAGCTCCGCGTCGGTCGGTCTCTTTGCCGCTTCGAGGCCGCATTTTGAGAGGTGATCGGCCAGTAAAACATCCATTCCCGTGAACCGGCGACGGGTCAAAACTTCAAAGGGATTTTCGGCAAGAGTCCACCGCATCCCGGATTCTTGACGGGTTTAAGGGACCCCGCAATCCAAAACTTAAGAAAACCGAATAGTTTTGATTTGTTTCCAAATCAAACTTCGTCCAACTGCCCTCAAAAGCGCTATAATACTCACGGGAGCTTTTGCCCGATTAACCGTGCGATGTCCGTCCGCGAACACCCCTCAAGCCGGAGCGAACGCAGAGACCTCGCGTCGTCTCGCTTGGCGAGACGCCTTCCGGTTTCATCACAAATTAACTTGTGATGTCTCCAGACGGGCACAGGAAGGTCGAGCAACGCCTGAAGCAATCGGTGGACGTGGGTGCTTGGAAGGAGGTCCTCGCCACGGGTGACCACCGTTATGTTTTGCGCCGCATCATCAACGGTGACCGCCAAGTGATAAGAGGTCATGATGTCTTTGCGAGCGATCACCACGTCACCCAATAACTCCGGGGTCGCGCGAACGACCCCCAAGTCAAGATCTATCCAAGTGACCGGACCGGCGAGACGTTTGGCCTTCTCCACGTTCAAACGCAACGCGAAGGGCTTTTGAGCCGCGAGCAATTCCGCCCGTTCATCGGCGGACTTTCCCCGACAGACCCCCGAATAAAGAGGCCCCTCCGGTCCTTGCGGGGCGTCGATCGACGCCATCTCCTGGCGCGTGCAAAAGCAGGGGTAAACGACTCCCAGCCGTTGCAGGCGGTCAAGCGCATCGCGGTATGTTGTCATCCGCTCACTTTGGCGCCAGACCGGCAAAGGCCATTTCAGGCCGAGCCATTCGAGATCTTCAAAAATGGCTTCTTCGAAGTTCGGGCGGCAGCGGGTGAAATCGATGTCTTCAATTCTAACAAGAAACTCGCCTTTGCCTTCCTGTGCCTCGTGCCATGCGCAGAGCACGGCGTAGGCGTGTCCCAAATGCAGCAGACCGGTGGGGCTGGGGGCAAAACGGGTGCGCATGGAAGGTGGCCGGGCAAGCTGGAGCACAGCAGGCTACGGTCACGTCTGCGCCGCCGCCTAACTGTTAGTGAAAGTGGATTCTGTCCCGCAGTTTTCCTCCGTTTTCCCCCGCTGTCCACGGTCAAGCATGACCGTTAGCAGGGCGACATCGGCCGGCGTGACTCCCTGAATTCTTCCGGCCTGGCCAATCGTCCGGGGCCGGATGGACGCCATTTTGAGTTGCGCCTCTTTCTTCAATCCTTTGATGCTGGAGTAATCGAATGCAGAGGGAATGACCCGATCTTCCATCCGCGACGCTCTGGCTACGGCTTCACTCTGGCGGTCCAGGTAGCCGGAATACTTAAGATCCGTTTCCAGCAGGTCCCAAATTGCCGGAGAGAATTTGGCGCGGCATTCCTCCGGAAGCCTTTGCCAGGTGTTTTCCGGACGGCGAAACCATTTGTCCAGTTTCACGCCCTCATGATTCATTTCCCGGGCAAGCTTGTGTGCCGAGGCGAGCGTTTCCGCCTTTTCCTTCGTTCGGCCTGCCCGCTCCACAGTCACGATTCCCAGCTCAGCCGCTTTTGGCGTGAGACGGAGGTCGCAATTGTCCTGGCGGAGAAGCAGCCGATACTCCGCACGGCTGGTAAACATCCGGTAAGGCTCAGAAACCCCCTTGGTAGTGAGGTCATCCACCATTACCCCTAGGTAGGACTCATTCCTTCCCGGAACATAACTTGATTTGCCTTGAATTTTCAGCGCGGCATTGATCCCGGCGATTAACCCCTGCCCTGCAGCTTCCTCGTATCCGGAGGTGCCATTGATTTGACCGGCGAAATAAAGATGCTCCACACGCTTGGTCTCCATCGTGGGATAAAGCTGCGCCGGCGGGCAATAGTCGTACTCGACGGCATACCCGGGACGCAGGATTTCAGCGTTTTCCAGTCCGGGAATCGCCCGGATGAACGCATATTGAACTTCATAAGGCAGGCTGGTGGACACCCCATTGATGTAAAACTCGTTTGTGTGCCGGCCCTCGGGTTCTAGAAAGATCTGGTGACGGTCTTTGTCCGCAAACCGAACCACTTTGTCCTCGATACTCGGACAGTAGCGTGGACCCACCCCCTCGATTCGTCCCGCGTACATTGGAGATTTGTCCAGATTGGCCCGGATCACGTCGTGGGTTTTGGTGGATGTGTAGGTGATCCAGCAGGGCATTTGTTCCACGTGGAACATTTTAGAACCCCACGGGTTCAGCGTGAAGATATCCCCTTCCCCCCCTTCAATCGTATCCGCCATGTAACTGAATAAAGGCGGAGGCTCATCGCCAGTCTGGATTTCACAGCGGGAAAAATCAATACTTCTGCCATTGAGCCTGCAAGGCGTGCCGGTCTTAAACCGCGCGACTTCAAAGCCCAGCCCCCGCAAGCTGTCGCTCACCGTGGAAGCGGCATCTCCCATCCGTCCCCCTGTTGTGTTTTGGAGTCCGACATGGAGCAGCCCGCGCATAAACGTGCCCGCACTGATAATTACCGCCCGGGCATTGAATTGCAGCCCCAGATTGGTGCGCAGGCCCGTCACTTTGTCTCCGGAAACAAGGAGCTCCGCCACATTCCCCTGATGGAGATCAAGATTCGGCGTCCGTTCCAGGATGTACTTCATCCGAAACTGGTAAGCCTTCTTGTCCGCCTGAGCGCGCGGCGCCCTGACGCTCGGCCCCCTGTTCCCGTTTAACATCCGAAACTGAATGGCGGTGGCGTCGGTATTCAGAGCCATCATTCCGCCCAGCGCGTCGATTTCACGGACGATATTCCCTTTCGCCAGCCCACCGATGGCAGGGTTGCAGGACATCTGCGAAATCGTGTCGAGATTCTGCGTGAGAATCGCGGTTTGGCATCCCATGCGCGCCGCCGCCAGCGCCGCTTCCACGCCGGCGTGGCCGGCCCCTACCACGAGGACGTCGTAATGCTTCGGATAGATAAAATCGGACATTTGGAGCGCGGAGCGTAACACACTTTAGTAATTGCGCGAGTCTCCCGTCAAAACCCCAAAATGTTCCACGTGGAACAAACGGCCCCAAGACCAAATCAAGGTAAATCAAGGCAAATCAACCCCGCGGATGAAACGTCTTGTGCACCCGCTTCAGACGCTTTTTGTCCACATGGGTGTAAATTTGAGTCGTCGCGATGTCTGCGTGACCCAGCATTTCCTGAATAACCCGCAGATCCGCGCCGCCGCCGAGGAGGTGTGTCGCGAAAGAGTGACGCAACAGATGCGGATGGACATCCAGATCGACAGCGCGGGCCCGCCTTTTGACGATTTGCTCAATTCGCGTGGTCGTAAGCGCCCTTCCGCGCACCGAGAGAAAAAGGTGACTTCCGGTTTTCCGGCCCACCAATTCCGGCCGTCCCGTCGCGAGCCAGCGGGATATCGCCCTTTGGGCATTTTTACCAACCGGAACCAATCGCGTCTTGCTCCCCTTCCCTGTCACCCGAATCACCCCTTCCTCAAGTGACAGTTGATCTAGCGTCGCATTCGCCAATTCCGAAACCCGGAGGCCGCTCGCGTAAAGCAGTTCCAGCATAGACAGGTCCCGCAAGTCGAGCGGCGTTATCGGATCAATGCTCGCCAGTAAATGCGCTACTTCCTCCTCGCTCAGGCTTCCTGGCAATGAGACATCCGGCTTGGGAACCATCAGACCCTCCGCCACATCTTTGGCCAAAAACCCCCGGGCGCACAGAAATCGGAACAGGATCTTCAGCGCAATCCCGTTCAGTCGAATCGTACTCGCCGAAATCCCATCGCCCTTCCGATCCAATAAATATGACGTAAATACCTGAACATCAAATGATTCCACGTTTTGAAATCCCTTGCGTGCAGCCCATTCCCGAAACCCCTCCAACGACTGCCTAACCGAGATCTGGTAGTTGGTGGAAAGACCCCGTTCCGTTGCGAGATAAAGAATAAGTCGATCAACCGCCGCCGATAAGAGCATGAGATAATTTAGCTCTCCGAAATAACTCTGCCAAGAGATTGAATTTTGAATTTGCAAAGCAACGATAATAAATTATATTAATTATTAAAATTCCAAATTTTGCCTCAACCTTACCAACGGCCCTGACCCATGACTGGTAAAAAAATACTTGTGGTTGAAGACCACAAAGACAGTTGCCTGTGGATTTCCGCAGTGCTTCGCCAATCCGGCTTTAACGCTGTGGAAGCCGGAGACGGGACCATGGCCGTCCAACTCGCCCACAGCGAGGAGCCCGATCTGATTCTTCTCGACATGCATCTTCCCTGCGGCGGGGGTGACTTTGTGCTGGACAGTCTCCAAAAAAAGCCTGCAGGGAAAAAGATCCCCGTCATCATCATGAGTGGTGATACGGATTTGGACGATGAGGCACTTCGTGAAATGGGCGCCGTCGCCGTCTTCCACAAGCCTGTGGACGTGCACGCTTTTCTCCGCACCATCAAAGAATGGGCAGGGAAAGAGGCGCCGGAACTGACGCCGGCCTAACCAGAAACGGGGCGCGCGCTATTTTGGCGCTTCCTCTTTCCTGGCCGGTCCAGGTGCGGCAGTTGCGGCCTGCCGGTTGCCAATTCCGGCACCCCAGGGGTACCATCTCTCTTCGCTTTCCGCCACCAGACACACCGAGCGTACGGCGTCATACAGACTGACGCCGCGGAGGTCGAGGGTGACTGTGTTGCGAGGAACGAATCCGTGGTGCAAAACGAAAATCGGCTTGAAGCTTCCGCGGGAAACTTCGGCCGCTTTCTTTTGCAAAAAGTCCAGGGCGTCTCTCACGGACGCCTCTTTCATTTCAAACCGGTCCAGGATGATCTTCTTCGCTGCAGCGCTCATGCGCGGCGATTTCGGATCCCCTGCATCCCACTCCTGCCGGGCTCCGGTGACTTCACGCGCAGCAATCCCGTCTTTCGTGTACGAAATGCTCACATCACCGGCATAGCCGAGCGCCTCGAAAACGTGATCGAATGGCACATTGGCGACGCTCATTGTCACGCTTCGATTGCCCACGGCCTCCGGCAAATGTCCGCCGACATTCACAACCAGCTTTTCGTTGGCGCCTGCTTTCTCCAACTGCTTGGCCACCGTCGCGATTGCATCACTCAGTGCCACGCCATCCCATTCA
The DNA here is from genome assembly GCA_035550135.1 of Verrucomicrobiales bacterium. GTDB lineage: Bacteria > Verrucomicrobiota > Verrucomicrobiia > Verrucomicrobiales > V1-33 > V1-33. Next base: position 8,410 of record DASZQB010000033.1, read on the forward strand.
ATCCTCCCAACGGATTGTGCTTTGGCGGATCTTAGTGACTTGGGAATTCTTGCCTGTTCCCTCTCGGCCTGCGCCACCTGCGCCAGTTGAATACGGGCGAGTTCAAGGTCGGGTTTTACTTTGAGCAAATGTTCGAAACAACGGCGGGCCAGCGGAAGCTCCCCGCGCTCCAGAGCTGCCTTTCCTTTTTCGTACACTTGCAGCCCTGTCGGTTGCGCCTCGTCTCCCATGGACTGTGAGACACCGGCGAACGTGAGACTCAGGAGGACCGGCAGCAGAGGAAGTGACGTCTTCATAGGATTTTTGAAGCAGACGCCTGCACTTTGCCTAATCCGCAGGGAATTTGACAAGAAAAAAGTAGGGAATTTTCTTACGCCACGCCAGAATTATCCCTAAGGAAAGATTAAACCCGCCCTGCCACCATTTCACGAATCCCCCTTACGCCACCGGAAGGCTGATCCAGAAGGTCGTCGTTTCCGGCTCGCATTTCACCCCCAACGTCCCACCCATTTGGGAGAGCAGCACCGCGGCGATCGTAAGACCTATCCCATAGTGCTTGCTGTCGCGCGTGCTCATAAAGGGTTTGAAGATTTCGCGCAATTTTTCAGGGGCGATGGTCGCGCCCGTGTTCCTGACAAAAATATCCACGCAGTTGGGCCGTCCGCCCGGCACCTCGCCAGGCGGCAAAACATCGAGCCCCACCACACCTGGTTTACCGCTTGCCGCCACGGCCTCTGCACCATTGAGAATCAGTTCAGTTAGGACGTCCTTGAGCCTTCCGTTGTCGGCGTTCACGAGAGGAAGATTCGGACTCACATTCATTTGAAACGACGCTCCGTGCTTTTGGCACGGCGCGCGGAGGCTGGCCTCGATCAAGGGGATGTATTCCTTTAACTGGACCGGCTGGGGATTGATGCGAACGCAGCCGGCCGCCGCCAGAATCCTCTCCGCAAGGCCTGCAGCACCTTGAGCCGCTTCCTTCATGTGATCCAGATTCTCCTTCACGGTGGAATCCAGTCCGTCGGTCATCAGGATCAGACTGGAAAAGCCCTGGATGACCGCGAGAAAATTATTCTGCTTATGTGTTAGTCCCCGGAGCAGAACATTGAAAAAATCCCCTGCCGGCGAGCCTTGGATTTGAGGAGGCTGGGCCATCACATATCCGGCGGCGTTAGGCTCTGAAGTCTGCATTTGATCAAGCTTAAAGAAGTTGTCATAAAAACAAGATTTATGAGGATTTGTAAAGCGAAATTATCAAGATTCACAAATTATATGCTTGGCTATAAGCTGACGCGCTCCGCCGGATTCGGCTCGCTCTGCCCACCTTCACCGGCTACTTCCCTTCTGCGCGGCGGAATTTGACTCCGTCCGGCACTCCCATGTCTCACGAAATATTGCCTGATAAATCCCGTTCGCTGCGCCGGTTTTTGTTCAACCGTCAACGCGATCCAAGGCCCCCGGCGGCACCGCCTGGAGCGCTGGTGCATGTGGGGCGGCAGCGGGTGAACGAAGTCACCTTTCGCGTCATCGACTACTCGCCGGAGGACGTCAAGGAACTGCACAGCAGTTCGGTGCCCGACTGTGTGGAGTTCGAGGGTCGGGACAGTCCGGCATGGATTATGGTCACCGGTTTGCATGACGTGGCAAAGATCGGTGAACTGCTCGAGGCTTACAGCATACACCCGCTGGTGCAGGATGACATTCTCAATACCAACCAGCAGCCGAAGATGGAGGACTTCGGCAATTACCTGTTCATCACCGCCAAGCAACTCACGGAAACGAATGGAGACTGCCCGGAGCCGTATGATCTTCAACACTTCTCGCTGATCCTCACAGATCGTGTGCTGATTACATTTCACGAGGCGCCCAGTGAAGTATTCGCTCCCGTGCTGCTGCGGTTGAAGGAAGGGAAGGGGAAGCTTCGCACCCGCGGGCCGGACTACCTCATGTGGGCGCTGCTCGATGCGGTCCTCGACTATTATCTCTCCGCGCTCAGCCACATGGATGAAAAGGTGGCGACGCTCGACGAGGAACTCACCAAACCCGAGCCCTCCGTTTCTCTGACAGATATCCACCAGTTGCGCGCCGCCACGCATTTTCTCTATCGCATCGTGCGTCCCATGCGGGAACTCGTCGTGTCCCTGCAGCACAGTGAGAGTGATCTTCTGACCCCGGCGCTCACGCCCTTTCTCCGGGATCTCTACGATCATTCATGGCGCGCGATCGAATCCGCGGATCACCTGCGGGAAGCCGTCACCGCCATGCGCGAGTATCATCAGGCCATCCTCGCCCAGCGCATGAATGAAGTAATGAAAGTGCTCACCGCACTCAGCACCATCTTTCTGCCGCTCACCTTTATCGCCGGCGTTTACGGAATGAATTTTGTCCATCAGCCGGAATATGAATGGAAGTACGGGTACGCCTTCGTATGGAGCATCTTCATTGTGGTCACCGTGCTTACCTTGTGGTTCTTCCGGCGGCGGAAGTGGCTTTGAATCACCTCACCTGAAAAACAGCCAGCAGAAGAACACCGCGCTGAACATCGCCACCGCATCAGCCACCAGCCCCGCCGCCACGGCGTGGCGCATGCGTTTAATGCCCACGCTGCCAAAGTAAACCGCGGCCACGAAGAACGTCGTTTCTGTGCTGCCGTTGATCGTCGCGGCGATCATCGTCACCAGGCTGTCCGGGCCGTGGGTCACTGCGATCTCATCGAGCACGCCCCGGGCCGCCCCGCCGCTCAGGGGGCGGATGATGGCCATGGGGAGCACTTCCACCGGAAATCCCACCAGAGCGAGCACCGGACGCAGGATGTTCTCGAGCAGCGCCAGCGCACCGCTTTCTTTAAACATTCCCACCGCCACCAGCATAGCCACCACGTAAGGAATGACCCGCATCACTACCTGCATGCCTTCTTTTCCTCCCTCCACGATCTCCTCGTAAACTTTGAGTCCCTGCATCGCGGCGAACAGCACACAAAAGCCTACAAACACCGGCACCGTCGCCATGGAAAAGAACACCATTCCGCGCCCCGCCGCAGTATCCGGCTGACTGGCAAGCCATGGCGGTTTCCCGCTGAGACCCAGCGATTCCCATATCGCACGCTGCACGTCCGCGAGTTTATCAGGAAACCAGACGAAGGCAACACCGACTGCGAGCGGCAGCAGGAACCAGGCCCATGCCAGCGTTGCCTGCCAGCCCTTCAAACGCTTTGGCTGCACCGGCTGATACTCCTCCTTTTTCTCCTGCGCGGCAGCGGGTAATTCCTCCGCCGGCACCGGCTGCACGCGAAAAGCACCCATGCGCTGCATCAGCTTTGCCGCGAGGATGCCAGCCACCGTCGCCACGATAGTCGTCAGCAGGGCAGGGAGGATCACACCCGTCGGTCCCTTCGCGCCCCGCGCCTGCAACAGCGCGATCGTGGTCGCCGGGATCAGGGTGATGGCGCAGGAATTCATCGCCAGGAAGAGACACATGCTGTTGGTGGCCACGCCGGGATTCGGATTCAGCGCATTCATCTGCGCCATGGCGCGCAGCCCCAGCGGCGTCGCCGCGTTGCCCCCGCCCAGCATCGTGGCTCCCAGATTCAGCGCTATCGAAGCATGCGCCGGATGTTCCGCCGGAATGTCAGGATACAGGCGGCGCATGACCGGAGCGATGAGCTTGCCGACGATCACAATCAACCCGCTCCGCTCGATCAGTCGCATAAGTCCCATCCACAGCACAATCGCGCCGCCCAGCGGCAGCATCACATTCATCACCGCCGACTCGCATCGTTCGAAGACCGCTTTTGAAACCGCTTCGATTTTTCCCAGCGCGAGCGCCACGGCCACGGAGACCGTGATCATTGTGAACCATATCCAGTTAAGCATGATGACGGCAGGGCAGGGGATCAGCGGGCTGCTCCGCGCACTGTGTCGCGAATGGCAATTGCCTTGCGGGCCAAATCGGTAATTCCCGCCCAGTCCTTCGCGGCGATCTTATCCTTCGACGCCAGCCACGAACCCCCGATCCCGCCCACCAGTTTGCTTTGCATCCATGTGCCGCAGTTCGCCTCATTCAGACCGCCGAGCGGCACGTATTTGACGCCCAGATGCTGATAAGGCGCTGCGATACTCTCAAGGTATTTCAAGCCGCCGCTTGGCTCTGCCGGAAAGAACTTCAGGAACTTCCGCCCAAACTCCAGCGCCCGTTCGATGTCCGAAGGCGTGCATATCCCCGGCGCAAATGGCAGGCTCAATGCCATCGCTGCCTCGACGATGCGCGGATTCATGCCTGGAGCCACGCCAAAGGAAGCGCCGCATTGCACTACTTCCGCCACCTGATCCGTCGTCAAAATAGTGCCAATCCCCGCCAGCATGTCCGGCACTTTTGCCCGAATCTCCTTCAGAGCCGCTATCGCCGCAGGCGTGCGCAGCGTGAGTTCCATCGCGTCCACTCCGCCCGCCAGCAGCGCCTCCGCCACCGGCACCGCGTCCTCCACTTTTTCAATGATCAGCACCGCCACGATGGCGCTGCGCTCAAGGCGGGAAAAAACGGCGTGTTCGCTGTCGGTCATGGCGGCGGCTATAACGCAGACGGTCCGCTGTTGTCACCGGCAAATCTACAAAAGCACGAACGCGCACACCACGATGACGGTCGGGATCAGGGCCGCGAGGAGAAGCCCGAAAGGGTTCACACTGCCGGCGAAGTAACTCTTCAAAATACCCTGTCCGGCCGGATTCGGCGCGTTCGCAATAACGGTTAGTCCGCCCCCCGCGATCGCGCCGGACATCACGGCGAATTTCAGCGGGTCACTCAGTCCTGGCACCTGACTGGCGAGATACGTGATGAGCGCGTTGTCGTTGAATGCCGTGAGCACTGTGGAGCCGAGCATCAGTTGCCATTCGTTGAGCCCGCCGCTCAGGACGGGCTCCAGCCACCACGCCTGGCACCGTCCGTGAATGACCAGTCCGGCGAGGAATAATCCCACCAGCAGCGGCGCGCGCAGCGAAACGGGGTTTTGGTGATGCTCCGTGGACTGAACGAACGCCAGAAAAAACAGGAATCCGCCAATGAAGAGAGGCGGAAAATGGAGAGTGAAAACGGACCACCCCAGAAAGGCGAGATGCGCCGCCGTGATCCAGTGCGGCACGGGTTCATTGCGGTCATTCCAATGCACGGGCGAAGCTCCATCCCGGGTCTTGTCGAGGGGATCGCCCAGCTTCTTGAATTCGCCGCGGAAGATGAGGAAATAGAGCGCGTTGCAAACGACGATGGAGAGAATGGCGTGCCATCCGAAATGCGTGAACATGAATGCCGAGGACCAGTTCCATTTCGCCGCCACCATGAGCACGGGCGGCGCAGCAAAATTCGTCAGCACACCCCCTACCGAGATGTTCACGAAGAGCAGTCCAAGTGTGGCATAGGCGAAGACCCGGCGCGGACGCAGTTCGTAGAACTTCCGCGCCAGCAGCATGGCGCTGATGGTCATCGCCGCCGGCTCCGTGATCAGCGATCCCAGCAGCGGAGCGACGGAGAGCACGCTGAGCCACCAGGCCGCCGGGGTCCCTTTCCCCAGCCGGATGGCCGCCAGCGAGAGGCACTGTTCGGCAAAGCGCACCACGGGCCTGGAGGCGCTGATGACCATGATCACCACCACGAAAAACGGTTCTGTGAAGTTGCAGTCCAGTCCCACGAAGCGCTGCACATTCTCCCATCCGTGAAACCACCACGCGCACAGAAGCAGCGGTACAGCCCAAAGAGCAAAGACCACCTCCACCTCCCCAAAAAAATGGAGGAGTTTTGCTTTGAACGAGACGATCTCCCCGGCCTCCTTGTAGCGGCTTCGGTCAGGCGTGCGACCCTCCGCTTTCAGCCGTTCCTGGTGGCGCTTCTCAACCCGATGGGACCAGGATTGAAACAAGCCCGCAGCGAACGTGTGGAGGATGGCACCGATAAAGATAATCGTTGCGGCAAGATTGAATGGGTCAGCCCCGGACCGTGCCTCCAGTCTTTCCCCAAGGGTTTGGGTCGGCGCATCGGCTTTTCGATCGGCATATTCCGTCAGAGGCAGAGGAAAAGACGCGTACTGGTCCGGCATGTCTTTCTCCGTGGATTTCCAGTGTGGCTCTCCGTGAGAGGAAGCGGCGTCTGCGGGCAGGACTGAAACTGCGAAACAGAGCAGCAGCAGCAATCGGCGGAGAAATAGCATCGGGAAACAGGCGCCGGGCGGCGGTCCGCCATCATGGAAGGCAAAAAGCCTTGCGCAATAGAGGCTGTCCGCGGCACGTATCACGCCAAATCGTATGCGCGCTTCACTCTTCCTCATTCCCGCCGCGGGCCTCGCGGCTCTCTATGCCCTTCCTTCCAAAGCGGATCTGGACAAGAGCGGCTCCGAAGCCCGCCGTTCGGCGCTCGAGTCGCAAGGTGTCACTACCATCAATGCCGTCGTCCCCGTTTCCCCCGGCCCCACCAAAGCCGTGACCGAAATGACCATGGCCGCCCGGAACTTCCTTGCCAGCCTCGACGAAGGGCAAAAGACCCAGGCGGTTTTCAAAATGGACGATTCCGAACGCCAGAACTGGCATTTCGTCCCGCTCGACCGCAAGGGCATCACTCTCCAGGCGCTGCGGCCCGATCAGGATCATCTCGCTTATGCATTGCTCAACTCCGTGCTGAGCAACGAGGGCTTCGCCAAGACGTCCACCATCATGAGCCAGGAGAAAATTCTCTTCGATATGGAAAAGGGTTCGGCCATGAGAAATCCGGAGAAGTATTACCTCTGCATCTTTGGCGAACCCAGTGAAACCGGCGTGTGGGGCTGGCGCTGGGAAGGGCATCACACCTCCTGCAATGTCACCATTGCCGGCGGCAAAGTGGTGAGCCTCACTCCTTCGTTCATGGGCACCAACCCTGGCGAAGTCAAAGACGGCCCGCGGAAGGGCCTCCGGGTGCTCGGCGAGGAGGAGGATCTCGCCCGCCAGCTCGCCAAATCCCTGACCGACGATCAGAAGAAGGAAGCGCTTCTTACGGGCGACGTTCCCAAGGAAGTTCTCACCGGCCAGGAACGCAAGGTAAGCGCCCTCAGCCCCGGCGGACTGGCTTCCTCCAAACTGGACGATACGCAGCGCCAAATCGTGTGGAAGCTCGTGGAGGAATACATTGGCCGCTTCCGCCCCGACCTGGCCATCCCCGTTGCCACGAAGCTCTCGCAGGACGGCTGGGACAAGCTCACGTTCGCGTGGTCCGGCGGCATGGAACGCGGCCAGCCGCATTACTACCGTATCCAGTCTCCGGAGTTCGTCTTCGAATACGACAACACCCAAAACGGCGCCAACCACGCGCACGCCGTCTGGCGTGACTTCGCCAATGACTTCGGAGAGGACCTCCTTAAGAAGCACTACCAGGCGGAGCATCCGAAGAAGTCAGAGTGACAAGCATCGTTCTCCTCCGGCCTCCGGCGGCATTTTCCCCGATGGTTGCCGACTCCTCCCGGGTTCTCCCATTTCACATCATTCTGCCGCTGGCGAGTGCTGTCGTCTATGTGGCAGCGGCCCTTTTCCTGAAGCGCGCCTCGGAAGCCGGTGCCGGCGTGTGGCGCACTACGCGGGCCTGCAATCTGGTTACGGCTGCGCTGTTTGCACCACTGTGGTTGCTGGGTGGCACGCTCCCGTCTGCGTCGTTGTGGTGGCAGCCGGCGCTGGTGGCGCTGCTCTTTATTGCGGGGCAGGTGCTCACCATGGTTTCGTTGCGAATCGGCGACGTCTCAGTGGCCACGCCGGTCATGGGGGTGAAGATTATCCTCGTGGCACTGCTCACAACGCTTCTGCTCAGCGAACAGTTGACCACAGAACTTTGGCTCGCCGCCGCCTTGAGCAGCGCGGGCATTGCCCTGCTCAATTTCAGCCGCCCTGCTGCGGACAGTCGTGTGGGAACGACCATTGTGACCGCCAGCCTCGCGGCCGCCTCCTATGCGCTGTTCGACGTGCTGGTGCAGAAATGGGCACCGGTATGGGGAGCCGGACGGTTTCTTCCGGTCATGATGGGGTTCGCGGCGCTCTATTCTGTGGCGCTGCGGCCTCCCGCCACTGAGCCACATGCCTTGTCAAAAAAAGCGGCGCTCTGGAGAACCTGCGGCGCCGCCTGCCTTGGCTTGCAGGCCTTGATGCTGGTTTCATCCATCGCCATCTACCGCCACGCTCCAGTGGCAAATGTTCTCTACAGTTCCCGCGGACTCTGGAGTGTGCTCGTGGTGTGGCTCGCGGGGCACTGGCTCGGGGGTTCGGAAAGCCGGCACAGCCCGCGCGTCTTCGCATGGCGACTCGCCGGGGCCGTGCTGCTCACCGCAGCCATCGCCGTCGTTTCCATCAAGTCCGGCTTTGCGACAGCAAAGTAAGGAGGGAACTCTACTGCACACTTCCCACCACCGGCGCTGCAACTGGCGGAGACGCGTTCAACTCCGAGAACCGGGCGCGCATTTCAGCGTCCACCTGCCGGGTTTTGACGGCGACCGCACGGTCCACCGCACCGGAGGCGAACCTTCCGAGTGAGAGCTTGCGCAATTGTTCGCGGGCGAACACCGGATCACTCGGATTCTTGAAGAGCAGATCCACCAATGCGTTCTGATGCTCCACGGAAATCATTTCCATTCGGGCGACAAACACACGTTCGACGGCATCCGGCTGCGGCGTGATCTTGAGCGGCAGCACCGCATCCACCCATGGCTGAGGCAGCACCGCGAGCACGCGGGTGCCGGCTTCTTCAAACCAAAGATTGTCCCACGTCGCGACCATGGCGGCGGCTTCGGCTTTGGTTAGGCCTTCCTTTTCCAGCGCGGCAAGCATCTCCGATTTCAGCCCGGCCGTGGACGTTGCGCAGGGCTCGCTGGCGTCCGGCAGCGAAACAGCCACCCGGCCTTCCTCTCTGTAAAAAGGCTGCTTTCCTTTGCGCATCGCCTCCTGATCAAAAATCATTTTGTAGGGCGCCAGCGGTTCGATTCGTTTCCAGGCCGACTTGCCGTCTGCCACATGCAGCAGGAACATCGCGGGTACGGTCTCAGGTGATCGATTGGTAATCTGAAATGAACGGTCGTCGCCGGTGGTGGCGGTGATCATGCGGGAAAGGTTGTTCCCCGCGCCGCGATAGAATATGAAGTGATCCGTTTCCGCCGGCGGAGTCTTGCCCCCTTCGGTCGCCGCCGGCTGCTGGCGAAAAAGCCATGCATCCGGCACGGCCCGCGCAGCGGCGTAGTGCCGGCCAAGGGGACCATCGGCATTCGGAACCATTTTCAGCGTTTCGGCATTGGCTTGGAGCAGACTTCCCTGCCAACTGGCCGCGGAGCCTTTTTTCGAAGCATGAGGATAGGTTTCCGAGACGAACCCCTGAGGGAAATCCGCAGTCACCTTCACCTCCATGGGAGCATCTGGATAAAAATACAGCACCGGCGTTTCCATGCGAATGGCATAGGGAATCACCGCCGAAGCCTTTTGACTCTGCCGGCGGGCAGCGGCGGCAGCGAGTTCTGCTTTGGTGCCGGTCACGAATTCCGGCAGCGGCGAGACGTCGTTTTGGCCCAGATACCATGTCAGCGTGCTGCCGTCGGGGGCCTGCAGCACCGTAAATGTGCCCCACTCGTGGACGGTCAGTTTTGCATGGGACAGGGTGATTCCCGCTGCGAACGCAACGGCCAGTGTGGACAAATACCGTGTTCTCATGACGCCAGCATAGACAGTCATGCCTGGCCGTCTGTAAGCCGTTCGTAAAACCCCGCGCTATTGCGCCGGAGTTACGGTCCCGGTGATTTTGCTTGATTCGATCACTCGTTTCATGCCTTCCCTGATCACATTCAGATCCTCCTTTTTGAGCGTGGAGGCCACTCCCGAAGCCCCTTCCGGCTTGCTGAGCTCGGCGAAGCGCTTCTCCATTTCCCGCTTTTTCAGGGATGTGGCGCGTTCCACGGCTCCGGGTGCAAAGCGGCCAAGCGCGAGTTTTTGCAACTGCTCACGCGCGGCGGCGGCATCGGCGGGGGCTTTATCGAGCAGAGCCGCGAGCGTGTTTTGCTGCGCCACCGAAATCAGTTCCAGCCTCGCCACAAACACACGATCCACACTGTCCGGCTTGGGCGTAATCTCGAGGGGCAGCGCCGCATCCACCCACTTTTGCGGGAGTACCGCGAGCACTCGCGTTCCCGCTTCCTCAAACCAAAGATTGTCCCATGTGGCGATCATCGCGGCGGCCTCGGATTTTGTCAGGCCCTCCTTTTCCAGTGCCTCCTGCATTTCCGTTTTCAACCGTGCTGTGGCGCTTCCGAGGGGTTCAGTCGCGTCAGGCAACGATACTACTGGGTCTTTGTAATTATCATCCGGGAGTACGCTGAATTGTGGCAAGCCATCCACGCGCTTCCAGGTGCTTTTGCCTTCCGCGACACGCAGGACAAAGAGCACTGGTACCGTCTCCTGCCTGAGATTTCTCAGCGTGAAGGTGCGGTCATCCTGCGTCGTTGCCTGAATCGTCATGGGCACGTTATTTCCCGCACCGCGGTAGAAAATGAAGTGCTCGGTGCGCGGAACTGGTGGCGGCACACTCGTTTGCGGCAGGGGCAGAAGCCGATCCGGCGCGACCGGCTCCGGCTTGGCGGCAGCCGGCGCAGGGTTCCGGAACAACCACGCCTCCGGCACAGCGCGCGCGGCAGCGTAGTGGCGCGCCAGCGGACCAGTTGCTTCCGGCACGGTTTTGAGCGTCTCAGGAGTTGCCGGGACCAGACTTCCCTGCCATGACGCCCCAGTCGCGGTGGTGGCCGCGGCTTTCGGGAAAAACTCTGTAATTTCCCCTTCCGGGAAGTTCACGGACACCTTCACGTCCATCGGCGCGTCCGGATAGAAATACAACACCGGCGTCTCCATCCGAACGGCATAAGGAGCGGAGGGAAAAAGCCGTCCGCCCGCCAGCCTTTGCGCCGTACCGGTCTTGCCGGCAATCTGCCCCAGCCGGAAGGCATGATTCACAAACGGCGGCAGCGGCGCGATGTCCCGGCTGGCCAGATACCACTGAAGCGTGGTGCCATCCGGCGCCTGGAGCACTGTGAAAGTACCCCATTCGTGGACGGTGAGTTTGGCCTGCACGGGAACGGCGGCGGTGAAAACAGCGAGGAGAACTGACAGGGAACGCGGATTCATGGCCCAGCTTCGCAGGCTTCGGAGCAGCTAACGTAAACCGTTTGTAAAATATGCGGCAGCGATCGCGGTTGAGATTCACCGCGGGATTGTTTGAGGACAATCATTCACATGAAGTTCGTTTTCCCTCTGATCCTCTCCGCACTGTCCTGCGCAGCGCAGGAGGAGTGGCGGAAACTTGCTCCCATTCCCGAACCGCTTGGTGTCGCCGCGCCCTTCGCCGGTGTTTCTGGGAATACACTCATCGTGGGCGGGGGCGCAAATTTTCCTGACAAAATGCCATGGGAGGGCGGCAGGAAAGTCTGGCATGACAAAGTGTGGATACTGGAAGCGCCGGAGGGCAAATGGCGCGAAGCAGGAAAACTGCCGCGCCCGCTGGCGTATGGTGTATCCGTTTCCGTGAATAGCTGTATGCTTTGTATTGGCGGCAGTGATGCGGTGCGACACTATGCGAACGTCTTCGCATTCGAATGGAAAAACGGCAGGCTTGAGCGGAACACGACCGTTCCGCCTCCACTTCCCGTCCCGCTGGCGAATGCCGCGGGAGCCGTGGACGAAGACGGCGTGGTCTATGTTGCCTGCGGCAGCAGCGAGCCCGGAGAAAAGACCGCGTCAAACCGGGTCTTCACTGCCGGCTTTCGCTGGAAGGTGATCGAATGGCGTGAACTTCCGCCCCTTCCGGCGGAGTCGCGCATCCTGCCGGTGGCGGCATCCCGCGGCAATTCGTTTTACCTTTTCGGCGGTGCGGCCCTTGAGCAGCAAAACGGAAAAACAGTCCGCCGGTATTTGCGGGACGCATGGCGCTTCACTGCCGCAGCCGGATGGAAACGGTTGGCAGACATGCCAAAGCCATGCGCCGCCGCGTCTTCGCCCGCACCGGTGATCGGCGGGCAGGTGCTCATTGCCGGTGGCGATGACGGTTCCCTCGTGAATTTCACACCGGTCGAAAAACATCCCGGTTTTCCGGCCGCGATCCTGCGGTACGACATCGCGGCAAACACATGGACCTCCAGTTCCGGGCACCCCGCGCCCCGGGCCACCGTTCCCTGTGTGCCGTGGCGCGGCGGCTTCGTTTTCCCCAGTGGTGAGGTGCGTCCGGGAGTGAGATCGCCGGAAGTGTGGACACTCAGTGCGGCCCCTGACAAAAAATGAACGCCGCATCCGACCCGCCGTCATCCGCCGCCATGCGTACCGCGTGGCTGGTCGTCGCGCTCCTGGTGCCCGTGGCGCTGCTCAACTACCTCGACCGCCAAATGCTCGCCTCCATGAAGGGCTCGGTCATGGGCGACGTCACCGATATCGGCAGCGAAAAGAACTGGGGTTTCCTGCTCGGATCGTTCAAGTGGGTCTATGCGCTGTTCAGTCCGCTTGGCGGTTACCTCGCAGACAAACTGGGCCGCCGCCGTGTCATCATTTTCAGTCTCATTGCCTGGTCCCTCGTCACCTGGGCCACCGGGCATGTGGGGACTTACCCTCAATTGCTGGCAACGCGTGCCGTCATGGGCATCAGCGAAGCCTTTTACATTCCCGCCGCTCTCGCGCTCATCGCCGACTATCACCTCGGCCGCACGCGCTCCCGCGCCGTAGGGATTCACCAGATCGGCATTTACGCGGGCGTCATCGTGGGGAGCTTCAGCGGTTACGCCGCCGACAGCCCTTCCGTCGGCTGGCGGGGCGCGTTCGAGGCCTGCGGCCTGGTGGGGGTGCTCTACGCGCTGCCGCTGTTCTTTCTGCTGCGCGACGCCCCGCAGAGAATGGAAAATCCGGCGCCTGTGTCCGTCGCCTCCGCCGCCCGCGGCCTTCTGAGAAACCGCAATTTTATCCTCCTCGTCCTCTATTTCACACTTCCCGCCATCGCCGGCTGGGTCGTGCGTGACTGGATGCCCGCCATCATGCGCGACGAATTGAAAATGAAACAGGGTCCCGCCGGCGTATCGGCCACCGTTTGGTGGCAGGGCGCGGCGATTATTTCCGCCATCCTCGGCGGCTGGCTGGCGGATCGCTGGATGGGCCGCAGTCTGCGCGGACGCATCCATGCCAGCGCATTCGGCATGGGATTCATCATCCCCGCGCTGCTGGGCATCGGCTTCGCGCTCTCGCATCAATCCCTGTGGGTCGCCGTGACTTTCCTGGTTCTCTACGGGCTCGGCTGGGGACTCTTCGACTGCAATAACATGCCCATCCTCTGTCAGATCGCGCGCCCGGAATTTCGCGCCACCGGCTATGGCATCATGAACTTTGTCAGCATCAGCATCGGCGGATTTGCCGACTGGGGCTTCGGCGCGCTGCGCGATCAAAAGGTGCCGCTGCCCCTCATTTTCGGTCTTATCTCGGTGGCCGCCGCCGTGTCTCTGGTGATGATATTGATGATCCGCCCCTCCGAAAAAGAGTCATGAACCTTCCCGCTGCCCGCCGACTGCACGGCCTCGTCGCCGCCACCCACACGCCGTTTCATGCGGACGGTTCGCTGCATCTCGACGTGGTTGAACAGCAGGCGGCGCACTTTCTGAATCAAGGCATCCTAACCGTCTTCATCGGCGGCACCACGGGCGAGAGCAGCTCCCTGACGCTGGAGGAGCGATTGGCGCTGGCGGAGCGCTGGCTCGCCGTGGCAAAGGACTCGCCGCTGCGTGTCGTCGTGCATGTCGGGTCCAATTGCCTTGCCGATGCGCGTTCCCTCGCCGCCCAGGCGGAAAAGCTGGGCGCAGTGGCGATCTCCATGCTGGCCCCTTCCTATTTCAAGCCGCGCTCCCTCGATATTCTGATCGCCTGCTGCGCCGATGTCGCCTCGGCCGCCCCGCAGACCCCGTTTTATTATTACGACATTCCTTCCATGACCGGCGTGTCGTTCTCCATGCCGGATTTCCTGGAGAAAGCGGAATCCCGCATTCCCACCCTTGCAGGGCTGAAGTTCACGAATCCGGATCTCATGGCCTATCAATTCTGCCTGCGCTCGTACGAAGGTCGATGGGACGTGCCGTTTGGCGTGGACGAACACCTGCTCGGTGCGCTGGCCATGGGCGCAAAGGGTGCCGTAGGCAGCGGATTTAATTTCGCCGGACCCCTCTACAGCCGTCTCTTCAGTGCCTTTAAAGCGGGTGACCTGGAAGCTGCGCGTAAAGAACAATTCCGCGGCATTCAGTTAATCGACCTCTTTTCCGGCCCCGGCTACATGGCCGCCGCGAAGGCCACCATGGAAATGCTGGGCGTGAATGTCGGCCCGCCGCGTCTGCCCAACGGATCGCTCTCTCCGGATCAAACCATGCAACTCCGTCGAGATCTGGAAGGCCTTGGATTCTTTGACTGGATAAATTGACCGCATTCCTCAGCCCCATGAAATCCCTCGCCTTCCTCTCCCTCGCCGCCGCCGTCTCCGCCGCAGAACCGGAATTTTCCGACGTCTTCACCTCCGGAAAGGAAGGCTATGTCTCCATCCGGATTCCCTCCGTCATCGTCACCAAATCCGGCGGCGTCCTTGCGTTTGCCGAGGGTCGGCAGAAGGCCACCGATCAGGCGCAAAATGACATCATCCTCAAACGCAGTACCGACGGCGGCAAATCATGGGGTGAACTGAAGGTGCTGCACGACGACGGCGCGCATTCCCTGAACAACCCCACCGCAGTTCAGGAACAGCAAAGCGGGCGCATCTTCCTGTGGTATCAGCGCATCCCCTCCCACCTGAAGGAGAAGGACAAGCGCATCGCCACCGGCCTCGAAGGTCCGGATATCTATCGTAATTTCATCCTCACCTCCGATGACGATGGCCTCACATGGGCCGCGCCTCTCGATGTGACAAAGACCACCAAGCGCCCCCAGCGCGCTACGACCATCGCCAGCGGCCCCGGCATCGGCATCCAACTCACCCGCGGGCCGCACAAGGGCCGCCTCATCATTCCGTTTAACGAAGGCCCCTATCACTTCTGGCAGGACTATGCCGTCTTCAGCGATGATGCCGGGAAAACATGGACCTATGGCGACGATGTGCCCGGCGCCTTCGTCCCGGACGGTAAAGGCGGCGAGCACAGCCAGATCAACGAAGTGCAAATGTTCGAAATGCCGGACGGCAGCGTCCGGATCGACAGCCGGCAGTTCGCAGGCGCGAAGGTGCGGAAGACCTCCCTCAGTCGCGATGGCGGCAAAACATGGTCGCCCGTCGAGGAAATGCCGGACCTCACCGACCCCGGCTGCATGGCCTCCACCATCCGGTTTTCTTTTCCCGATGGCGCAACACAAGGCCTCCTTCTGCACAGCGGCCCCGATTCCACAAAGCGTGAAAACGGCACCCTCTGGCTCAGCCGCGACGAAGGCAAAACATGGCCGGTAAAGCGCGTCCTCCATCCAGGCCCGTTCGCCTACAGTGTCCTCACAAAATTGTCCGGCGGCGCCATCGGCTGCCTCTTCGAGGCCGATAACTATGCCCGCATTACCTTCGCCCGCATTCCCCTGGAATGGATCAGTGAAAAGAAGCCGTGAACGTTCGGTCGCTGAAATAACCTGGAAGCGGGAAAACTCCTGTGCATAGTCGCAGTTGTCAGGAAAACCTGACGGTCCCCGTGAACCAAACTACTGCGCCTGCCCGACCTATGAAAAAGCTGATTTCCGCATCCGCCGCCGCTGCGCTCTTTGCCCTGAGCGCCTGCAACACCACGCCTCCCGCCTCAACGCCTCCCGACCGGTTTGCCAAAGCTGACGCCAACGGGGACGGCGAACTATCCGGCGACGAATTCAATCATTATGCCGTTTCCGGCGTCTTTGTGACGCGGGACGCCAATCATGACAACCAAATGACCATGGCCGAGTGGAATCCTGAAATGGACGCCCGGCAGAAAAAGGAATTCAACCTGCGCGACACGAACAAAGACCACATGGTCTCTCTCGCCGAAGCGGAAGCTTACGCGAAAAAGAAAGGCGTCTTCACCAGCGACATCAAAAGCGCCGACGCCAACAAAAACGGCACCGTAAGCCGCGCCGAGGCCCAAGCCTACTATGCCTCCAAAGAAGGCCCCTTCCATTGAGAAGCGATCAGGGGCGCACACGCCGGGCGCTTGCCAGGAGACGCAGCGCAGCTTGCTCGAACCACAGGTGTTTCGCACCGTGAGCTCGACCAACAGGTTGGAGGCGGAGGCGGGGATCGAACCCACGATTTTCCAGGGAACCCCTATGGCCAGCCTTCGGACTGTCCTAACGTCGTCACCGCCCAACAACGGTAAGTAGAGTGTGGCGAAGCCAGTCGCTTTCGCCTCCCATGGATGCAGCGAAAGCGAGTGACCTTCGGCACATTCACTCTACTGGTATTCCCGTGACGAACGAAATCCTGCGGGAAATGCAGGGTTAATTGCGCATCGTTTCCTGCGGATTCCCAAATCCTCGGCGTTTGAAAGTCGCGCTGCCTGTGGAAAGCTGGCGGCACTGACGTAGCTCGACTTTCCAAAGTCGAGTCCGCCGGTGCCGGGATGTGTAATGATTTATGTCGCTCTGTTTAGAACGCGGATGGCTGCGGCTTTATTTTGTATTGTGCCCTCAGTTGGCCGGCGACTTGTGAGGCCAGATAGACTTTACCGGCATGAGGCCCAGGGGATTTTGTGTAACACTTAATCGTTAGCCCGAGCCCCGGTTTATAGGCTTCAAACGAGTTGGACGTGTAAGACGTGGTCCCTGAATATGTCCCGTAGGAGCTAAGATACCCGGTGCTGTAAGCGGTCCCGCCCGTGTGTATGGTTTCGCTGGTGGCACGATCCTCCTGACCAAGGATGGTGAACATTGAAAACCCATGCTCCATGCACACCTCAGCAGCCCGCAGCATGGCGAGGTCCGAAGCGCGTTTAGGAGAGGTGAATCCGTTGGCATCGAAGTTCACCTTGAAGACATCGATGGCAAGGCGCTGCATACTGTGGCCTCCGGCCTCGCTTTGACCAATGGGCTTATATGGCGTGCAACCGGTGATGACAACGAACAGAGAGGCAAAGAGAGGGCGTAGGAATTTCATGCGCGCGGAGCCTGACAACTAACCGTTCGCGCTGTCACGAAAAATCTCCGGGGGCTCCTTCCGCGTTTCCGGCATCCGCCCGCCATTCCCCCAACGGCCCGCGTTGCGCTCACTCTGCCCTTCCGTCGCTCCCCCGGTCGGTGCCGTTCAGGGCGTCTTCCAGACATCGGCGCAAATGTTGAACACAGCGTATCCCGCCTGTGAAATAGCCGGGTTGGCAACGTCTCTCCAAAGCTCGACCAGACGACGCACACGGGTGTCGGCTTCTTGATCCATGGCCGGAGCGATAACAGTGTTTCCCGCGGGGCAAGGGGGGCCGCTGAAATCCAGACATCTTCAACTTGCGGTCAGTTCTGTTGTCAGCCTAACGGTGTTTTCAGGTATTTTCCCGGTTTGGAGGCGGAGGCGGGAATCGAACCCGCGAATGGAAGTTTTGCAGACTTCTGCCTTACCACTTGGCTACTCCGCCGTTGGGCCGGGGCCGGGAGAGTAGGGCGGGCGGAGGGGCTGTCAACGGGCGAGAGGGAGGGATTTCCGCGGTCCGCCTTCACGCGGAAAGCAGAGCCCGGATAGTGGGAATGAGAGACGCCGCTTCCACGGATTGCTCCGTGCGGGCGGCGAGGTCTTTGATTTTCACTGCCGGATATTCATCTCCAATCACCACTGCCAGACGGGCGCGGAGCGTCTCCGCGGCCTGAAATTGTTTTCCAACTTTGTCAGGGTTATAGCTGAAATCCACCGAATGACCCCCAGCGCGCAGTGCTTGCACGGTGGCGAGCGCCTCGGCGCGACGGGCTTCGCTGGCGGTGATCACGTACAGGTCGAGCGTGGCGGCACCGGTGAGCGACTGCTGCATCTGCGCGTTGGCGTGTGGTGTTTCGCGGATGAGATCCGAGATCACCATGTCACCCATCGCGAAGCCGGCGGCGGCCAAATCCACGCCGCCGATGAGCTGGCAAAGGTTGTCATAGCGACCGCCGCCCGCGACAGCGCGCATGCCCTTGCCACAGTCGAACACTTCAAAGACCGTCCCCGTGTAGTAGGCAAGCCCGCGCACAATGTTCAAATCCACCTCAACGTATTCCTCAAGGCCGCGCGCTTTGAGGTCGGCCATGACGGATTCGAGCGGAGCATATCCAGCGCCCCTGGAGGCTATAAATGTGCGGACGGCTTCCAGCGCGGTTCCCATTTCCGCAAGCTTTGCAGCGGTAACCTCCTCCTTCTCGCGTTCCAGTTTATCGATGATCTGCAGAAAAGCGCCCGTATGCTCTCCGCTCACGTTTTCCCGCCGGAGAAACTCAGGCCACACGTTTCGGTCACTGAGACGCACACGAAAATCACCGCTGCGAAACCCGAATCCCAGCATCACATCGATTGCGAGGGCGATAAGATCAGCATCGGCGGCGTTATTTTTCTCGCCCAGGATGTCGGCATTGAATTGATAGAACTCACGCCCGCGCCCCTTCTGCGGCTGTTCATAGCGAAAGCAGGAACCAATCTGAAACCACTTGATCGGCTTTCGGTAGTCGCGCTGCCGCGCCGCCGCCATGCGCGCGAGCGAAGGCGTCGTCTCCGGCCGCAACGCCACCTCGCGGTCTCCGCCGTCCTTGAAATGGAAAAGCTGCTTTACGATCTCGTCGCCGCTCTTGCGCCGGTAAAGTTCGGTTGGTTCCAAAACGGGAATCTCGTATTCCACCATGCCATACCGGCGCGCCACATCCCGCCACTTTGCGAAGACGTAGTTCCGCACAGCGCAAATGTCAGGGTAGAAATCGCGAAAGCCTTTGAGTGATTGTATCTTTTCCATGAAAGCGTTAGGGCCGTGCGGGAGCGGTCACGGTTCACCCGCCGCAGGCGGGGTTTTCTCAGGGAGCGCAACAGCCGTTTGCGTCTCCGTTGTGGCGTCTGCGGAGAGAGGCGATTGCACGCGGGGTTTGCGGGAGAACTTGCGGCGCAAAATCTGTCCGACGGCCCGCCAGCGGCGTTTGAGCGCTCCGCCGCGCCAGTGGCGGGTGCGGTGCCGGAACCACGCCTTGAGATTATTCTTCCACCGCACCGCAGCTTGCCACGGAGCGGAATTGTAGAGCCATTGCTTCAGACGTCCGATGGCCTCGTAGAGCTTGCGAAACCAGTTCACCGTCAGCAGCGAGGGCCGGCACAGCGAGAACAGTCTCGCCAGGATCGCAGTGCCCACCAGCTTCGCCGCGATCAGGATGCCGGCACCCGTCACCGCGTGTCCGCGGGCCGTCAGGTACACCGCAAAAATGTTCACCGGAAACAGAATCAGGCTCGGCAGGATGAACACACCCATGGAGGGATACGGCGGAAGCCCCGCGATTCGCGTCTCCACCCAGCGCAGCACCGGTGCCCGGCCCACCCATGCCATGAAGGCCGTCAGATGATCCCACAGCCATTCCTCGAACAGCATGATCAGCGCCGCGATGACGATCATCGGCGGCGTGAGCACTCGGCGGAAAAAGCGTCGAATCATGAATGGTCAGGCCCTCGCGCCTGCTCCCGGCTACTTCATTTCTTTGCCCGTTTGCGCATTGGTAATGAGAACCGCCTCACGGTGCTGAGTGGGATCCACGCGGAACGAGAGCCGCCCGCGGTGCTTGCGTTCGAGTTCCACCAAAAGCTGTTCGTCCTTAGTCCGCAGCCGGTGCATCACTTCCGGGCTCACGGTGATCATGAGGTCGTGCTCCGTATCAGGATACTTCTGCAATATGGTATGCAGCCGCCGTTGCAGTTCCACGCTCATGGTTTCGGTGGACTTGAGCCTTCCGTTGCCGTGGCACGTCGGGCACGAATCATACACCGCCGTGCTGAGGCTTTCGTGGAGGCGCTGGCGCGTCATCTCCATGAGGCCGAGCGGCGAAATGGGCAGCACCTGCACCTTCGCTTTATCCCGGCGCATCCGGTCCTTCATCATCTTGTAAACCGCCTGCTGGTCGCGCCGGTGCTTCATGTCGATGAGGTCCACCACAATCAGGCCGCCCATGTTGCGCAGCCGGAGCTGTCGTGCCACCTCTTCCGCAGCTTCGAGATTCGTCTGCAGGATGGTCTTCTCCAAATCGTCCGAGCCTTTGTTGCGCCCGGTATTCACATCGATGGCGATCAGCGCCTCCGTTTCGTCAATCACGATGTAACCGCCGCACTTCAGCCACACCTGACGGTGAAACGCGTTGTCGATTTGCTTCTGAATCCCCAGCTTGTCGAAGATGGGCTCGGCGCTTTGCATGCAGTGAATGCGTTTCTTGCTGCGCCGGCTGATGAGGCCCACGAGCTGTCGCATGCGCTCAGTAGTGGCTTCATCGTCGCAGATGACTTCATCCACCTCTTCGGTTAAGAAATCCCGCACCGTGCGCTCCACAAGGTCCGGTTCCTGAAAGGCGCAGGCCGGCGCGTTCCGGCTGTTGGCCTTTGCGGAGATTTCATTCCATTGCTTCACCAGCATGGCGAGGTCGCGCACAAAATACCGCGCACGTTTCCCCATGCAGACCGTTCGCATGATCACGCCCATGCCCTCCGGCACATTGAGTTTGCGGAGGATCTTCCGCAGCCGGTCGCGCTCCTTGGGCTCATCGATCTTGCGGCTGATGCCGAACATGTCATTGAGCGGCATCAGCACCAGAAACCGTCCTGGCAAACTGATGTTCGTCGTGACCCGCGGCCCTTTATTTCCAATCGGCCCCTTGGTCACCTGCACCAGAATCTCCGAGCCCACAGGGTAAAGCCCCGGAATATCCTTCGCTGTAATCTTCTTCTTTTTCGCCTTCGCTTTTCCGCCCCGGTCGATGTGCTCGATCTCGTCGCGCTGCGCTCCCTCCTCTTCGTTGTCCGCAGCCGGTATGGCGTCCCAGAAGTGGAGAAACGCGTTCTTTTCCAATCCCACATCCACGAACATCGCCTTCAGGCCCTGCTCGATGTTCCGGATGCGGCCCTTGTAAATGCTGCCGACGATGTGCTGCGTGCCGGTGCGCTCGATTGTATATTCCTCCAGCATTCCGTTCTCGACCACGGCGACGCGCTGTTCGAGTTTTTCGGTGTTCACAACGACGCGAATGCCTTCGTTGAAGCTGCCGGGACTTCCAAATAATCTTCGAATTCTTTTTATCACGTTGGAGATAGGCATAGTGTAGATAATCTTAAGTGGCGGCCGGCAATCTGTTGGGATCGCCCTCCGCCGCGGGTCACCAGGTCTTCGCCGCAGAGGGCGCAGGCGGTGGATTGGGGGGATCTGTTTTCATGCGAAATTGCACAGGCTGAAGCGTTTGCCGCGTCATGGTGTGCGAGTCGTCCTCTTCAATGACCTGCGCCTTGGGGGGCACCGTTTTCGGCGCATTGGCCGCGGCGGCGACCACCGCCACCGCTTCCGTGTCCTCTTCATCCGAAGTCGTGCTGTCTTCATCCTGCGGTTCCACAGCCGGAACGTTCTCGCCTTCATAAACCACCTGATCGAGTTTGTTGAAGTGACCTTTCGCCGGCTCCAGCGGCTGCGGAGCTATCTTATAAGTGCCCGCCCAAAGTCCCAGCGTTTGCTCAATGATACGCTTGGCAATCGGCGCCGAGACTTTTCCTCCCGCCTCGCCGTTCATCACCATCACCACTACCGCCAGCGTCGGTTTGTCGTACGGTGCGAATGACATAAACCACGTCCGGTTGTCCGGCACGCCGGCGCGCGCGCCTTCACCTTTTTTTTGTGCCGTTCCGGTCTTTCCGGCCACGATGCACATTTCAGAGCGCGCCGCGCCCCCCGTTCCGCGTTGTTCATTCACAACACGCCTCATGCCTTCGCGAATGTTGTCAAAATCCCGCTGCTTCGCGCCCATTTTGAGCAGGTCCGCCACAAGGTTTGGCTTGAACTCTGAAATCACCGTTTTCCGAACTCCGTCACGATCCACCTGATATTCTTTATAGTGATCAATGAGAGTCGGCCGGTAAATTTTACCCCCATTGCCGATTGCCGCCGCCAGCATGCAGATTTGCAGAGGAGTGGCCGTGCAAAGCCCCTGACCCATGGATATGTAAGCGGTCTCCGAAGGCGTCCACGCGCCGCGTCCCTTCGCCGCCCACCAGCTTCGGGACCCAACACATCCGTTAGACTCGAGGTCCGGCACTTCGATGCCCGATGGCTTGGGCGAACCAGGCTCACCGAAACCGAATAGCCCGCTCACTTTGTCGATACTGTCAATCCCGGCGGCATTGCCCATCTGCATAAAGAAGCAATTGCAGGAGAATTTGATTCCATCCTGCAAGCCGATCGTTCCATGCGACCCGCCCTTGGCCTTTATCCAGCAGGCGATTGGCCGTCCGTAGTCCACGGACCCTGAACAGTTCCAGGAAGTGCCGCCTTTACCAACCGTAGAGGCCGCCAGTGCCGTCATCGGCTTGAACGTGGAACCCGGCGTATCCGCCCGCAGCGCCTTTGGAAAAATCGGCTGCGTCGGATCTTTATACACCTCTTCGATTGCCTGCGGATCCTGCGGCGGAATGAAGATCGACGGATCATAAGACGGCACGGAGGCCATCGCATAAATCTTGCCGGTATTCGGGTCCATCACCACCGCCGCTCCGCGTCCCACAGGAATGGGTCCTGCGTCCCGCAGCGCCATTTCCGCAATCATCTGAATGCGCGCATCGATTGTCAGGAAAACGTCCGCTCCCGGTACCGGTTCGCGGCGCCGCGACTCATCCTCCTCGGTGAGGCGTCCATGCTCATTGATCCGCCAGATGCGCTCGCCCGGTTTGGCGCGCAGCTTCTCCTCCTGGGACAGCTCCAGCCCTGACACGCCAAAGTCATCCGCTTCCAAAAAGTACGTTCTCTTTGCCCGGCCCGCCGCCGCTGCTTCCGCAATCTCCTTGTTCATCGCCTGAATCTCCTCCTGCGGCAGCAGCTTGGAGTCGCGGTTCTCCCGGATGTATCCTATCAAATGCCCCGCCATCGCCTTCAGCGGATAGCGCCGCTTTGGACGTTCTGTCAGGGTGATTCCGGGAATGTTAGGCGCGTTCTCCGCATACGCCGTAAAGCGTTTGAAATCCTCCTCATCGCTCTGCAGCAGATTCTTCTCGTACGGAAAGGGAATGACACCCTTGTACGTCAAATAGTGCGTAATGATTGCCTGCTTTTGCTTCTCCGCCTCCTCCGGCGACGAAGGCCTGCGGTAAAGCTTCAGCCGGTTCAACTCCGGAAACACCATCTCATTCAGCAGCGCGATGATATCCGTCGTTTCCTCCTTGCGCGCTCCATAGCTGAATGTCGGCACCGCCAGCTTGTTTTTCCGAAGCTCTTCATGGTGTTTTTCCCGCCACGCCGCTTCCACGGCCGAGAGATTCAGCCCTATTTCCATATTCGTATCGTTGCGGGCAAACTCGATCCCGTTGCGATCCAGAATGCGCCCCCGCGTCCCTGGCACACGCTGTTTCGCCGTATCCGACACCGGTTGTTTGGCGATATAGACTTCCTGCTGTTCGATCTGCAGAAACCAGAGCCGGTAAAAAAGCAGAAGACACCCGCCGACGATCACGACGGCGAGCATCAGCAGACGGATGCGGTGTGAATAGATCATGGCACAGTCCAGCGGCGATAGTTGAGTCCCTCATAGCGGATGCTGTATCCGCTGAGTTTGGCGAGACGGTCGATGAGAAAAAAGACAAACGGCGCGATGATCATGCTGAGCACCGCCGTGGCGCCGATGTGATACCAAACCTCCACCGGCATCGAGAACCCCGCGCGGCGGAAGTTGATGAACAGATAATCCAGCGTCAGCAGCAGGAACGTGCCCGCTCCCGTCATCAGTACGGGCAACTCCCATCGCCCTCGTCGAAAAAGCGGTCTTATCCCGTGCATCATCGAACCCAGCAGCGCATACAAAAAGATGGAAAAACCAAACGCCCCCGCCGGTCCGGGCGGCACCGCATCCAGTTCCAGGGCCGCATGAGCCACATCCGGAAAATTCACCGCCACATGATTCAGCGCATCCCACACGAAACCCGTGGCGAACGCAAAAACCAGCATCACCGGAAACGGCAGGCTGATCGCACACGCGAAGAATATGATCGGCACCGCAAAGATGCGCGCATGCCAGGCCCAGTCGATATCCGGGATGAAATCCTGCGCCACGAAACCCGTGGCCATGAGTATGAACAGCAGCAGTACGAAGATCATCGTGGTGGGGAGGCAGGCGGCGGCGGGGGCTGGACCTCCACTTTCTGCTCCATCACGAATACGTAAGGTAAATCATCGAGATTCACGGCGGGTTCCACGATGGCTTCGCTGGAGGCATCTCCAGGGCGAAAATCCACGACGGTTCCCAGCGTGAGTCCGGGAGGAAAGCGGTTGGTGTTGTCCGCCGAGATCACCCGGCGGTTCTTTTCGACTTTAGCGTCTTTGGAAAGGTAGCGGAGGCGGAGTTCCGGACGGCGTGAAGTGGATACCCTCACACCTTCCAGCATGCCGCGCAGTTTCAGTTCATCTTTTGCGCCCTCTATCTGCCCGGCGACCTTGCACAGCTCGTCGGTGATGAAGAGGATTTCGGATTCGTTTTCGCCCGCGCGGGCCACCCGGCCCACGAGGCTCGCACGGCCTTCCGGGCCGGTCGGGAGAATGACGGGGCTTCCATCCTGCACGCCCTGGCGGTACCCCTTGTCGATCGTTGCTCCGCGGTACCACGCGGAGGTTTTCCTAACGATAATCTTCGCCGGAATCAGGCTCAGTTCCGTGCGCTGATCAAACTTCAGCAGCGCATTCACCTTGTTCAATTCCGTCAGGATCTGCTGCTCGCGGTCACGGTAAATCTTCAACTGCGCATTCTCGATCGCCAGTTTCTCATTCAGCGCGCGCAGTTGCTCCGGCGTCCGCGTCTCCTCGTTCGCTCCGGTCAGCGCGTCCTGCACATTCGCCCCCGTGCGCTTGAACGGCGCAAAGATCGCCCCCACGCGATTCTGAATCGTCCGCGTCGTCGAAGCCGGCAGAATGAAAGCCCACACCATGGCCGCGATGAAAATCGCGAGAGCGACGAGATTGAGCTTTCTCATGGCCGCATGCTACCCCGCGTTAGGTGTCCTTGGTGGTCACCTTCTTGAGGAACGCCAGTTCGCTGAGCACCTTGCCGGTGCCCTCGGCCACGGCGCTGAGCGGGTCCTCCGCCACATGCACCGGCAGTCCGGTTTCCTCAGAAAGCAGTTTATCCAGCCCGCGGAGCAAGGCCCCTCCGCCGGCCAGCACCAGTCCGCGGTCCACAAGGTCCGCGGAGAGTTCCGGCGGGCAGCGCTCCAGCGTCACCCGCACGGAATCAATGATCGTATTCAACGGTTCCAGCAGCGCCTCCCGCACCTCCTGGCTGGTAATCGTTATCGTCTTCGGCAGCCCCGCCACCATGTCCCGTCCCTTCACCTCCATCGTCGTTTCCTTCGTCATCGGATACGCCGACCCTATCCGAATCTTGATGTCCTCCGCCGTGCGCTCGCCGATCATCAAATTGTACGCGCGCTTCATATACTGCATTACCGCCTCATCCAGCTCATCGCCCGCCACCCTGACACTTCTACTGTAAACGATTCCCGACAGCGAAATCAGCGCCACCTCCGTCGTTCCCCCGCCGATATCCACGATCATATTCCCCGCCGCCTCCTGCACCGGCAGCCCCACGCCGATCGCCGCCGCCATCGGCTCCTCTATCAAATAAACTTCCCGCGCTCCCGCCTGCGTCGCGCTCTCCTTCACCGCCCGCTTCTCCACTTCCGTAATCCCGCTCGGCACCGCGATCACCACTCTCGGGCGCGCCATCCGCCGGCTGTTGTGCACCTTCTGAATGAAGTGCCGCAGCATCGCCTCCGTCACTTCAAAATCCGCGATCACTCCGTCCCGCAGCGGACGGATCGCCACAATATTCCCCGGCGTTCGCCCCAGCATCCGCTTGGCGTCATCACCCACCGCCAGCACCTCGCTGGTGCCCGCCTTCACCGCCACTACGGACGGTTCGCGCAGCACGATGCCATGATCCCGTACATAAACGAGGGTGTTTGCCGTGCCGAGGTCGATTCCGATATCGTTGGAAAACCAGCCGAACAGTCTGCCGATCATGAAGTGGTCTGTGGGGAAAAGGGTTGGTAACGGGGAGGAAAATCTGAGCGCCGCGGAGTGACGGTGACCGCTGTCCGCGGACTGCCGCCGGGCGCTTCGTTTTCGCACTGGCAGCACCGGATGGCCCCGGATTTTTTTGGAGTGCGACCCCTCAGCGCGGGGCCGGAAATCAGCCCCATGAGTTCGGCGCGTTTCCTTTACGGTCAAGGGGAAGATGGTTTTTCCTTCGCCCTTCTTAATCATTTCCCCTGCTTTTCCGGCCTCCTGCCAGCGCGCCCTCCCGGGCCAAAACTCTAAAAAATCCTCATTTTGCCACTTGCCACGCGGGGGCGGTATGCTACGGGTCGCCTCCCGCTTCGGTGCCTTTTCAGGCACGACGCGGCGTTTTTGTCTCTTCACCGGGCTCGTCTGCGGTTCCTTCAAACCGCCGGGTGTGAGCGGGATAAAGCGCTCCTTCCCCTCCTTCTTTTCCATGAAAGTTCGTCCTTCCGTCAAAAAACTCTGTGAATCCTGCCGCGTCGTCCGCCGCGAGGGAGTGGTGCGCGTCATCTGCAAAAACCCCCGTCACAAACAGCGCCAGGGCAACTAATATTACTTTCCACCTGCTGACTTATGGCACGACTCCTCGGCGTTGATATCCCCAACGAGAAGCGCATCGAAGCTTCCCTCCCCTACATCTACGGCATCGGTCTTCCCCTCGCGAAGAAGATCCTCGGCCAGGCCAACATCAACCCCGACACCCGCACCGGCGAGCTCACCAACGAGCAGATCGGCGTCATCGTGTCCGTCATTCAGGCCAACGGCATCGCCATCGAGGGCGACCTTCGCCGTGACCTCCAGCTCAACCTCAAGCGCCTCCAGCAGATCAACTGCTACCGCGGCATCCGTCACCGCAAAGGCCTCCCCGTCCGCGGCCAGCGCACCAAGACCAACGCCCGCACCCGCAAAGGCCCCCGCCGCACCGTCGGCGTCCAGAAGGCCAAGAAGTAACCGTCATTCTTTTTAAAAAACCGCATTTCCATGGCCGAAGAACAACCCGCCGCCCCCGCAGCAGCACCCGCACCTGCTGCTCCTCCTGCCGCCCCCGCAGCACCCGCGCCCGACGCCAAAGAAGCCGCTGCCCTCGCCGCCAAGCAGGCCGTCGCCGCCCTTCTCGATCCGGAGGAGAACAAACCCAAGGTCGTCAAGGCCAAGGGCTCCAAGAACATCACCAGCGGCATCGTTCACGTCCTCTCCACTTTTAACAACACCATCGTCAGCATCACCGACCACCGCGGCAACGTCTTCGGTTGGTCCAGCGCCGGCAAGATGGGATTCAAAGGAAGCCGCAAGAGCACCGCCTACGCCGCCCAGATGGTCTCTCAGGATGCCTGCCGCCAGGCCATGGGCCACGGCCTTCGTGAAGCCGAAGTCCGCGTCAAAGGCCCCGGCGCCGGACGCGAATCCGCCGTCCGTGCCGTCTCCGCCATTGGCGTAGAAGTCACCACCGTCAAGGACGTCACCCCCGTTCCCCACAACGGCTGCCGTCCCCCCAAAGCCCGCCGCGTGTAACCCCCTTTCCCCTCATTCGAGACCCTTTTCCGTATGGCACGTTACACCGGCCCCAAAGACAAGATCAGCCGCCGCTTCGGAGTCGCCATTTACGGCCCCTCCAAAGCCCAGGAGCGCCGCCCCTTCGGCCCCGGACAGCACGGCGCACGCAGCGGACGCAAAAAACAGTCCGACTTCGCCGTCGCCCTCGCCGAAAAGCAAAAACTCCGCTACCAGTACGGAGTCCTCGAAAAACAATTCCGCCGCATCTTCGAAGAAGCCTCCCGCCGCCGTGGCGTCACCGGTGAGATCCTCCTCCAGATGCTCGAGTGCCGCCTCGACAACGTCGTTTACCGCCTCGGCCTCGCCAACTCCCGCAACGCCGCCCGCCAGTACGTCAGCCACGGCCACGTCACCGTGAACGGCAAAAAAGTGAATATTCCCTCCGCGCAGGTCAAACAGGGCGACATCATCGCCATGAAGCAAAGCCCCCGCGCCCAGCAAATGGGCCTCCGCGCCCTCGACCTCACCCAGGCCGTCATGGTCCCCGAATGGCTCACCCAGGACCGCGACAAACTCGGCGGCAAAGTCAACCGCCTCCCCAGCCGCGAGGAAATCGACCCCATCGTCAACGAACAGCTCGTCGTCGAACTCTACTCCCGCTAACCACACCGGGAACCCATCCCTCCCCTTCAAGCAAAACGGCGTCCGGAAACGGACGCCGTTTTTTGTTGCGGCCCTCGCGCCGTAATTGACCGAAGTGGTCGCGCATCAAATGCCTTGTATTCTCCCGGTCGCTCTCCTACCCGCCACCCATGCCTCGTAAAGTGCGCCAACTAATCTCAGACCTTGAGCGGGCCGGTTTCCGGCTCGTCCCTGGCGGCAAAGGATCTCATCGAAAATTCCGGCACGCAAATTTCCGCGGATCCATTATCTTGAGCGGAGCCGACGGGGCCGATGCCAAGCCCTACCAGGAACGCGAAATCCGCAACGCTATAGAAGAAACTTCCCGATGAAAGCCGCCGACAGATATCTCCGCTATGTCCTCTGGAGCGACGAAGATCAGGCCTATATTGGCTACTGCCCTGATTTGTTCCCATGGGGCGGTGTGTGCCACGCCGATACCGAAGAGGATTCATACTCCCAACTCTGTGCCTTGGTTCGTGAAGAAGTGGACGAAATGGAACGCGAAGGCCGTCAGCCGCCGCCCCCCAGCGCCCGCCCCATGCGCGACGCTGTCACCGCCTGAAACGCAAGTCTTCTCCCTTCCGCCAGATCCCATTATCAATTCCTTCACTATCCATTACCCAGTGCCGTCCCTCCATCCACGGAATATCCGGCGGCTCAAGAAAAAATGCCGCGCACCTAACCCGGATAGCACTCAATCCGCTAGGACTATCGCCCCGTATCGTTAGCCCCTTCCATCTTGAAACTCCGTTCTCAACTCTGCAACGATTTTGCTGTCTTTCCACGAGTAAATTCCAAGCAGCGTTAGGCGGCCAAGCCAGGGATCGCGGTTCAGTTCCGGCGGATAAATGTTTTTCTCGCCAAGCAAAGTCCAAAAGATGGCCATGCGCTCTCGCGCGAGTGTTTCCAGCAAGGCAGACTTCTTGAATAGGACGACGCTTTGGCCTTTCTCGCGGGTTGAAGGATCAAACGCGATAAGACGACCATTGGGTGCCACAAAGTCTCCGTTTCGGCCCGAAATATGGATCCCTGCTTTTCGAGCCAGCCAGCGTGAGGGAAGCGCCAGAAGAACTGTATAGTCCAGAGAACAGTCGTATACATTGTGCTCGCACATGTATTCAGCGCTTGTCCGAACAATGGGATGAGGGAATGAGTCCCCACTTCTCCAATCGTTAATTAAATCGTCTTCAAGCGCAGTGTCAAACAGCGGGCTTTCGTAGTGCTCGTGAAGATGAACGTGAAAAAAGTGTTCTGGTTTTGGTAAGCGGTCATTTATCCAGTTCTGTCGCCTTCCCCATTTCAGAATCGCCTCCAGATGTTCTGTCTTCACCAAATAGGAACGGAAAAGGTAATGAAGCTTCTGACGATCGCGTTCCGGCTGCCAAGCCTCGTCATTGACGAATTTCCGTTCCCACTCGTGAAATCCTTCAAGCAACAACCATTCCTCCCCCTTTGGATCACGCAGTGAGAGAAATTCTTCCGGATTCGGAATGTCATCGGCAGAGCGCAGCCACTCGGCAGGCCTGGGTTTTGAATGCCATGAAGCGTAGCGATGCGGCGTCCACCAATTCACGTGATTAACTCCCCACCCGTCGCGTTTCGTGCTGCGAATCAGCAGTGACGGATCTAAATCTCTCTCCCCAGTCGGCCACAAGCCGCACTCCCATTCCCGTTGGCTCATTGCCGGCGTCTCGTCATCCGCAGGTCCGAAATTATCGCTGATGCGGGCGAGGAGTTCATAATAGGCCATCCATTGGTACTTTTTCCCGATGCGTTCTGCCTTGCGCGTAGACCTTCCCTGCGACGAAACCTCCCGATCGAAATCCCCGAAGAGTTCACTGCGCCATCCGTATTCAATAATTCGTTGGAGGACGAGCCTAACGAATAACCGCTTGTCGAAATGGCTGCTGAATTTGTCCGCTCGACGATCGCGCAAGTATGGCCTGATTCGGGTGAGTAGGAGCCGTGCGCGGGGTTTCCCAATAAGACGTGGCAAAGCTTTTTCGGTTAACTCAATAATTGGAGGTATCTCCGACCTGTCAGTTTCATCCGCCCAAGGTCTGCTCACTCGGGCATAACAATCAGCAAGATTCATAACAATCTCCGCGTGATTTTCAGGTAGCCGTGCGAGCAGGGCCTGAAACAGCCTCCGAGGAGAACGGCGCAACGAGCCACTCCTCAGTTCACCTGACCAGTGATACGCTTCAGTAAGTGTGTACCAATTAAAATCGTGATCAGTGACTGAATGATAAATCGCCGACGAACTTCCATGCCCTTTCTCCGTCCAGTCGTCGTAGTGAAATGCCTTTTTCAGATCGTCGATCGCGGGCGGTTCCGACGGAGGCTCCGAGGAGTACGGAGGTATGGTCAATTGCTCGAAAAAATCCAACCGCGCCCCCTTTCGCCGCGCAGTATCCACTAGGCTCCGAGCATGGTCTCGCAGCAATACGTTGGGCGGCGGATTGCCGTTTCGAAAGATTCGATCGTACACCTCTTGTGCCAATAACCACAGCCCTTGTAAATCAGCCGTTCGTAAGGCGCAGCCGTAAGCAACGGCGTAAAGTCGTTCCTGCACATATGGCTCTGGCACGTCGGCAAAGTGGCCGAGCAACCAGCGCATGATTTCCAGCCGGTTTTCGAGGAGGGAAACCAACGCCTTTGTGGCACGATCTCTTACGAAGCGATCTGAAGTGGTAAGCATCCAGACGAGCGATTGAGATGACAGGCGCACTATCTCGTCGCCCAAGCCCGCTCCAGCATTTTCCTGCCAAGCCCACTCGATGAGCCTGTGCACATTGCCTTCCGAATCCCACCCTCCGAAAATGGAGGTGGACCATATCGAATCCCGTTCAGGCATCGGAAACGGACGCAGGAAGTTATCCAGCCAATCCGCATTCAGCGAATGGTTTGGCCGCGATGTGACCGCAAGGAGCGTATCAAATGTGTCTGCTCTCGCTTCATCCCGTCGCTCAAGGAGGGAAAGCACGGCAATTTTGGTGGCAGTCGTAACGGTCCGCCTGGGCCGCCAGACGATGCTATGTAAAAAGGCAGAGCGAAGCGCGGGATATTCAATGGCTCCGGGAATAAGGTCCGGTAATTCGGGTCCGCCGATTTCCGGAGAGATTGTAGCCGCCGCTTCAAGCCACGTGCGGGCCGAAGCGTCCCACTCAGCATTTGCTTCCCATTCTTGTAGCAGTGCGGTGCCGTCACGTCCGGCAGTTCGCTCCTGAAGAAGCCACTCTTCCACAAGAATAAAGTCGCTAAACCGCTGGTAAGTAAAGCGCACACGATCCTCCTCTCCGTTTGGATAGGGTGCCTTTGCCCTCACTAACAGGTCCTGACCGATCAGTCGCTGCGCAAGAGAACGGCTATGACTTTCGGAAGGCTTTAGTTTATTAAGTTCTTCCCTTACTTGAGACCACTCCAGCCAACTCTCGCCCTCTTGCCGCATCAATTCAGCAATTCGAGCGACCGCTCGGTGCACATATCGCTCGGAGGGATCGTAGTCCAATTCGACTGCTATCTGTTCGTTCGCGTCATTTAGAACCATCTGTAGAAGTTCCCGAAAACTTGGCGGATCACTCAAACTCAATCCGTGTTGCCTTGAGAGAGACTCACAGAGCAGTTTTAGGAACAATGGGTTTTCGTATTCGGGATCAAGGACCGGCATGTTTGGCTCCGCCAATTGGTAATGGCGGAAGAAATGACGCGCGGCTTCACCGGCCTTGCCCCGAAATCCCGTATGTGAAGTCCACGCCGCATCTTGTCCCACTACCTTACGAATGTCTCCCTCGTAGGCGTCCCGAAGGCTCAGCCCAAGGGCGACATGCGGCCAGGGTTTCAGGTGTTCAAGTATTGCACCCAAATGCCTGCGCCAATAGGCAATTCCGGGACCTTCATTCAAACCATCCAGCAAAATGAGCGCGCGACAACCCGAAGCCTCCCCAGATGCATCTAAGGCACCGAGAAATTCGTCCCTTCCACACGACAGCCCCATGAGCCGCATGATTCGTGTCCACGGTTCTTCACTCTGTTCAAATTGCTCTCCCAGCATGAGGAGGACGGGGCGGTTCTCCTGCAAGGAGATCTCAGCGACTTTGCAGAAAAGATGAGTTTTGCCGGAGCCCGCTCCTCCTGTCACAATCAAGCGGCCAGAGAGCGCGGCATTCACTTCCGAAGATTTGACAAAGGCTTCGGCGTCTATCAACACATCGTGGAAATGCCAAAGGCGACCCGCATCGTAGCTGCGATTTTCCTTGGATTGTTCCTCGCGACGTTGGATCTCTGTGGCTGTCGTGGCAACTGCCCTCCTTACGCCTGTTAGGGAGCTAAGTGCTCCGTGCGCATCAAGCGAACCATAAATTGTGCCTGACCAGGAGGCGATGACCTCCGCCAACCTCTGCAAGGAGAGCTTCAAGGTGATTAATCCTGAGTCTGAAGCCCTCGTGAGAAGGGAGCCAAGACAATCCTCCATCGCATCTCGAATCGAATCTGCCTCCTCACGGAGTCTTTGGTGAAACGCCGAGTCTCGACGCAGGAACGCGATGGTTTGTTGAATTGGCAGGTCAATATGGAGAGGCGGCGTATAACGTTTGTTGGCTTGCCGCACAGCAGGGCGCACCCCGTTATCTGAAAACCACTGTTGGGTGAAAGCTGGCCCACCGAACCAAAATGCCCGGCGCCCAATATGAACTGGCTTAACAAGGAATTCGAGCAGAATGCTCTCATCCCATAGGACGAACTCGATTTTCCGGTTCTGGTCTTCTGCCCAGCCCTCCCACTTGGAAACATGTTCGTCCCATCGCTGCCGCGCCGATTTTTTATTTGTCCGGCGTTCATCTGGCAATGACTGCGGCAGGCAGACAGTGTAGCGACTCAAGGTGGGATTTCGCTCTATTGCCGTCTTCACGGAGTCATCAAGCTCACTCCATAGTTTCGTGCGCGGAGATTCGGTTACAAATTTGGCCTGCCACCCCAAAATCTCACCATTGGGAAGCTCCCAATGACACTCGACTCCTCCATCAGGGGTGCCGCGTCGAAAGAAACGGGATCTTTTCGGTAGATGCTCCATCTCGGTGCGCGCTACCTGGCAACACAACTCCTCGAAGGCCCGATATTGAGAGCCATTCCAAGTGCGAATAAGTCGCCAATCCAGCGATTTCATGGCTCACCAAGCAATTGCTGAGGGGTTTAGCAAAGCGGTAGTTCCGACTCGATTTATTAGAAATTCAATCGTTCTGACAAGCCTGTGATTTGGGAACTTTGCTAGCACACGCCGATTTGAGAGTTGATGTTTGGAGCTTCTTTGGTGCTTGGCTGCTTGGTGCTTGGTGCTTTCCCCGCACAAAACCACTTGACACCGGACCCCGTTAATCCCCGCCGTATCGATAACAACAAACACCAGCTCCGTCCCCATGAAACGAAACGGCAAAATCGCCCGCCTCCCCCGGGCCCTTCGCGACGAACTCAACCGCCAGCTCGAACGCGGCGTCCCCGGCCCCCACCTTCTCGCGTGGCTCAATTCCCTTCCTGAAGTCCGGGAAGTCCTCGATGATCACTTCGATGGCCGTCCCATCAGCGAGCAAAACCTGTCCGAGTGGCGAAACGGCGGCTTCGTCGAGTGGCAGCTCCGCAACGAACTCCTCGACCGTGCCCGCGACGCCGCCGAAACCGCGGAGGACCTCGATCAAACCGCGGGCCGCATGGCCGACCACGCCGCCCGCCTCCTCGCCGCTCGATACGGCATTGCTCTCGCCGCATGGGACGGCAACCCCGACGCCCCCGCCCTCACCGATCTCAAGAAGCTCGCCCCCCTCGTCCGCGATCTCCACACCCTCCGCCGCGGCGAACTCCACTCCGCCCGCGTCCGGATGCAGGAATATGCATTTCACCGCAATTGGCAGCACCGCCGGGGCACTTCCAGTCCCCTTCCCACCGACAGCTCCTTCCGCCCCACACCTCCCGAACCCTCCTTTCCTCCTCCCGAACCCGTCCTTCCACCTCCTTCCTCTCCCCCGGAATCAAACCGAATCAAACCAAATCAAACCACTTTAACCCCTCCCACCCGCCGAAAACCCCGTCCCGCCCCCTCTCCCAACCCGCCTCGCCGCTCAACCACCGCATCCCCTCCTCCCCCGGCCCATTCATCCATTCCCGATTCCCCCTTATCCCCCTCCACCCATTCATCCACTAACCATTCTCCATTATCCCCCGCCCCCAACCCCTCATTTCCCTCCGCTATCGTTACCAACCCCAACGTAACGATCCCTTCCTCACCCCTCCCCGAATCCGACCCCGACTGGCAAATGCGCTACGGCGAAATCCCCGAACCCGCATGGCGCCCCAAACCTCCTCCCGTCCCGCCCA